>DATDKX010000079.1:0-9904 GCA_036519615.1 Propionibacteriaceae bacterium
AGGAGCACCCGTCAATGCCGGCCGGTTGGAGTAGTTCCTCTAGCGATTCACTTGACGGCCATAGCGTGACCTCACCTCGCCTCAGCCACCGGTACTCATTGGAGACTGCCTTCAGAGCTTCCAGCGAAAGGTTTGCCGCAATCCGTACCGGCCGTCGGCTCAGCGGGTAGTTATTGATCACACACCACAGAGATGCCAAGTAGTGCTCAATGCTGGACCGTGGATCGCGCTGCGCCATGCGCACCATTCGGCCGATCAGCGATTGCAGCACCACACGGGCAGCCAGCTGATCACCCGAAGAAAGTTCGGTCAGAAGGGCCCCGAGGACAGGGTCTGAGTTCAGCCTGGCAAGGGACAGAATGTCGTCGAGCGACCGGCACCAAGCCAAGTCGTCATGTCGATCAGCCCAGCGCCTGACGGCAGTCCGCTGACAACGGACTAGTTCGCACCATTCCCAATCAAGCGCCTCGATGAGCGTCATGCAAAGAAATCTGACAGCTAGGTGTTGTCCAATCTGTTGGTCGAAACGCAGAGGGTGTTGCCCCTTTGGCCGAGGTGTTGTCGATCAACCATCTCCATGGACAGCGTGTTTGAGCCCACCGCTTGATGGGAACCCTTCGTTGTAGAGACTGCTCGCACAGGAGGGTTATGAACACATACGAGGGTCGGAAGTTCGCTGTGATCACCGGAGGATCCAGCGGGATCGGCTATGAGTTTGCCAAGGTGTGCGCGGACGAGAACTTCGAAGTCCTGGTCGTTGCCGAGCAAGGCGTCGACCAGGCAGAAGAGCGGCTGCGGGCCGGCGGCGCGGCAGTCACTGGGCTCCAGGCTGACCTGGCGACGTACGAGGGCAACCAGAGAGTCGCCGCAGCGATCCAGCAGGGCGGCCGGTCGGTCGACATCCTGGCGTTGAATGCCGGTCGCGTTGTTGGTGGTCCGTTCCTGGAGACCGACCTGGAACGTGATCTTGCTCTGGTCCAGCTGAACATCGGCTCGGTGGTCCATCTATCGAAGCGCTTGCTGCCGGCCATGGTGGACCGCGGCGAGGGCCGGGTGTTGATCACATCGTCGGTTGCCGCCACGATGCCTGGGCCGTACTACGCGACGTACGCCGCCTCGAAGTCTTTTCTGTTGTCCTTTGCCGAGGCGATTCGTTACGAGCTCAAGGAGACCGGAGTCACTGTCACGGCCTTACTGCCTGGACCAACCGACACCGAGCTCTTCGACCGCGCGGACATGCAGAACACGCCGGTAGCCCAGGGCCCCAAGGACGATCCGGCCGAGGTGGCGCGGGATGCCTTCAAGGCGTTGATGGCAGGCGATCACAAGGTGGTGGCCGGATCGGTGAAGAATTTGCTCCAGACGATGGCCGCGCGGGTGTCGCCCGAGCAGTTCAAGGCCGCGCAGCACGCCGCACAGACCAGACCCAAGGACCTCGAAGAGGAGTGACATGTCCACAGTTCCGTCGCTGGTAATGAACAACGGCTTGCAGATCCCGCAGCTGGGCTTCGGGGTGTTTCTGGTCCCGCCGGAGCAAACCAAGCAAGCCGTCACCGAAGCACTCGAGGCGGGATATCGGCTGATCGACACTGCACAGGGCTACCGCAACGAAGAAGGTGTCGGCGCCGCGATCGCTGAGAGCGACGTGCCACGGGACGAGTTGTTCATCACCACCAAGTTGACTAACAGCGAGCACGGCTACGACACCACCCTCGCCGCCTTCGACGGCAGCATGGACAAGCTGGGCATCGACGTCCTCGACCTGTTTCTTATCCATTGGCCGCTGCCGATGTTCGACCAGTACGTCGAGACCTGGCGGGCCTTCGAGAAGCTGCTGGCCGACGGGCGGGTGCGCTCGATCGGTGTATCCAACTTCGAGATCCCGCATCTGCAACGGCTCCTCGCCGAGACGGACGTGACGCCGGCGGTCAACCAGATCGAGCTGCACCCGGAGTTCCCGCAGGAGGAGCTGCGCGAATTCCATCAGCAGCACGGGATCCTTACCGAGTCGTGGGGTCCGCTGGGTCAGGGCAAAGGCCTGCTGGAGAATCCCCAGATCGTCGAGGTGGCGCAACGCAAGGACCGTACGCCGGCCCAGATCGTGCTGCGCTGGCATGTGCAGCTGGGCTGTGTCGTCATCCCCAAGTCAGTGCATCCGGATCGGATCCGAGAGAACATCAACATCTTCGACTTCGAACTCGACGATGCCGACATGGCCGAGATCTCCAAGGTTCGGACCGGCCAGCGTCTCGGCGGCGACCCGAACGTGTTCGCAATGCGGTAGGTACAGCTGCGAGCGTCGGCATTGCGCGAGCAGCTAACTAATCGCCTGCAAGGACTCGGTGCCTTCGTTCATGCTGACGCCGCGGCTGGCCAGCGCGAACCACACACTGATCAGCAGGTAGCAGATCGACATGATGATCAGGATCATGACCGACTTGCCATTCGCCGGCAGGATTATCGCGGCGATCACCGACGCAGCCACGAGCGCGACGTTGAAGATCACGTCATAGATCACGAAGACCCGGCCCTTGAACTCGTCAGCCACGTGAGCCTGCACGAGCGTGTCGACACAGATCTTGATCGCCTGCGCGGTTAGCCCCAGCAAGAACGCGGCCACCATCAGCGGTATCCGAGCGTAGATTGAGCCCGGCACCAGCTGAAAGACCGCCGAAGCCAGCAAAGCGATGATCATCGTGCTGCGCACACCGAGTCGCGCACTCCCGGGTGGCGTTACCACCGACGCGAAGACAAACCCGGCCCCTGTGATCACCACCAGCAGCCCGAGATCGGCGATCGCTGCATCCAGCTGATCCGGGGCGTGGAAGTAATTGCGATAGACCAAGATCACTGTCACTGTGACGATCCCGTGGATCAGCCGGTGCGCCGCAATGGTCATCAGGCCAAGACCGGCGGCCCGCTTACGTCGCAGATGCGCCATCGCCTCCATCAGGCCACTAATCACCTCGCGAGCTTTCGGCGCCGTCCTCTGGTCGGGGCCAAGCTGGCGCCGGGGGATCCGTAGCGCCAGGATTGCGCTTACTACGAACCCTGCAACAGCGATAAGAAACAAGATCGCATTGGCTCGGAAGTCGGGCATCACATGACCCAAGATCAGCCGGAGCGGAGTTGCCACCGCAACACCGACCAGCAATCCGGCTGGACCGATGGTGGGTACGACCGAATTAGCGATCATGTATTCGCTTGGGTCGATGGTGTGCGGCAGCGCAGCCGACAACGCCGCCAGCAGGAAGCGGTTGATGCCCATGGCAAGCAGCAAGCCGCCATAGATCAGAGCCTGCACGCCGAGGGTCTGCACTCCAGTCGCAATCAGCGCAGCAAGGCCGAGCGTCACCACAGCTCGCGCCAGGTTGGCATAGACCAGGACCTGCCGACGGGACACCCGGTCGATGACCACAGCAGCGAAGGGTCCCAAAATCGAAAACGGCAGCAGTGTGATTGCCAGCACGATGGCGATAGAGACCGCGTCCGGTTGCCGTTCGGGCGAGAAGAGCACGTACGCGGCAAGCGCGACCTGGAGTATGCCGTCACTGGTTTGAATGGCGATGCGGACCGCCAGGAGCTCGCGGAAGTATTTATGCCGCCACAGCTGCCGCAGGCTGCGAAGCACGGCCAGCCGCTCGGGCGGTTGCTGGTGCTCGATCTGCTCCCGCGGCTTGCTGGCGAAGTCCATCCCTACCCTTGCGGATACTTCTTCATGTAGTCCGCGAGCTTGTCCTTCTTGAGGGCAGTCGACATCTCGGACATCTTGGCAGTGTCTACTACGTCAATGCTCTGCCCATCGCCGGCGGTTCCAAAACCCGAGATCGGGGCCTGAAGTAGCTCGATGTCCTCCCCCGTCAGCCGCAGCGAAAGAGCAGCACGCCTGATCTCGCTTTCGGTAAGACCGTTGTCGACCGTCAGGTGCTTGGCCACATTTCCGATGAAGGTGACGAAGGTCGCGGGATCAGAGATCACCTTTGCGCTCAGACCCTTCTCTACGATGGCCTTGATCACATTGCGCTGGTTTTCAGCGCGATCAAGATCACCGCCGGGCAGCAATTTGCGCTCTCGGACGAACCACAGTGCTTCGTCACCAGCGATCGTGATCTTGCCCTTGGGATAGTGAAAACCGTGGGCGGAGAAGGCGGTCTTATTGGTCACGGTCACGCCGTGCAGATCTTCGGTGAGCCTGATAAAGCCTTGAAAGTCAATCAGCACGACATGATCCATGCGTACGCCAGTGAGGCTCTCCAGCGTCCGGACAGCTAACTGCGGACCGCCGAAGGCGAATGCCGCATTGATCTTGTTCCTGCCATAGCCCGGGATATTGACATACATGTCGCGCGGGAAAGAGATGATGTAGGCCTTGGTGCGTTTCGCGTTGAGGTGGACCACCATGATGGTGTCGCTGCGCCCGTTGCCTTGGTTGCCCGGATCGCGACTGTCGGAGCCTAGCAACACGTAATTCAACGTGCCGGTCTCCTGGGCTTCCTTTGGGGGCCGCGCGGAGGATTCCTCCGTCGGGAGCTCGACACCTCGGTTAAGGTTCTTGGTCAAGCTGCGATCGATGGTCGCGGCGTATAGCAGCCCGGCGCCAATCACCGCGACGAGCAGCGCCGCAATGCCGATCAAGATCTTCAGCAGCACGCGCCGCCGTTTGGGCTCTGGGGCATTGTCGCCTGCTGGGGACTCAAGCATGGTGGTGGTTTGGGCCATGGGTTCCTCATTGGGGAAAGAGCAAGGGCAGTCTACGCGGCCCGGCCGGTTAAGTCCGGCTCCTCACAGATCGATACCGCCGAGTGGTTCCAACCGGTGCATTGTGACGGACGTTACGATCCGTGTATGTCCCGCGCCGAAGAAGCCGCCCGGCGGGCACAGCTAGCCGCAGCTCAGGCGCGCGGCGAATCACGCGAGGCTCAGAAGCTCATTGATGAGTTCGTGGCGGCCGCCAAGGCCAAGGGCGTTGCTGCGCACCCGATACGGGCGACGCTGTACGGCGGCCAGTCGGTGAAGACCGACAAGGTTGGCTGGTACATCCGCAAAAACGAAAGTATCGCGATCGGCGAGGACGGCTCCTATTACGTGCTCACTGTCCCGGGTGGGCTGCGGGAGCGTTTCACCGGTGTGAAGCTGACGCCGAGTCCGCCGCCGCTGGTTATCGGCAGAGGCGCTAAGGACGGCGAGTCGGGTGATCTGGCTGACTTTCTGAAGTGGAGGCTCGAGGCGGGCTAGGCCGCCTGCTGAGCCGGTCTCCGCCCCCCCGAGGTCAGCGCAGCTCCGCGGTGGATGTCGCGAAGTGGGCGAGGGTGCCAGCGAGTGCGCGGAGATAGTGGTTGAGCACGTCCCGGTTGACGTTGTCGACGTTGTCGCAAGCCTGGTGGTAGCAGCGGTCATAGCGCTCGCCGGCCTGGCCGCCCCAGTCTTTGGCCTGCCGACGCATCTTCTGATCCTCGTCGCCGTTCTCGGCGCCTCCGACCGGGATGCCCGCCTCGATGAACGCCGATTCGTCGTCACCGACGAACTCGATGGTCTCTGGCCTCGTCACGCCGGTCTTGACCAGCTGGTCGGCGAGCACCCGCGCGATCGTGGCCGAACCCGCCGGTCCCGCTTCCTCCGGGTCGTCGCCTTTGCCACCCTGGACGAAGTAGCCGCCGTTCGGGGAGGCCACCATGTCAACGTTCAGATACAGCTTGATCTTTTGACGGTCGGCGGCCGACAGAGCCTCTACGTAGCCGGTAGAGCCCTCGGCGCCGTTCTCCTCGCCGCCGAAGAACCCGAACCGCACCATGTTTTGCACCGACGGGTCGGCGCCGAGCTGGGTGGCGATCTCCAGCAGGGTCGCCACGCCAGAGCCGTCGTCGACGATGCCTGGGCCGTCCTCGACCGAATCGAGGTGGGCGCCGATCATCACGACTTGACTCGGGTTTCCGGTGCGGGTTTGCGCGATGACATTGCGCTGTGGCTCGCTGGCGCGCCTGCGATGCCACCCCTCATGGGTCGGGGTGCTGACCTTGAACCCGGCCTTACGCAGCACGCGGACCACGTACTCGACGCTCGCGTCGTAGCCGGGAGTTCCGGCGGCTCGGTTGCCGCCGTGCTCGTCGGCGATCTTCTGCAGTGCCTGCAGGTGCTTCATTGCTCTGGCATCGCTTACGTCACCGGTCAGTTGCTGCACCAATGGCCCGTCAGGCGGGATGGGCGGCGCCGCTGCAACAGAACCGCAGGCAACTGCGACGAGAGCGAGCGAGATCCCGACCAACGCGAGTCTGATACGTGACCTGATGAGCTCCCCTATCGAAATCAGCATGAGCATCTCCATAGCGTCAACGTCGTACGCCGAGGCCGGTTCGTGCTGAACCCATGACCAGGCCCAGCTACATATCCTCCATGGCGCTCTCGCGCTTCTTGACCTTCACGAACTTCATATAGGCGTTTACAACTTTTGAGGGTTCGCCACGCATCATGAGCTTGCCCTTGTCGAGCCAGATCGCCTCGTTGCACATCTCCTTGATGCTGCCGAGTCCATGGCTCACCAGAAACATGGCCCGTGCGGTGTCACGCAGTTCAGCCATCTTGGCGTTCGCCTTCTCCCGAAAGTGCGCGTCACCAGTCGACAGGGCCTCATCGATCATCAAGATGTCGGGCTTCATATGAACGGCAACCGAGAACTCCACCCGAGCTGACATGCCCGAGGAGTACGTCCGCATGGGCATATCGATGAAGTCGCCAAGCTCGGTCCATTCAGCGACCTCGTCGGCGCGCTCCTCCACCTCGCGGCGAGACAGGCCTGCCGCCAAGCCACCCAGAATGATGTTTTCCCGCCCCGACAGGTTCTTGTTGAAGCCGACCCCGAGCGCCAGAAGAGTGCTGGCCCGACCCCACACCTCGATCGAACCGCTCGTCGGCGGCAGGATTCCAGCCATGGCTCGCATCAAAGTGGACTTGCCGGCGCCGTTCGAGCCGATGATGCCCAGCGCCGTACCCGTACGCACCTCGAAGGAGATGTTCTTGATCGCCTCGACTTCCCGCACCGCACGCTGTCCGCGTCCGAAGCGCACCAAGGCCTGCTTGAGAGTCGGCCTGCGTTCGAACGTCGTGCGATAGGTGATCGATAGGTCATTGACCTTGACTGCCAGCGGGAGCTCGCCGTTAGACAAGACGGACAGCAAACTCACGCTCCCTCGAAATGAAGTACAAGAATCCGATCACTGCAGCCACGAGCGCCCAGACGGCCGCCGATATCCACATATAAGGAGGTGGGAACGCGTCGTTCTGCAACAGTTCGGTGTAGCCGCCGATCATGGAATACATGGGGTTGAGCTGAATGAGGGTGAGGATCGGTCCGTGAAATCTGCCGATGATGTGTTCGGGTGCCCACAAGATCGGCGACAAATACATCCAAATCCGCACGAAGAACGGCAGGAAGCTCGACGTGTCACGGAAGTAGACCTGGAGTGCGGCGAAAAAGGCCGCTAAGCCCATGCCGAAGACGATCATGGTGGCAAGGAAGTACAGGGACAGCAGCATCTTCAGCGACCACACGTGCGTCAGAAAGATCGCGTGGAAGACGAAGTAGACCGGCACAGTGGGCAGAAAGCGGAAGAAAGCCGTACGCACCGCGGACAGCGGAATGAGCAACCGAGGGAACGGCGTATTCAACAGCAGCTTGCCAGAGCTGGTCACCGAGGTTGCGCCACTGGTGATCGAGTGGCCCACGAGCTGGAATGCGAAGATGCCCAAGGTGAGATGCGCGAAGAAGGCGGGATCGCTCTGGCGACGGATGATCGTCACGAGGATGTAGTAAACCGCCGCGAGCAGCAAGGGGTTGAGCACTAGCCACGCCTGCCCAAAGAACGTCGACGTGTTGGCGCTGCGCATCGTGGCCCTGCTCATCTCGGCCGCAAAGGCGCGTCGCTTCCAGAGCTCCCGGAAGTATGGAATCAGCGGAGGCAGGCCCGCCCGGTGGGGTCCGTAATGGTGATAGACGGGCTCAAACTCCGCATCTCGGGCCCGGCCCACTCGGACACGGCGCTGTTGAGCATCGCTAGATGCCGTCATAGCGGCACTGTCTTCTTGATGCCCATGGCGTCTGATCTCTCGTACCTTCACCTACGTCGTCTTCCGGTCCTACGCATCTTGGGCACATTGGTCTTCGGGCGTTCACGCCCGAAGACGGCGACCACGAAGGAATAGTCTGCCACGCCTGGACACGGCCAAATCGACATCAGCCAAGGGACTTCCGAATCCCGAAGCCCGTGACGCCGCCCTGACTACATAGGATCGCCGGGTGCGCCGCCATGAGCACTGAGGTCGGCTCGTCGCCCCAGCTGGAAGCCGCCGGTACCGCAGCGGCCTGGGGAGACGCTGCCGCGTTTCTCGGCGTCACTCTGCTCGGGTCGCTGGCGTGATCCTCACCGTCACAAGCTCAAGATCGAGGAGCAAAGATGTCTCGGATTTAGGGTGATTCATCGGTAACCCGTGCCCCAAGTTCACGAACCACCTCGAGAAAGAAATCCACATCCCGCTCGCTGGTACGCCAGTTGGTGATGGCAGGCCGTAGCGCAATCTGCCCGCCATAGAGGGTGGTTCCGGCATAGACGCGGCCATCCGTCAGCAGCGCCTCACCCAGCCGTTGGTTGATCGCATTCAGGCGCTCTTGATCATCGAGGCCAGCTGGTCGATAACGCAGGCAGACAATGCAGAGCGGTACATCGGCCAGCCGCTCCAGATCAGGTGCATCATCGACCAGGGCCGCCATACGCTGCGCCAAGTCGAGATGACGCTCCACCATTGCGCGATAGCCCTCGCGGCCGTACGCGCGTAGCGTCGCCCAGATCGGCAGGGCCCGCGCCCGGCGTGAGGACTCCGGGCCAAACAGGCCATACCCCGCGCCTGGGCTGTCCGGACTCGGCAGGTACGGCGCGCCTGGCATGCCGAAAGCGTGGCCCAGCCGTTGCGGCTCGGCGATCAGCGCGAAGCCGCTCTCGTATGGCACGTTGAGCCATTTGTGCGCGTCCGCGGCGATCGAGTCGGCGCGTTCCATGCCATGCACCAGATGAGCGGTTCGCGGGGAGAGCACCGCGAAGACTCCGAACGAGGCATCTAAATGCAGCCAGGCGCCGCGGCGCTCGGCAATGTCAGCGAGGTCGCTGATCGGGTCGAAATCACCGGCGTTGACCTCGCCGGCATTTCCGACAATGACTGCTGGTTCGTCCAACTCGGCCAGCTGCCTGTCTAATGCGGCCAAATCGACTCTCCCGACAGCGTCGGCAGCCCACACCTGAACCGAATCCCGCCCATGGCCGAGCATCTGTAGGGCCTTGCGAGCGCTGGGGTGTACGTACCCTCCGGAGAGCACGGGCATACGACGTCCGACACCCGCTAGGCCTTGGTCCGTTACATCGACACCGTGCTGCTCGCCCCACCAATGCGTGGCGCACGCCAGACCGGTGAAATTGGCGAAGGTTGCGCTGCCCACCAAGGCGCCACCCCAGGTGTCCGGCAGCCCGACAAGCTCGCGTAGCCATTGCAGCGCGACGTCTTCTACCGCCGAGGCGAAGTCTGACGAGACGCGCGAGAAAGCGTTCTGGTCCAGGAGGGACGTCAACCAGTCGGCGGCCATCGCGGCCGGCGTCGCTCCGCCGATAACGAAGTGGAAGAACCGTGGACCGCTGGAGAGCGTCGCTGTGGCCGTACCGAGGTCCAGAAGTTCAGCGACGGCCTTGGTGCCGCCCATACCGTCAGCTGGAAGGGTCTGCTGCAGCTCCGCCAGCCGGGTCAACGCTGTGATGTCGCGAACTTTGCGATCCGCCAACGAAGACAGGTAGCCGGCCGCGGCGTCGTGGACAATGTTCAGCGGCTCGACGGCCTCGTCGAGATCCAGGATCGGGTCAGGCATGGC
>DATDKX010000080.1:0-2054 GCA_036519615.1 Propionibacteriaceae bacterium
GGTGCTCCTGGCCGATTTCTACCGCGCCGGTGACGGTGTCGACGAGTCCTTCACCGCCCAGATGATCGTCTCCGCCGACGACATCGCCCCCGACATCGCCGGGACGCAGAACGCCTGGATTCAGGGCGTCGGCTGTGCCTCGGCGATCGCGAACTTCAGCTCCTGACGGCGAACCGGAAGGAGGAGCTCAGAGAAACGACCGAACGGTCGGAGCGGCTGACCAGCCGTCGCCCCTTCCTGCGCGAGGGCCGCGGTGCGGAGCGGGAACGATCGGCGCCGGACCATGATCAAGCCTCTCGGGCGAACAGGTCAACCAACGGGCCGAGGACATCCTCTCGCCAGTGGCCGGCGGTGCTCGAGCGCCACAGGCACACCGGCGAACCGCTCGGCCTCGAACCACACAACACAAACATCGAAGGAGGGAAGAATATGCACGTTGGGTGGAAATCGGCGCGTGCATTCATCGCTCTTGTGGTGCTCTGCGTTTTCAGTACAGCGGGTCAGGCGAGCGTGGCGCTCGCTCAGGGAAGCACGAATGGCGCTGCGGGTCAGATGCCCGCTTTCTACGAGGGTGAGTTGGTCACCGTCAATATGAAAGAGATGCCGGACAATGCCGCAGGCTCGTTGATCGGGAAGAACCCGAGCGTCAACACGATCTATGCTTCGAACGATTTGGACGAGGAGCAGGAGTTCATGCCGGTGATCGATGCCATCCAGGGTGAGGGATTCAATCCCTTGTGGCAGCAAGTCCTCATAGTTTTCAACGAGGGATTTACGCCTCACCAGTTCGTTTCTGAAGCGCAGGTCCTGGCGGCTGCGGCCGGACCCGATCCTGAAATCACTCTCAACGTGACGGACGAAGTGTATCGTTGCTCGGTGGTTGGCCCGAAATAGAGCAGGACAACGAGCCTGCCCGCGCGCCTTCGCGGTCAGCTCGGACAGGCATTAGGAGGCGTAGCGGGTGTTCGGGTAGCCGAGCGCAGGCTCGGAGACGAGTCGGTAGCGGAGCTGGCGTCAGGTGATTGGCAATCAGTTCACAGCGGATCAGCCGGTGAGAGCGCGATCGCTGAAGGCCCTGCAGGCGCTGGCCCCACAAGGCGAATAAGGAGGAATCAAAATGTTGTATAGGAATTTGAAGTCAAAGTTGTTCAGAACGATTGGTAGTTTGGCCGTAGCAGGCATGGTGTTGGCGGGACTCGCCACTACGGCTTTCGCACTCTCGTCGCCGCAGGCGGTCCAGGCCGACGGCACTACACCGCCACCCCTGCCCCCCGGCCTTGCGCCGGTACCAGAGGGGAACGAGTTGTTCTTGGTGGGTCACGGTGTCGGCACCCAGAACTACGTCTGCCGGCCCTCAGGCGCTGGCGTCGCCTACGTACTCTTCACGCCGCAGGCCACCCTGTTCGACGACGACGGTAGGCAAATCATCACCCACTACTTCAGTCCCAACCCGTCTGAGCCGAACACTGATCCAAAGGTGGTGGCCGATGGCGCGATCCGCGTCACGTGGCAGGACAAGGACACGAGCATCGTCTGGGCAAGGCTGCACCAACCCAATGGCTCGGTCACCGTCGACCGGAATGCGGTTGCCTGGCTCCTGCTCGATATGACTGGAGTCCAGGAGGGACCGACCGGTGGCGACAAGCTGACGGTTACCACCTTCATCCAGCGGCTGAACACCACTGGAGGGCTCGCACCGTCGACGGGCTGTAGCTCGCTAACAGACGTCGGTAATCAGGCGTTTGTGCCTTACACGGCCGACTACTTCTTCTACAAGGCCAAGTAAGACGACGCCGAAGGACGTGCCCCACACGGGGCGTCACGCTCGGTCGGCGTGAGCAAATGGTTAGGGTCCCCGCTCGACAACCTTGCCGGGGCGAACGTGACGGACCTGCGCGGGTTCGTGCTGGTGAAGAAACGTTGCTGTGCGGGGACCCCTTAGCTTGTGATTTAACCCTTCGGGCACGCTGGCTGGCCGTCGACCAGGGTCGGCGGCCATGGAGGGTGGGCTGGGCTGGTCAGGCGGCCTTCGCCGTCGTGGGCGGCTTCTTGGG
>DATDKX010000081.1:0-8762 GCA_036519615.1 Propionibacteriaceae bacterium
CCCAATCCCAGGACCTGGCGGTATCCCGCTCGTGTTGCTCGGCCTGGCCGTTTGGTCCAGTGAGTTCGAGTGGGCCCACCAGTTGATGATGTGGTTCAAAAAGGAACTGCACCGCTACGGCACGTGGCCCAGAACGACGAAAGGCGTCTTCTGGGTCGTCTTCTTCGGCTGCTGCGGAATCTTCGGGTATCTCTATCTGCTGGCACTCGGCATCCCTCGCTGGATGCCAGGATCTGTCGAGGCGCTTCTGCAGCGGCTGCCCGGCCTATAGCGGAGAGTCACAATGACCTCGCCTCGGCCTTCGGCCCAGGCACAATGAGCGCATGAGGGCCGCTGATTATGCGTTCTTCGACGTGCCCTTTACGGCTTTCGCGCATCGTGGCGGAGCCACCTACGAGCCGAATCTCCATCGCGAGAACAGCATGCACGCGTTCAAGCAAGCGGTCACGCTTGGCTACCGCTACCTAGAGACTGACGTGCACGCCACCCGTGACGGGGTGCTGCTGGCCTTCCACGATGCGCTGCTGGATCGCGTGACCGACCACACTGGCGCGATTGCGGACCTGAGCTATCCAGAAGTGTCCGAGGCGCGGATCCATGGCATCGATCCCATTCCACGACTCTCGGAACTCTTGACCGAATTCCCCGACGCCCGATTCAACGTCGACGCCAAATCGCCGGCTGCTGTAGAGCTGCTCGTCTCCACCATCGAAGAGTACGAGGCCTACGACCGGGTGTGTGTCAGTTCGTTCGGCGTCCGGCGCCTCTATGAGCTACGGCGCCGTCTGGGCCGGCGCGTACCGTCCGCGGCAAGCGCACTGGGAATAGCAGCTAACCGGTTCGCGCCGTGGCTGACCTGGGCGTTGAACACGCCGGCTCCGGTGCTCCAGATGCCGATCTCAGTTCCGGTACGCGGCCGCCGGCTCACTGTCCTCACGCCGTCACTGGTTGATGTCGTTCATCGTGCGGGGAAGAAGGTCCAGATCTGGACCGTCAATGGCTCCGAAACCATGGAGAGACTCATCGATGCCGGTGTCGATGGGATCTTCACCGACCGCATCGACACCTTGAAAGAGGTGCTCGTCAAGCGCGGCCTGTGGCCCGACAGATAGATCCCGGCCAAATAGATACTCCAGCGATAGATCGGGGAGCCATGACGGACAGCGACCGAGTAGCGGGCGCTGCGCACATTGGGCCAACGCTCACTGTTGGCACTCGGATCAAGCGCCGTGTTGTGCTCGCCTGGGCCCTGTGGGACTGGGGATCATCCGCGTACTCAGCGGTCATCACCTCATTCGTCTTCGGTCCGTACGTGGTGCGCGGGGTGGTTGGAGATGCCCGTCCAGGCGGGCTTAGCGCCAACACTTGGCTGGGCATCTCAACCGCGATAGCAGGCTTTCTGGTCGCAGCTATCGCCCCGATCACCGGGCAGCGTGCCGATGCGGGCGGCCATCGCAAACGCAGCCTCGCTATCTGGAGCGCGCTGGTCATCGCCGTGATGGTGGGAATGTTCAGCGTCAGGAACGATCCCAGCTACCTCTGGATTGCGCTAATCCTGCTGGCCGCCGGCTCGGTCTTTCAAGAGTTCGCCGTTGTTTCGTATAACGCGATGTTGCCGCAGGTTTCCACTCCAGACACGATCGGCCGAGTGTCTGGCTTCGGCTGGGCCATGGGCTACTTCGGCGGCATCTTTTTGCTGCTGATCTGCTACGTCGGATTCATCGCCCAAGAGGTGGGCTGGTTCGGCGTCACCTCAGCCGGCGGCTTGAACATCCGATCCATCGCGGTATTCTCGGCCGTCTGGTTCGCGGTCTTCGCGATTCCGGTGCTCCTAGCTGTCCCCGAGAAACCCCCTGGTCCGAAACGCCGGCGGGTGAGCTTCTTCGCCTCCTACCGGCTGCTCCTCAACGACATCAAGGCTTTGTTTCGGCGAGACCGGAACGCCGTGCACTTCCTCATCGCATCGGCTCTCTATCGGGACGGTCTGGCGGCGATCTTCAGCTTCGGCGCAATCTTGGCGGTCAGCGTGTACGGATTAGCGCAGTCGGCGGTGTTGATCTTCGGCATTGTTGCCAACATCACCGCCGCGCTGGGAGCGCTCAGCATGGGTGCCATCGAGGACCGGATTGGCCCCAAAAAAGTGATCATGATCTCGCTGATCGGCCTGCTCACGACGTCACTGATCCTGCTGTTCGCCCATGGCACCACGATGTTCTGGATCTTCGGCCTGATCTTGACCCTCTGGGTGGGTCCCGCCCAGTCCAGCTCGCGGGCGTTCATGGCACGCCTTGCGCCGGTCGGAAGGGAAGGCGAAATGTTCGGCCTATACGCCACCACAGGTCGGGCTGCCTCATTCCTGGCGCCGGGACTTTTCGCCCTCTTCTCAGGTTTGTTTACAGACCGCGTCGGTATCGTGGGGATCGCTCTGGTGCTACTGGCCGGTACCGTCGCATTGGCCGGTGTGAAGTCGCCGCCCAGACAGCTGGTTCAGGTCTGACGAGTAACGTGCATATCGCCTAGTTGGTATCAAAGTGCGGAACATATCGGCTCGGCCGCGAGTTGAACCTTTCGGGTTGGACGAACGTCAGGAATTTAAACGGAGGTTGTGCTCATGGCTGATCGTTCATTGAAGGGCACTGGTCTCGGGGCCAAGAGCTTCGAGGACGAGGCCGGTGTCGAGTTCGCTGCTCGTCAGGAGGTCGGCTACGACTGTCCCCGTGAGCACCACTTCACCCTCGTGTTTGCCGCTGAGGCGGACATCCCGTCGGTGTGGGAGTGCCCGCGGTGCGGTGCGGAGTCGCTGCGTTCCGACGGTGAGCGGCCTGAGTTGAAGGAAGAGAAGGCGCCGCGTACCCATTGGGACATGCTTCGCGAGCGGCGCTCCATCGCCGAACTGGAAGAGCTCCTTGCCGAACGGCTGAGCCAGCTGCGTTCTGGTGAGTTGGGCTCGACCGCATTGTCGTCCCGAGGTGCGCGCCCCAAGAAGAGCGCCTGAACTCAGCTGCGAGCGTCGGCATTTTGCGCGACCAGCTGCACAAGACCCAAAGGCCGCCTTCTCGTCCGCGCTGCTGTACCCCCGAGCAGCGGCGCAGACTCGAGAAGGCGGCCTTTCTGTGATTTGACTGCGGGGATCGGCACGCGCGAGCAGCTCGGTGCGAAAGCTGCTGAAGCGCTAAGGGGGCGGCACAGCGGTGGAGCGTACGTTTCCCACCAAATGTGCGGAAAGGTTGACGAAATCACGTCCCAGGCGCGCGCTTCGCACCAAACTTGCGCAAGCACTCGGGTTCGCGGCCCGCTAGCTTAACGGACGCGGGTTGGGCCTTTTGGCCAGCTAGCCTGAGTCGTCTGGACGCGCTGCTGATTCAGACGGCTCCTCGATCTCTCCCGCGATGATGGTAGGGCCATCTGGCCTGCGCTGACTGGCCCCCGGCTGTTCGACGGTCTCTCCTTGAATGAGGTTGTCGGTATCCAGTCGTGCCCGCATTACCGGAATTCCCAGCCGGCTGATCCGCCGCGCCACAAAGAAGGCGATGATCTTCCGGGCAACCGGTCGGGTCCAGCGCAACAGAAAGATGAAACCGATGATGTCGGTCAGGAAGCCGGGCAGCATCAGCAAGACGCCGCCGACCAGGATCAACGCGGCGTCGGCGAGTTCACCGGTTGGCACCTTGCCGTTGGTGAAGGCGTCATTGAGAGCTCTCCAGGCGCGCGAGCCCTCGTGCCGCATTAGGAGGACGCCAACAATCGCCTGCAGGATCAAGATCAGCACCGTGGGTAGCAGTCCGATCTGTTGACCGACCCTGACGAGCAGCCAGACCTCGAGAATCGGGATGGCGATCAGCAACACCGCCAGCAGGACCAGCGGCCATCCATGACGAAGCCTCATGAGGCGAGTACTTTCTTCTTCGCGACAAGGGCCCGCAATTGTTGAGCCCGGTGGCCGATTCCCCACAGCGTGGTGAGCACGAGCGCCTCGATGACGATCTTCTGGCTCATCTTCGAGTCGCCGTACTCCCGCTCGATGAAAGTAATGGGAACCTCAACGACCTTAAATCCTGCCTTCAATGCTCGCCAAGCCAGATCTACCTGGAAGCAGTAACCGGCGGAGGCCACATTATCCAATCCGAGCCCCAGCAGAGTCTTACGGCGAAAGACGCGGTAGCCACCAGTCGCGTCGCGTAGCGGGATGCCGAGTGCGAGTCTAGTCCAAAGGTTCCCACCGCGAGAGAGGATCTCACGGGACTTTTGCCAGTTGAGGACTTCGCCGCCCTTGACCCAGCGCGACCCGAGCACCAGATCGGCTTCGCTGAGCGCGTCGAGCAGTTGCGGCAACTGCTCCGGCTGATGAGACCCGTCGGCGTCCATTTCGACCAGCACCTCATAGCCGGCGTTGAGCCCCCATTCAAAACCGGCCAGGTATGCCGCACCGAGGCCCTCCTTGCCGAGTCGATGCATGACATGGACATGGTCATCGGAGGCCGCGATTTCATCGGCCAGCTTGCCGGTGCCGTCGGGTGAGTTGTCGTCAGCGATCAGGATGTGTGCGTCCGGTACTGCCTTACGGGTCCGGCTGACTATCCGAGTGATGTTCTCCGACTCGTTGTAGGTCGGAATGATGACCAGAATCGGTTCGAGAGCTTCGGACGGAGACGTCTCGCCTTCCATCTCGGGCTGGGCCGTCGGGGGCATCGATTGGCTCAACGGGAATCTCTTTCTCTAGTTTTGATTGCTCCGCTCGCTTTCGCTCGCTCCGCGCGGGCCGTCGCGTTCCATCCAGAAGGGCAGCTAAGCAAGCCAGCACAGCTACGAGTGCCAAGCCTCGCTCCAACCATGGCGCAACTCGGATGGCGGGCGTTAGCGCGTTCCGCAACGGCATCTCTGCCACCATGCTCTGCGCTGTGAACTCCTGCGTCCGGATCGCGATCGCGCCATCTCGGGTGATGAAACCAGAGACGCTGTTCGTGGTTGCCACGGCGATTTCTCGCCGAGTCTCCATGGCGCGAGCTCGAGTGATAGCGAACTGCTGCTCGATCTGTCCGGTGCCGCCGTACGTCGCGTTGTTGCTCTGCACCATGAGCACCTGAGCACCACCGGTGATCGACCGGTAGATCGTTTGGTCGTAGGCCAGCTCGAAGCAGATCACATCACCGATCTTGACCGGCCGTCCGGCGGCCGTCACGTCAAGAACCCCGGGACGGGTGCCGGCCACCGACTGCGCACCCACTTGCTGCAATAACGGGATTAGCGGCAACAGCTGGGCACGGAAGGGAATCCACTCACCGAAGGGCACCAAGTCCTGCTTGTCGTAGCGAGCAAGGACGCCTCGATCTGGGTCCCACCACAGTGCTGCGGTCTGACGTTCATTGGGACCAGGTCCTTGCATCACAGCGCCGACCAGAATCGGACGATCGGCAACCTGCGCCGCAGCTTGTACGGTCTGCCTGGTGATTGGATCCACGGTCGGGTCAATGTCTGTGGAGTTTTCTGGCCAGAGCAGAAAGTCCGGGTGCGCCTCCTGGCCGAGCCGCACCTTCGTCATCAGGTGGATGGTCTCGGACAGGTGATTGTTGGTGACCGAGCGGGCTCGGCCCATCGCCTCGATGCCCCGGCCCGGAATGTTGCCCTGCACGATCCCGAGCCGCACGCTTCCGGCTGAGGTGGCAGCTGGCTCGACCTGATAGAGCCGCAGCGCTGAGCCGAGCAGGCCAATGCCGACTATCGCCGCCGCAGCGATGATGACTCGGATAGGGCGCGTCAATCGGCCGGGCGGAGCCGCGCGCAACGCGAGGACCGCCCATGCGATGAGCTGACCAACCAGGGCGACGACGAACGAGACACCTGCGACTCCGATGATCGGAAAGAACCCGGCCAACGGTGTGTCCACCACCACGTACGCAATGCGGGTCCAGCCGAAGCCCCCGAACGGAATCCGGGAGTACGCATACTCGATCAGCACCCAGCAGCAGGCGGTTGTCATCGGCCACCAGCGCAGCCGACCGACCAGGCTCGTGGCAAGTCCGAGCAGGCCGAAGAACAACGACATAAAAATGATCAGGACAACAGCGACCCAGGTCCCCAGGACCTGCACCCAGCTAATAGCGAGGGCCAGCATCGCGAGGCCGAAGAGATACCCAAGGCCAAAGGCATTGAGCGGTCGTACATCACGAATAGCCAGCGTGAATACCGGAATGCCCACCAGCATCAGCGGCCACAAACCATACGGCTGCCAGCTCAGCCCGACCGCGAGGCCGGCGAGCAGCACGATCCCGACGCGAAATGGCATCGGTACTGGGGCGGGCTCGGTGGTTGGTGCCTCAGCCACAAGCGAGCGCGTCAGAGACGCGAGAGGCCGAGACACGGACCGAGCCTACCCAAGTTTGATTGCGTCGCTCGCTGGCGCTCGCTCCGTCCGATGGCTCGCTCCGCTCGCTGCGACGTTCGCCGGGGAGCCGCCATCTCCGTCGGATCCGACGAAACGATCGGGTTGAAGAATCACCTCTGTTTTCGACGCGTTTCGTCGGCTCCTCCTGCAGATCGGCGGCGCGAACATCGCGAGCGCGGATCGCGCCATGAAGCCTGCCTACTTCGTCGTCGCTCGCAGACGAAAAAGCGTGTTTGCTCGCTCCTCCTCAGCACGGCGGAGGCGCGCTCCGACAAATGACTCGGATTGGTAGATGAGTCGCCCAGCCGAGATCGTCGCCGCGCAGGTTGGGAGCTGGCCGTCATCGAGTTGAGGTAGGCCCGTTGACCTGTCCAGATGGCCACCCGCGACGTCCCACACCGCGAGGTTGGCCGCTGCGCCGACCGCTATGGTGCCCGCGTTGTCGGCGAAGGCGGCCCAATGGGCGCTCCGGGTTGCAGCGTCAAAGGCAGAGAGAACACTCAGCCGCTCGTTCGGCTGCCAGTGCTGCACCGCGGCGCGTACGGTCGCCCAGCCGGCCAGCGGGGTGACCGGTGCATCCGTGCCGAAGGCCAGCGGTACACCCGAATGCGCCAGCGTGGCAAACCGGTTCATGTACCGGGCACGCTTTGAGCCGAGGCGTTGCTCGTAGAGCTCGCCTGGTTTGCCCCAGGCAGCGTCGAAGGCCGGTTGGACACTGGCGACCACGCCGAGCTCGGCCAAGGTCGCGATGTCGGCGTCAGAGATCATCTCCACATGTTCGAGGCGATGTCTGGCCGCGCGGACTCGTGGCACGCCGAGCATTTCGGCGGCCCGGCGTAGTCCCGACACAGCAGCCGCCACCGCATCGTCCCCGATGCAGTGAAAGCCGGCCTGTAGTCCGGCGCGCGTGCAGGCGATGACGTGATCGGCGATCTGTTGCTCGGAGAGGTAGCGCACGCCGCAGCTATCGGTATCGGCATATGGCTCACAGAGCGAGGCGGTACGCGAGCCAATAGCACCGTCGACACAGAGATCACCGGCCAGCCCTGCGACGCCAGCTTGCTGGGCCCACTCGATAATCGGCTCGGTCGCGAGTTCGCCCCAGTAAGTCACGACGCCCATGCCAAGCGCTGCTGCGGCCTCGCGAACTCGCCTGAGGTCTTCCATCGGCCCGAGGTGTGGACCGCCCAATTCGTGCACTGTGGCGACACCCTGCGCTGCCGCTGCATGCAGAGCCGCACGTGCCGCAGACCGGCGTTCCTGGTCTGTGAACAACTGCTCGAGACTGCCCCGGCACAGATGATGAGCCTCGCGAGTCAGCAGCCCGTCGGGGCGGTATCCGATTGCTTTGACGACACCCGGGAGTTGATCAAGGAGGGTGGACGAGACTACAGCGGAGTGGACATCGACCCGAGCTAGATAGACCGCGACTCCGCCGGCGGCTCGATCGAGTTCGGTGCGCGTGGGAGGCAGTGGCTCGGGCCAGGCTCGTTCATCCCAGCCGTGACCGATGATGATGTGCGCATCCGGATGGCGTCGGGCATAGGCGGCGACGCGCGCTACCGCATCCTCTCGACTCCTCGCATCGCGCAGGGCAAGGCCCGTCATCGCCAGGCCGGCCTGAATGAGATGCACATGGGCATCGACAAAGGCCGGAGTGATCAGCCGTCCTTGAAGATCAACTTCGATTTGATCACGCGCTGATCGTCGTGCCGCCTCGTCGTCGCCGATGAAGCTGATCGAACCTTTGTCGTCGGTCACCACAGCAGTCGCACCCGGTTGGTCAGGCGCGTAAACGCGTCCCCCGACGAAGATCACGAGTCAGTCCAGAGTTAACTGTTGGGGTGAGGGATTTGGTCAGATTTGGGGGCGGTCCTCGAAGGGAATCGAAAGCACCGTCGTGGTGTCTGTGGACACCTTAGCCGCCGCCCGGATACGAGCCAGCGTTGACTCCAGATGGGCCATCGTGGGGGCCTGCACCTTCAGCAGATAGCTAGCTTCGCCGGCCACCGAATAGCAGGAAACGACCTCTTCAATATGTTGCAAACGCTCCGGCGCGTCGTCGGGTTGGCTTGGATCAAACGGCTTGATCGCGACGAAGGCAGTAACCAACAAACCTAGCTCAGCAGGCTCCAGAATCGCGGTATAGCCCTTGATCACGCCACGCTGCTCAAGGCGCCGGACCCGTTGCTGAGCAGCGGATGTGGACAGGCCGGTCTCCTTGCCGATGTCTGTATAGGACATCCGGCCGTCGCGCGCCAGCAGCGAGAGAATACGACGGTCGAGCTTTTCCATGGGGGCTATCGTGCCAGGATTCGGTTGTGCGCTCACGCAAAATTATGCTTTTGGACACCGCTTCCCTGTACTTTCGTGCATTTTT
>DATDKX010000082.1:0-7011 GCA_036519615.1 Propionibacteriaceae bacterium
CGGCACCTGCTGGCCGATGAAGATCACCTCGATCGATGTTGCGGAACTTGGCCGCTTGCCACCCAGGCCAGGAACGGCGACGAAAAAGTCCAAACACCGCACCTGGGTCGTCGCAGCGTCATAGACGGTTGCGAAACCACCGCCACCGAGTCCAGTGAAGATCGTTTCCGAGGCGCAGCTGACCAGCATCATCGAGACTGCGGCATCTACCGCGCTACCGCCGCGGATGAGGATGTCAGCCCCTGCCCGCGCGGTCCATTGGTGTCCGGCGGCGACGCCAGCCCGGATCCTCATCGCACCCCGTTCCTCACGCCTGCGAGCCTAATGGCCGGCAGTCGTGGCGACTGGTGGATTGCGCATCGCGGTGGCGTATTCCCACAGCGGATTGGTTTCGGCTGAGAGGCTTGAACCCATTGGACTCATCGGTCGTCTGAGTGGGTGATGAAAACGCATGCCACGCCGCTGTTGTGGACGGGTAGGCCCCGGCTACTGAGGTTTCGCAACACCGATTACTGGTTGCTAGCAGCCTGTGGCCCGGTGCTGCTGGGCGCTGCGTTGGTGGGATGGTGGCTGAGCTGGTTGTCCGCCTCCACCGCAGCATTTTGCTTCCTGCTGCTCGCGGCGTTGCTTGCGCGGTATTCGCGTACCAGAAGCATGCGCATTGCCGATCTCGTCACTCTCGCACGAGGACTCGGCGTCTGTTTCCTTGCCGGATTCGCCCTGCAAGCGTGGGCCGGGGGTTTGGCGAGAAACGGCGTACTAGCCATGGTCATCATGGGGTCCTTGTGCCTGACGCTCGATGGTGTAGACGGTCGGGTCGCGCGAGCGAGGGGAGAGGCCACTGCCTTTGGGGCCAGGTTCGATGTTGAGACCGACGCGGCAATGCTTATCGTGCTCAGCGTTGCGGTCGCTGCACTGGGGATCGCGGGCTGGTGGGTACTGGCCCTCGGCGGGATGCGATATGGCTACGTTGCTCTGTCTCTAGTGGTCCCGGCGCTGCGGATCCCGTTGCCCTACCGCTACTCCGGCAAGGTGATCGCGGTCATCCAGGCGGTGGCTCTCCTTACCGCCCTGGCGTTCGGGTTGACCCATGGCGCGCACTGGGTGCCAACCGCATTTCTGCTCGCTGCGCTTGCTTTGCTGTGCTGGTCATTCGGCCGGAGCGTGGTCTGGCAACTGCGCCAATCGTGATTTGGCCAATCCTGCCTAGCCCACCAGGCTAACGGCCGCCTGTTGACCCGGGGCAGGTAGCGTGGTCCGGGCGTTGATCGCTCCGCGAGCGTCGGGAAATCGCGCGACTCTCGGGAGCTAGAGCGAGCAGAGCGAGCGGAGCAATCAAAGGGAGAAGCGAATGAAGGCCCTGAAAATTGTGGGCATCGTGCTGGGTGCGCTGCTCCTGCTCACCGGGGCCGGTCTGCTGGCTGGATCGGCGCTGGTCGATAAAGGCCAAGGCGCATTCGAGCAGGAGTTGGCTAAATCTGGTTACGCCGGTCCAGTCGAGGGAGTCGTACGGTCGGTTGATGAGACCAGCCCAGTGATCGTCACGGTTAGCTACACCGACGAGCAGGGCAAGAAGCGGACCGGCCAGGGCGCTGCAACCGGGGTGAATCCGCCGAATGCCGGAGACACCGTGCCGACCTACTACAGCACCAGCGACCCGAGTCAGATTGTCGTCGTCGATGTGCCGGGTCTGGGCAATCTCGGTGCAGTCGCGGCCACCTTGCGAATTGCCGGGATTGTCTGCCTTATTGCTGGTGCTGTGCTGCTGCTCGCTGGCATTTTAGGGTTGGCCCTCGGTAAGAAGAGTCCCGCAGCGATCACGGCAGGGTCGACATATCCGCCTGGCTCACCAGGGCAGCCGCCGGTTGGATACCCGATGCAATATCCGCCGCAGCAGCCAGGTCAGCCATATCAAGGTCAGCCGCCGGCTCAGCCCGATCCACCGCAGCAGCCGCCGTACCCATCTCAGCAGCCGCCTGGCGAGCCTTATCCGCCTCAGCCGTACCCGCCTCAGAACAAGTAGCCCCAAATTTGATCTGACCGGAGGACTCTGACAGAATCGTCAGGTTGCTCCGACGGGGTCGCCGGGGTGAGTCATGCCTGTCGGATTTGATTTCGAGTCTGCTAGCGAGCTCACCGCACCGCGAGATCCTTGATTGCTCGGTTGCCTGGACGTCCGGTTCAGGGCTGGGCCACCTCCTCAGCACGCAAGTGACGGGTGTGGTGCGCCAAACGCTGGCGACACACCCGACCACGGGGGTCGGAGCGAGAGACAACTCATGAACGAGACGAAGGACGAACGGTGGCGGGACAAAAGATCCGCATCAGGCTCAAGGCCTATGACCATGAAGTCATCGACTCGTCGGCGCGTAAAATCGTCGACACGGTGACGCGCACAGGCGCGAAGGTTGCCGGGCCGGTGCCACTGCCCACGGAGAAGAACGTCTACTGCGTCATCCGCTCCCCGCACAAGTACAAGGACAGCCGGGAGCACTTCGAGATGCGGACGCATAAGCGCCTCATCGACATCATCGACCCGACTCCCAAGACCGTCGACTCTTTGATGCGGCTCGACCTGCCGGCCGGTGTCGACATCGAGATCAAGCTCTGAGGATGATCAACGATGACCGCCACTAAGACCGAACGCGCAGTGAAGGGCCTGTTGGGGACCAAGCTCGGCATGACCCAGCTTTGGGATGAAAACAACCGCGTCGTCCCGGTGACCGTTGTCCAGGCTGGGCCCTGTGTCGTGACGCAGGTCCGGACGCCCGACAGCAATGGGTACTCCGCCGTTCAGCTCGGCTTCGGCGGGGTCAAGGCGAAGCAGCTGACGAAGCCCAGTGCGGGACACTTCGAGAAAGCGGGCGTCACGCCGCGGAAGCATCTCGTCGAGATCCGGACCAGCGACGCGAGTGAATACACCCTCGGCCAGGAGCTCACCGCTGAGGTCTTTGCAGCCGGGGACGTCATCGATGTGACCGGCGTCAGCAAGGGCAAGGGCACTGCCGGCGTAATGAAGCGGCATGGCTTTTCCGGCCTTCGCGCCTCGCACGGCGTGCATCGCAAACACCGGGCGCCAGGTTCCATCGGCGGGTGCGCTACGCCGGGCCGCGTTTTCAAGGGCCTTCGGATGGCGGGGCGCATGGGTGCTGAGCGTGTCACCGTGCAAAACCTCACCGTCCACGGCATTGACGCCGAGCGCGGATTGATTTTGATCAAGGGCGCTATCCCCGGCAATAAGGGCGGCTTGGTGGTGTTGCGGAGCGCGGCCAAGAAGGGAGATGCGGCATGAGCGAGACCCGTACCGTCGATGTCCTCGATGTAAAGGGCGCCAAGTCTGGAACCGCCGAGCTGCCTGCCGAGCTTTTCGATGTACCCGCCAACATCCCGCTGATCCATCAAGTCGTCACGGCGCAGCTTGCGGCAGCCCGTCAAGGCACCCACGCCACCAAGACCCGTGGCGAGGTCCGCGGTGGCGGCGCCAAGCCTTACCGCCAGAAGGGCACCGGACGCGCCCGCCAGGGCTCGAAACGTGCGCCTCAGTTCGTCGGCGGCGGCACAGTTCATGGGCCGCAACCGCGCAACTATGCACAACGCACGCCGAAGAAGATGATCACCGCAGCACTGCGCGGCGCATTGTCCGATCGGGCTCGGGATGGCCGGGTCCACGTGGTTGCCGAACTGGCGTCGGGCGATACGCCCTCAACCAAAGCCGCGCTAGCGGCCCTGGGCGCCGTAACCACCTCGAGCAAGGTGCTCGTAGTGATTCATCGCGATGAGGATCTGGCGTGGCTGAGCTTGCGGAATGTGGCCACGGTGCATGCGATCGCCGTCGACCAGCTGAACGCCTACGACGTGCTCGTCAACGACGAGGTGGTCTTTACCTCAGTCGCGCTGCAGGCCTTCGTGGCAGGCCCCACCGGGGGGAAGGCCGCGAAAGCTGTGGCCAGCGAGAGCGAGATCGCTGGGGAGGATGAGAAATGAGCAGCAGTGTCAAGATCCGTGATCATCGCGACATCTTGATCGCGCCCGTGGTGAGCGAGAAGAGCTATGGGCTATTGGACGAGAACAAGTACACATTCCTCGTCGCTCCGGATGCCAACAAGACTGAGATCAAGATCGCGGTGGAAGCGGTGTTCAAGGTCCGGGTGACAGATGTCAACACGCTGAATCGGCCGGGCAAGAAGCGGCGTACCAGGTACGGCTACGGCAAGCGTCCCGATACCAAGCGGGCGATTATCACCGTCGCACCTGGCGAGCGCATCGACATCTTTTCCTCGCCAGGCAGCTGATCAGCAATGAGACAAGGAAGATCACATGGGTATCCGTAAGTACAAGCCGACGACGCCCGGCCGACGTGGCAGCAGCGTCGCTGACTTCGTCGAGCTGACCCGATCCACACCGGAGAAGTCGCTGGTCGTACCGAGCCCCAAGACAGGTGGCCGGAACAATGCCGGCAAGATCACCACGCGGCACATCGGCGGCGGACATAAGCAGGCGTATCGGCTGATCGACTTCAAGCGTTACGACAAGGATGGCGTGCCGGCAAAGGTTGCCCATATCGAGTACGACCCGAACCGCACTGCCCGGATCGCACTGCTGCACTTCGCCGACGGCGAGAAGCGCTACATCATCGCGCCACAGGGCCTACGGCAAGGCAGCCAAGTAGAGGCAGGGGAGCGCGCCGACATCAAGCCAGGCAACAACCTCCCGCTGCGGAACATCCCGGTCGGTACCACGGTCCACGCAGTCGAGCTTCGGCCCGGCGGCGGCGCCAAGCTCGCCCGCTCGGCCGGCTCAAGCATTCAGCTCGTGGCCCGCGAGGGCAAGAACGCGACGCTGCGTATGCCGTCCGGTGAAATGCGAATGGTCGACGTACGGTGCCGCGCGACCGTCGGTGAAGTGGGCAACGCCGAACAATCCAACATCGACTGGGGGAAGGCCGGCCGTAACCGCTGGAAGGGCAAGCGTCCCAGCGTCCGCGGCGTCGCAATGAACCCGATCGATCACCCGCACGGCGGTGGTGAAGGCAAGACCTCTGGTGGCCGTCACCCCGTCTCCCCATGGGGACAGCCCGAGGGCCGTACCCGTGACAAGAACAAGGCGAGTTCTCGCTTGATCATCCGTCGCCGCAAGACCGGCAAGAAGCGCTGAGCAGGAGTACGACAAACAGATGCCACGCAGCCTGAAGAAGGGCCCCATCGTCGATGATCACCTCGCCAAGAAGGTCGAGGTGCAAAATGCGCGCGGGACCAAGAACGTGATCAAGACCTGGTCGCGCCGTTCCATGATCGTGCCCGACATGATCGGCCACACGATCGCCGTACACGACGGCCGCAAGCATGTGCCGGTGTTCATCACCGAGATGATGGTCGGCCACAAGCTGGGAGAGTTCGCGCCTACGCGGACTTTCCGTGGCCATGTCAAGGATGACCGGAAGTCCCGGCGCCGCTAGGCAGAGAAGGAATCTGAACAGATGAGCAAGGACGTACGTCCCACCCGCCGTCAGGCGTTGCTCGGCGACCGTCCCGGTTCGTACGCGATCGCACGGCAGGTCCGGATGTCGCCGCCGAAGGTCCGCCGTGTCGTGGATTTGATCCGCGGCATGGACGTGGAAGATGCCCTGAACACCTGCAAGTTCGCTCCTCAGGCGGCGAGTGAGCCGGTCTACAAGGTTATTGCGAGTGCGGTAGCCAACGCGGAGCGGACCGACAACCTGAGGCGGGCGGACCTATATGTGTCACAGGCGTTCGTAGATGAAGGTGTCACGTTGCGACGGATTCGCCCACGGGCTCGTGGCGGCTGGGGCCGCATTCTCAAGCGGTCCAGCCACATCACCGTTGTGGTCGAACCCAGAACTGAACCAGCAACTCGCGGGCAGGTAAGCACCCGCTCGAAGGAGAGGTAAGCATGGGTCAGAAGATCAATCCGCACGGCTATCGCCTCGGCATTAGTACTGATCACAAGAGCCGGTGGTATGCAGACAAGCTCTACTCCAACTACATCGGCGAGGACGTCAAGATCCGCCGGCTGTTGACCAAGGGGTTGGAGCGAGCCGGCATTTCTTCGGTAGAGATCGAGCGCACTCGGGATCGCGTCCGGGTGGACATTTACACGGCGCGGCCGGGGATCGTAATCGGGCGCAACGGAGCTGAGGCTGAGCGAGTGCGCGGCGATCTCGAGAGGCTCACCGGGAAGCAGGTGCAGCTCAACATTCTTGAGGTCAAAAACCCAGAGATCGACGCGCAGCTGGTGGCTCAGGGCGTGGCTGAGCAGCTGGCTTCCCGAGTGCAGTTCCGGCGCGCCATGCGCAAGGCGCAACAAAGCGCCATGCGCTCCGGTGCGCGGGGCATTCGGATTCAATGCTCCGGTCGTCTCGGCGGAGCTGAAATGAGTCGTTCGGAGTTTTACCGCGAAGGGCAGGTGCCGCTGCACACGCTGCGAGCCGACGTCGACTACGGCTTCCATGAGGCCAAGACCACCTTCGGTCGGATCGGGGTGAAGGTCTGGATCTACAAGGGCGATGTGTCCGGCACGCGTGCCGAGCGAGCGGCCCAGAAGGCGGCCCGCAATGCGGCCGGTGGGCGTAGCCGCCCAGGCCGCCCGGGTCGCAGTGAACGGCCGGCCCGCGGAGACCGTCCGGAGCGCGGCGGCCGACGTCGGGAAGGCGCGCCTGAGTTGACCCGCGCCGAAGGCGCGCCCGAATTGACTCGCACCGAAGACGTGCCTGCCGAGAATGTGCCCGCCGAAAGTGCACCCGAGCTAACACCGGCGGAGGTTGGCGCTGCCGGTGCACCCACCGAGACGTCGGGGCAGGAGGGCTGAGCCGTGTTGGTTCCGCGCAAAATCAAATTCCGCAAGCAGCACCATCCCAAACGGACCGGTGCGGCCAAGGGCGGCACCAGGCTGGCCTTCGGCGACTACGGCATCCAGGCGATGGAGGGTGCCTACCTCACGAACCGGCAGATCGAGTCGGCGCGTATCGCCATGACCCGTCACATCAAGCGCGGC
>DATDKX010000083.1:0-5038 GCA_036519615.1 Propionibacteriaceae bacterium
GATTCCCTCGCGGTAGCACTCCCGGGGTTGCGGCGGCCGATGCCTCGCGGAAGTCCATCCTTCGATGATCAATCGGATACGTCAGACCCCATCCCAGGCCGGTCAGGAATCACGACTGGCCCAGACAGACGACCGGCCATCAGACACCAGTCGCCGCCCTGGGACAGGCCAGTGTGGATAAGAACGACAGGACGACCGGTGCCCACCCGCTCAGCAACATAGATCCGACGCCCTAGGCCATCGTCAACCCACCGGCTTTGCGCGCATGCCATACCGTTCGAACAACGACAGCCGCTTCCGCTCGAAGCTGGCTGCGTCCACCGCACCAGTATGTGCCGGAACAGCACCCGTTAACGGGCCTAGATGAGTGAGGCAAAACCGCGGAGATCCTAGTGGTAGCGGAAGGCACATGACCAGGAGCAGAGAGGGATCGTCCGCGCAGCGTTGAATGTTCGGTGAATTGGTTAAAGCCCGCATAGACGAAGGTGGTTGCAGGTCTTGCAGGTTGCCCGGACCGGATGGGACCGTTGGTGACGAGGGTTGACCATGGGACCTTTCGATCATGCGGAGCCTGGCGGCTCGGACGCACAGCCTCGGACCGGCAAGGTGGTTGGCAGCGTCGCTGAGCTCTGGCGTTACCCGGTCAAATCGATGCGGGGGGGCACCGTGTCGCAGCTGTTGATCACCGACCGCGGAAGTGTCGGTGACCGCGCATGGGCGCTCCGCGATCCCATCAACGGCCGGATAGCAAGTGCGAAACGGTTCCCCCAATTGCTTGAGTTCCGCGCCATCTATGAGGTCGAGCCGACCATGACTACTTCTGGCCGAGTGCGTATCGAGGCGCCAAATGGTCAAAGTGTGTACGCCGATGATCCGGCTGCTTTGGAGTTGATCTCGAGCCTTCTCGGCCGCAGACTGCGGCTGGAGAACCAGCCGCGGGTGGATGAGAAAACCGGCATCGACCGGCGCACGGTGTTCGGCGATGTGCCGGTCTCGGAGATGAAGCCGGACTGGACGCCGGAGACAATGCCGGACTACTTCCAGCTCAAGACGGGCACGTTTTTCGAGATCGGTGCCGTCTACGTTCTGGGCAGCGGCTCGGTCGGCCACCTTCGAGAGCTGCAGGGCGGAACTGCGCTGATCGACCGCCGTCGGTTCCGGCCGAACATCTACATCGACACCGGACCGGCAACGGACCGGTTCGTCGAGGACGAGTGGATCGGCGGCACTCTCGAGGTTGGTGGGACAGTGGTGTTGGACGAATTCCAGCCGACATTGTGGTGCGTGACGTCCACGCTGGCTCAAGAGGAGCTGCCGCGCGACCGTAGTGTGCTGCGCACGACGGCGCAGTATCACTCGGGCTGTCTCGGGGTCTACGCCTCGGTCCGGCACGCAGGTCTCGTCCGGGTCGGTCATCAAGTCGTCCTCCACGGTCCAGGAGTGGCCCAACCGCCCAGTCGGGTTTCTGGTCGGGCTGCAAGGCGTCGGAGGACCTGATCTCCTCGCGGCAGATCCCTATGGGTTAGCTCCCTGCCTCATGATGCGCCGTTCGGAGCCTCTAATTGAGGTCGACTCGACACCGGCAGCGTCCCGCCGCAGCCTCGGGCTACTCAATGTTATGGGCTGCACTTCGACCGTGGTGCCAGCTCCACGGGTGTTTGGGTTAGCCCGAGGTGGCATGCCAATCCGGCGCGCAGATAGGTGAGTACGGCGAGCATGCGCCGCTGATGCTTAAGTAATTGCGCCCGAGCTTGTCGAGAATGCTCGTCATATCTGGTTCGACAGTGTGATGCCAATTCTGGAGATTTCGCCATCCCAGATCTCCGTTCGAGCTCACATTCGTGCACTGACACGACGGTTGTTGGGACCATCCGGCCGGAGATCTCATCCAACCGGCAGAAGCCGACCTGCCCGATCTCAAGGTGCGGGACCGGGCAGGCGTGCCGCCGTCGTCATTGATCTGGCTTTCAGAAGCCGCGGGCTGGGGCGGGCGGAAATCAGGGCTTCGTAGGGCCACTTTGAGAGTCAGCGTGCATCACGCTCGTCGGGTTATGCGACGCCAGCCGCGATCGGCACCTTTGGCTCAGGGGCAGCTTGCTGAATGGTCGGGCCGAATGAACTCTGCAGTACCCAGATTCCTAAGGCCGGCTTGATGATCACGCCCCAGAGCACTGCGATGGCGAGGCTGAGGAGTATGAGAACTCCGTAGTCCGTGAGTCGCAGAGCCTCGAAGGGCAGCGAGAGTACGTTCGGTAGCACCTCTACGCAGATGTAGGCCCATAGCAAACTGATGACTACCGGAACACCTAGACGGATGATCTTGCGTAATGGCGTGCGTGGCCGCCGTGAGGGGTCGATGCTCCACCGTCGAAGTACGAAGATCGACCGCCCAATCGCGACGATCTGAATCACAACTATCGCTAATGACGCCAGGACGAACAGTGTGGTGAAGTCGCTGAAAGAGTTCGACATGTCCGGGATCGGGACCCCAACGAGCTGAGCCATGACGCCGTACGCGGGAATGTCGAGCCGGGCTTGGCCGTTCGAGCCATTCATCAGCAGAACGACTCCCCAACCGGTCGATGGTGAGATCACCATCGTGGAGTGGAAGTCACCTGGATCACCGTTGTGAGTCACGACGGGAGCGCCGTTGATGTCGGTCTCGTACCATCCCATGGCGTACCGGGCCTTGTCCGACATCGGCGCGACGCCGGTATGCAGTTGATCGATCCCAGCAGCGGAGAGCACATGCGTGCCGTTGTACTCACCGTGGTCAAGGTTGACGATGAGCCAGCTGCACATGTCTTCCACACTGGCTGTAATGAGTCCGGTCGGCGTGATTGCCCTGTTCTCGCTCAGGCCGCCGCCGGGCACTGGCCGGTTGAACCAGTACTGGTGGCCTGTCGCGAGGCCATGGCTCTTGGCATCGTCCAGGTGCGCGAACGACTGGTTCATACCGAGCGGTGCCAAGACATGCTCTTGGACGTAGTCTTCATAACTCTGACCGGATGTGACCTTGATGAGCAGGCCAAGCGTGGTGTAGTTCCGATTGGAGTACTGAAAAGTCGTTCCAGGATCGTGGGTGAGTTCGACATCTTTGGACTTGGCAACCTCGCGCTCCAACGCATCGTCGGCCGTGTCGGTCTGGGACATGTAGCTCATCCCCGCCGATGTCGGTATTCCGCTGACCTGGTTCAGCAGGTGGCGGACGGTGATGCGCTTTGATGCTTCCGGATCGCTCACGCGGAAGTCGGGAAGGTATTGCTGTACTGGTGCGTCGAGCTGGATCTTGCCTGCCTCGACGAGCTGCATGACCGCCAGGGCTGTGAACGATTTGCTCATCGACCCGATCTTGAAGGGCGTATTTGCCGCCACCGCGGTTCCGTCATCATCAGCATCGCCGAACGTCTGGATGTGCACGATCTCTCCATCTTCGACGATGCCGAGAGCTGCACCTGGCATCCGAAGATCATCGAGTCGCTCGCCCACGTAGTCATCGATCGCATCAAAGTTCGTGCTGGGCTGCGGTGGCGCCGCCTCGGCGTTCCGCGGCGCCAAAGTCGTCAGGATGGCGGCCAGGCTCATGATCAGCGCCGTCATGATCAGGCGGGCGATTCGGATCTTGTTGTTCATGATTGTTCTCCTTGTGGAAGTGGTTGGTTGCTACGAGGACGTGCGCCGGGCAAGGACGCGGTAGGTGATGAAGATGCCGATGGCGACGAGGGCGCTCGCGATGACGCCGCCCGCGCTGACGATGAGTGGGTTGCCTGAGAGGTGATCGGGATCGGTCAGGCGATCCGAGAAGGTGTTCAGCGATCCGTGCAGCAGTGCGACTGCGATGAGGCTGTATCCGGATGCCACATAGAAACGGGTGTGGAGAAATGACAGCAGCGTCGCCGACAGCAGGAAGACTGCTAGGACGGCGATGATCGGCTGTCCTGGATAGTTCAGGCCGACAATGAGCACGGGGAGATGCCACGGTCCCCAGATCAGACCGACAATAAGCGCGGCCTTGACCTCACCCAGTGGCAGAAGCTTGGGCAGCAGGTACCCCCGCCAGCCAAACTCCTCACCGAAGGCCAGCAGCGTACCGATGGGTACGCCGACGAAGGTCAAGATCGCCAGCAGGCTGCCCGTCGGTTTTCCAGGTGTTGGCTCTCCGACGTTGATCATCGTCACGATTGCGATCAAGATCAGGACGAGCGCTAAGGGAAGGAGCACCGCGGCCAGCCCAATCTTGAGGCTTGGCAGCGGTCCGAGCGCGCGACGGAGGCCTTCCTTGCTGATGAACAGTCGCATGAGGACGGCGGCCAGCGCGGGTGCGTACATGCCGAGCGTTACGGCTGAGGTGGCGGTGAAGTGTTCTGGTGTGCGGCCGTCCTGCAAGGCCACCTTGATCGTCGGGCCGAGCAGGGCCGCCCAGATTGCCCAGGCCAAGCCGTAGGCCAGTAGCACGAAGCCGATCACGTGGCGCCAGGCGACCGATCCGCTACCGGGGACAATCTCCTCCTGGGGGGGCGCGCTGCGCCTCGATGACGTCGTAGAAGGGGCGGACATCACAGGGCTCCTGCCATCGCGTCATCGAGTCGATGGCGAGGGGTGTAGCTGAACGGGTGATAGAAGACGTCGAGTGCGCGATCACGATCCGCCGCCAGCTCGAAGTGGGTGTCACGCTTCCAGTCCCAAACTGAGACCGCGACGGCGTTGATCCGCGGATCCCACCACAGCGTGACCTCAAGATCATCGCTGCTGCGGCTCGCGAGCTCGCGACGTTCCGAAAGCGATAGGGCGTTGGCTGCCATGGCTACTCCTTGCTTCTGCTGGGAAGTTCTTGAGCCTCGGTTTCCGAGTTCTCTGCCAGCCTGGTGCTGAAGGAGGAGCCGGTCGATTGAGCGACCTGCAGTCTTGACCTAGGGATCGTGCGCAGCCGGCATCGGGTTAACCCGAGGTCTGAAAGAGTTACGCCGACTCTTCCAACGGAGTCCGATCAGGCGCGGAGGTAGGTGAGGACCGCCACCACCCGCCGATGCTGCTCGGG
>DATDKX010000084.1:0-10324 GCA_036519615.1 Propionibacteriaceae bacterium
GTTGGCAGCACGTCGGAAAGATAAATGAAGCGGTCGTCCGGTGGTCCGTCCGGAACGAGGATGTGGGTGAACTGGGCTTCGGGCACCCGGAGGTACTCGGCTTGGCCGCCAGGCACCCGACCGTACAGCTTGGAGTAGCCGAACAGCGCGGCACCGCTACCCTCGCCGCGCACCTGCGTCGTCTCGCATTGGGTGTAGAGAGAGCGTTCGCACATCCAGCAGTGGCCGCAGGAGATCTGGAAGGGGATCACGACCCGATCACCGGGCCGGATCTGTGTGATGTCGCGGCCGACCTCGAGCACGATGCCGATTGCCTCATGACCCAGGACGTCACCGGGGCTCATGAAGGCGCCCATCGTCTCGTAGAGATGGAGATCGGAGCCGCAGATGTTGGTGCTAGTGACCTTGATGATCGCGTCGTTGGGCTCTTTGATAATCGGATCTTCGACGTCTTCCACTGAGACGCTGCGGCGCCCCTGCCAGGTAACAGCCTTCATCGACGTCTTACGGCTTGCGCCAGTCGGCGCTGGTCAGATGGGAGCCGGCCTGCGGGCCCATCTGCAGCATTCCGCCGTCGACTACCCACGAGGCTCCGGTGACGTAACTAGCTTGTGGACTGGCGAGGAAGGCAATCACCGCAGCGATCTCGCGGGCATCGCCGGGCCGACCGAGCGGGATGCCGAGCCGTTCTTCCTGGTGTGGATCTTCGTCCTCTTGGCCGGTCATCGGGGTCGCGATCTCGCCCGGGGCGACGGCGTTTGCGGTGATCTGATACTGGCCCAGCTCCAAAGCGAAGGTCTTGATCAATCCGCCGATGCCATGCTTGGCCGCATCGTACGGCCCTGATCCAACGCGCGGCTGATGCTCGTGAACGCTGGTGACCGCGATCAGCCGGCCGCCGTTACCGGCCTTGACCATGTGCCGCGCAGCCTGCCGCATGCAGACGAAGGTGCCGTCCAAGTTCGTGGCGATGATCTTTCGCCAGTCGTCGTAGGAGGTGTCCACGAGCAGAGTCGAATCTCCCGCACCGGCGTTGTTGACGAAGACGTCGAGTCCACCGAGACCATCGATCAGCATGTCAATCGTTACGGCGCAGGACGGCAGGTCGGTGTAATCCAGCTGCTTGACCACTGCCTTGCGTCCCTTGGATCGCACTTCCTCGGCGGTTTCCTCGGCTCCTTGAGAGTCCGAGTGCCAGGTAACGCCGATGTCCATACCGGCTTCGGCCAGCGCGACGGCAGTCGCCTTGCCGATACCGGAGTCGGAAGCTGTGACGATGGCGTAGTGGGGATCGAAAGTCATGCGTCTGATATTCCCAGCCGTCCCCTACGCAAACCCCCCCGCCCCGTAGCTGACCTTGTCCAGTTAGGAGGCGGCGGCCAGCGTTTCCGGTGCGCCGATGATCATGCGCATCTTGACCATGAGCCGGGACAGCAACCGGGATACCTGCATCTGGCTCGTCCCGATCTCGGCGGCGATCTCGGCTTGGGAGCGCTGTTCATAGAATCGCAGCTTGATCAGGCGCCGCTCGTCGTCGTCGAGGTTTCCCATAGCCCCGTCGATGATCAGCCGGGCTTCGGTACGGTCAATATCCTCGGCGCTCTCGTTGGAGCAGAAGCAAATCCCGCGCGACATTGCCGCGTCGATCGAGGAGGCGCTGTAGCCCTGGCTTGCGAAGCGGGCTTGCTGCACTGCACCGACCGGCGCGCCAAGTTCATCAGCGAGATCTCGGGCTCGCGGCACGGCGCCCATCTGCTGGACCAGCGTCGGCCACTGCCGCCAGATGGTCGATGCCAGCTCCTGAGTTGGCCGTGGCGGGCGTACCACCCAGCCATGATCACGAAAGTGCCGCTTGAGTATGCCGGTGATCGTCGGCACGGCAAAGCCAACGAACGACCCTTGATGCGGGTCAAATCGCTGGCACGCTTCGACCAGTCCTGTACACGCGACCTGCAGCAGGTCATCCTCGTCCTCGCCGCGATGTAAGAACCGGCGGGCGAGCGTTCCGGCCAACCACAGGTGCGAGCAGACGACCTCGTCAAGGATCTGTTGACGCCTGGCCGGGCCAGCGGTCTCGGCCTCAAGAAGAAGGTTGTGGGTACGTTCGGCGAGTTCTTCGCGCGACGTCTGTTGGTTAGGAGAAGTGAAAGAAACTTCGGAGATCGCCATAAGCGCGACACCCTTCGTAATGAACTACGGGTGTGGCGCGCTTCTCGGCCACGTTTCGATGTAATCACCCGTGACGCCGCTGTAGCAATCCCTCTGATTATCCAAGGAGCGAAGAAGTCCCTAAGAAAGCAGCGTCAATCTGCGCTAAATCTTCTTGCATCATAGGCGGCTTTGGCTATAAAACGCAACTCGCCAGACAGGCTAAATGATCATGAAAGCGATCAATGACGCCATACAAAAGGAGGCTCACGCATGCTGCGGGGGTCAATCCGCGACAGTTCGTTTCGGTTCGGACGTTGGCTTCTCGGCCGAATGGGTATGTCGCAGACAGGGTGGCGAGCGGAACCTAGGATCTATCGCCATCCAGGCCCCGTAGCTGAGCAGACATGCTGCGGGGCCGTTCCCTATGTACTGCGGCTTTTTCAGAGGGCGGCTACACTCACACTTGGTCTTTATATCGGTCTCCGCCCTGTGTCTGCGGACGTGACGTCCTCGAGGTGACGCATGGTCTCGCAGCCGCCGCCAACAGAGGTTGGATCAGTCCTTGACATTCTCGAGACCAGCTCTCGAGTCGAGCAGTTGGAAGCCGAGATTGCGCAACTTAAGGACGCACTGGCACGCCGGCAGCAGATCGGAGTGGCGACCGGCCTGCTCGCGCAACGCTTCGCCATCAGCCCCGAGCGAGCCTGGTCACTGCTCGTTCGCCTGTCCCAGAACGGCCATGTCAAGGTCCGCGACATCGCCCAGGCCCTGATCAACGCGCATTGCGGTCAAGTCGGACCTGCGGAGGCTGCAATCCTGAATGCAATGGAGTCGCACCTGCCCGACGGCGTACGGTTGATTGGTGCCTTAGATGGCGGTCAGCGGCCCAACGGCCAATGCCCGCGGTAGTCGGGCTCGACACGTCCGCGCCGGTAGACCATGATCGAGCACGAGGACCACTGCAATCTTGAGAGAGCCGGCACGCTGCATGTTTCCAAATTCGTCAGGCCATGCCGATTGAGCCCGACGCCCTCGGTGCCAGCCTGCGCCGGCTCGCCACGATAGGCGAGCCTGGTATTGGCGTAGTCGAGGCACTGCGGCAAGTGACCGAGGCGTGCGTGGACCTCTTTGGTGTCACGGGTAGCGGCATCATGCTGGCCGATGAGCAGAACGTCCCGCGTTATGTCGCCGCATCGGAGGGGCGGGGCGAGATACTCGAAGTGGCGGAAAGTGACACAGGACAAGGTCCCTGTACCGAGGCCTTTGTCAACAACACCGTCGTAGCCAGTACTGACGTTACCGTCGAAGGGCGTTGGCCTGATCTCGCCTCAGCGCTTCGTCCGCACCGGGTACGCGCCGTCCTGGGTTTGCCGGTGCGCCTGGGTGGGGTCACTGTTGGGACACTCGATGTCTTCTACGACCACCCGCACATGTGGCAGGACGACGAGTGTCAGGCCTTGGCTAGATACCGCGACCTGGTCGAATCCACTCTGGCCAATGCCGTGGCCGCCCACAATGCAGGCGAGCTCGCGGCCCAGCTGCAATACGCACTTGACTATCGGGTGATTATCGAGCGCGGCGTCGGCTATCTGATGGCACGGGATCAGGTGGACTCGATGACCGCCTTTAACAAGCTTCGCCGAGCGGCCCGAGACACCCAGAGCAAGATCGGCGAGGTGGCCCAACGGCTGGTCTCGACGGGCCGGCTGCCAACCGAATCAGCTGCGTAGGGTCACCTCATACGCCGAAGGGTCGATCCGTGCCGTTCGGCGGCGATATGTGGTAGCGGTCCACGGCCATTGGTTGGGATTGCGGGTAGGTGTTGTGATGCCAGACTCCGCCGACGCGCTCGCCTCGCTCGAAACAGTGACGTTGTCGTAGCCGGCTCGCTGCAGCATGACCGCCGCGCCGACGCCGCCGAACCCGCCGCCGACGACAGCCACCGATCGCTGGGTGCCCCCTGTCACGAGGCCGAGGCCACTGCCGTTCGGCGAAGCGTAGTCGTCGGGCTACTTCACCACAGTGGCCGGCTGTGGCGACAGCCCCAGCTGCTGCAGCAGCCCAAGATCGTCAAGCCGTCCCCAGCGTTCCACGATCTTGCCGTTGGCAATGCGAAAGATATTGACCCCGCGTAGCACCACTTCTCGGCCGCTGGGTGATTCACCCATCACGGAGCCACGGTGGGTGCCATGCGCAACGAAATGCTCCGCAACAAGATCAGCTTCAGCAATCATGTGTTGCTCGTCGCTGCGCCAGTCAGGGAAGGCGCGGCGGAAGACGTCAGCCGCCTGACGCATGCCTTCCGGCCCATCCGGGGCACCCGGCAGCGGCGGGTCATGGTTGATGAACGCCGGATCGAGATAGCGGTCGACTGCTGTCAGGTCACCGTTGGTGAAGAGGGCGGAGATGAACTCCGCAACGATCTGCTTGTTGCTTGTGATACTCATGCCGCCATCGTCGGCCGGCCGCAGGCGCTCCACCATCCCTCCAAGGTGGGATGTTTCTCGGCGTCGATCGGGAGGAGGATGGTGTCGTGGAAGCAAGCCGCGCGGTCGCGCGGCGCGTGGATGATCTGGTGCGCCGCTGCTCCTCAGGACTGCGCGGCGCGTCGTTTCAGGCAGAAGTAGTGCGGGCCATCCATGCGTTGCTTCCGGTCGATGCCGTCTTCCTCGCCACGGCAGACCCGGGAACGCTGCTGTTCACCAGCACGTTCGCCGAAGATCCGCTCGTCGATGTGGCCGATCAGTTCGTTCACAATGAGTTCGGCCAGGACGATGTGAACAAGTTTCAGTCGTTGGCCACTGGCGGCCGCCATGTGGCGACGCTCGATACGGCCACTCGCGGTGATCGCCAAGCCAGCACCCGATATCGCAACATCATGGCGCCGCTCGGCCTTGGTGATGAACTGAGAGCCGCGCTTATCACGCCCTCCGGCTGCTGGGGCTACCTTTGCCTGCATCGAGCCGACTCGCCGTACGGGTTCTCGTCGGCCGATGTACGCCTGATCGAACGCCTCACAGCCAGTCTCGGAAACGGTTGCCGGCTTAGCCTTGCTTCGCGAGGGACCGAGGAGATGGCGGCTGCTGCTCCTGGTGTAGTCGTCTTGCATTCCGACCTCACGTTGGCCGCCATAACCGGCGAGGCCGAACGCTTGCTGGCCGACATCGCCGATTACTCCTCCAGCTCGCCCCGCCTGCCGGCCGCCATCTACGCAGCGGCGGCCAGCCTGCTAAGCATCGACCATGGCACAGCCAGGCCCGATGCTTCCCCGACGCTACGGGTACGGACTAAGAGCGGCGGCTGGCTTCTGGTTCACGGGACTCATCTGCATGGCACCGCCGATGACCAGATTGCCGTGATCATCGAACCGGCCCACCCGGGGAGCAATGCGCCGCTGATCCTTAGCTCGCTGGGGCTCACGGCAAGGGAGTCCGAGATCGCGCTGCTGGTACTGCGCGGCACGTCCACCAAAGCGATCGCGGCACAACTGCACTTGTCTGCGTACACAGTCAAAGATCATCTGAAGTCGATCTTCGACAAGACTGGCGTACGGAGCCGCCGTGAGCTTGTTGCCCAGATTCTGACTGGAGTCTGAACCCTACGAGGCGGCAGCGAGTTTGTCCGGCATGCCGATGATGCTGCGTAGCTTGAGCAAAAGCCGAGAGAGCAGCCGGGATACCTGCATCTGGCTGATGCCAAGCTCATTGGCGATGTCGGACTGCGACCGTTGCTCGAAGAAGCGCAACCAGATCAGCCGGCGTTCGGACTCATCTAGCCTCGCCAATGCTCGATCGATGATCAACCGGGCTTCCGCCCGATCCTTGTCTTCATCAGATTCGGTCGAGCTGAAGCACACACCTCGAGTCATGGCAGCCTCGATCGACAGCGCGCTGTAGCCCTCGCTTGCCATCCGGGCCTGCTGCACGGCAGTCAACGGTGCGCCAAGCTCGGCTGCGAGATCTCGGGCGCGCGGCAGCGTACCCATTTCCTGAACCAGTGTTGGCCAACGCCGCCAGATGACCGACGCCAGTTCCTGAGTCGGCCGAGGCGGGCGTACGGTCCAACCATGATCACGAAAGTGCCGCTTAAGCACCCCTGTGATGGTCGGCTCTGCGAAGCCGACGAAAGAACCTTGATGCGGATCGAAGCGAAGGCAGGCCTCTACGAGACCTGTGTACGCGACCTGGATGAGATCCTCCTCGTCCTCTCCCCGATGCAGGAACTGTCGGGCGAGCCTCTCGGCCAGCCAAAGGTGTGAGGTGACTACCTCGTCAAGGATCTGTTGCCGGCGGACGGGGCCTGCTGCCTCGGCCTCGATGAGCAACTCACGCGTACGTTCGGCCAGTTCTTCACGGGCCACATGCTGATGGGGGACAACCGAAAGAGGCGAGTTCGCCATGAGCGCGCCACCCTTTCACGATGAAACATCAGGTCGTGGCGCGCTTCTCGGCCACATCCGCACTTAACCACGGATGCCAGCCACTGATCAAGCATTTGGCCAATGATTTTTTTCAAGATCAACCGGTTTCAAATTTCTACTCTGTAGGCAATATCCGGGCTTGATCTGCGAATCGCACGAGTAACACCAGACCCTCTTGGACCTTGCGCCGCTCTTCAGCGGTCGCGGCCTTGAGTACTGCCTCCAGACGCCCGATCGGGCCTTCGTCGCCCAATGCCGGAGCCTGGCTGGCAACATGCTCAGCGAGGGAGATCTGTACATAACGCCGGTCATCGGGGCTCGGCTTGCGGACCACGAGGCCCTTTGCTTGCAGCCTGTCCACGATCCCAGAGACGGTGCTGTGGCTTAGCTCCAGCTCACGACTCAGGTCGCCCAACGTCATCTCGCTGTTCGTGCCCAGCAGCGAAATCACGCTTACCTGAGCCGCGGTTAGTCCGCTCCTGGCCAACTCCGCTCGACTGCCTCTCACCAGGTGACGCCGTAGCGAGCGAAACAATCCGACGATCTCTCGGGCCTCATCGGTGGCAGCTGGATCCGAGATCGCTTTGGGATTCATGGCATGCATGATAACGTTCTACACGACACGTCGTATACGACATATCGTGTACGACACATGTGGCCATCATTGAAGGAAGGAGAGGATCTCGATGGAAGGACGGCCTCGCACATCGTCACGGCTCAGCTTGCTGCTTGGTGGAGGCTCGTGGATCCTGACGCTGCTGTACTTCATCGGTCAGGCCGTGGCCCAGGCTGCTTGGAGGACGCCGTACAGCCTGATCGACAACCGGGTGAGCGATCTGGGCAATACGGCATGCGGCCGTACCCTGGCGAACACCTACATCTGTTCACCGCTGCACACGGTGATGAATACGACCTTCGTCCTGACCGGCGTCCTTATTCTTGTCGGGCTTTTCCTGACGCGCTCGATATGGCCGCGGCGGCGCCTGACAACGTGGGGTTTGATCCTTCTGGGAGTCGCCGGGGCGGGGACGATTCTGGTCGGGCTGAGCCCGGAGAACGTCAATGTGTTGCTCCACCTGATTGGCGCGCTGAACATCCCGGCCGGCAATACAGCGATGATCCTGCTCGGTCTGGCCATCTGGCGCGAGCGGCTCAAACTGGCGTGGTTCTCAGTCCTATCGGGTGTGATCGGCTTTCTCGGACTGCTGGTCGGTCCCGTCCTGGTGATTCTGACCGGTCACGGCGGCGGCCTTGCCGAACGCGTTGCGCTCTATCCGCTGATCATCTGGTTGATCGTCTTCGGCTCCGCGATCCTCAGCAAGAAAGTGCGGACAGGTGACAAGCCTGAATCCACACTTTCTGGCGAGACGGCAGCTCAGGACTCGGAGTTAGTAGCTAAGCCGAGATGACCTCGCGAGCCAATGCAGCTGGCATGTAGTCATAACGCACGAAGGAACGCTTGAAGGTGCCGGTGCCATGGGACACCGAACGCAAGTCGATCGGATACCGGGAGAGCTCGTGGGCCGGCACCTCGGCGTGGATGACGGCGTAGCCGGGGAGGTTCGGAGCCGTTTCCGTGCCGTGAACCTGGCCGCGGCGTCCTCGTAGATCAGCAAGCACAGACCCAACCGAGTCTTCGGCAACCGTGATCTCCACCTTGTCTATTGGCTCGAGGAGCGCAACGGTCGATTCATTCGCGGCCTCACGAAGCGCCATGGCGCCTGCAGTTTGAAAGGCCATATCCGAGGAGTCCACCGAGTGCGCCTTGCCGTCGACCAACGTCACCCGAAGATCAACGAGCGGATAACCAGCAAGCACGCCCTTGGGCAGCTGACTACGGATGCCCTTCTCGACTGAGGGAATGAACTGTCGCGGCACCGCCCCGCCCACTACGCGTTCGGTGAACTCGAACCCGGCTCCGCGCTCCAGCGGCTCGATTTCCATCATGCAGACGGCGTACTGGCCGTGTCCGCCGGACTGCTTGACCAGCCGCCCCTGCGCTGTGATGGGACGGATGAACGTCTCTCGAAGGGAGGTGCGGAGCGGCTCCACCTCAACCTGAATGTGCCAGTTTTCCCGCAGCGTTGTGAGCAGCTTGTCCACGTGCGCCTGCCCCATAGCCCAGATCACCAGCTGGTGGGTCTCGGCATTGTGCTCCAGCCGCATCGTGACGTCCTCCGCCACCAGCCGTTGCAATGCCGATGCGAGCTTTTCCTCATCGCCACGGGAGGTGGTCTGGAGCGCCACCGGAAGCAACGGCTCCGGCAGCACCCAGGGCTCCACTAGCGCCGGCTTTGCCTTACTGGACAGCGTGTCGGTGGTTTCCGCGGAAGCCAATTTGGACACCAGAACAAGATCACCTGCGATCGCGTACGGCTTGGGCCGGTTCTCATCGCCGAGGGGCGCCGACAGTGGGCCAACTCGGTCGTCGCTGTCATGATCAGGATGCGCGTCGACGTGGTGCGGTGCGAACTTCTGCAGATGCCCGCAGACATGCAGCGGAGTGTCCGGGCTCAGGGTGCCGGAGAAGACCCGGACGAGGGAAAGCCGCCCGATGAACGGGTCGCTGGTGGTGCGTACGACTTCGGCGACCAGTGGGCCGTCCCGGTCCGCGGCAATCGGACCGAACGGCTCTCCGCTTGGCTTGTAGACCGTAGGCAGCGTTGACGATGCCGGCGACGGGAATCCTTGCTCGAATAGCTCGAACAGCCCTTCAATCCCCATCCCGGTCGGAGCATGCGCCGGAATGATCGGGAAGAAACGCGCTGTGGCAATGGCTGCCCGCAGATCGGGCAACACGATGTCGAGGTCGATCGGTTCGCCGCTGAGGTGCCTATCCAGCAGGGTCTCGTCCTCAGATTCTTCGATGATCGACTCGATCAACGGATCCCAGTGCTCCTCGATGATCGCGGCTTCCGCCTCGTCAGCCTCGCGTGAAGTCGGCTCGCCGCTGCGGTAGTCGGTGACGGTACGACGCAGCAAGTTGATCGCGCCAGTGACATGGCCATCCTCGATCAGCGGGGCGCCAACCGGCTGGACATCGCCGAAGACCCGCCTGCAGCGAGCGATCGTCTCGTCGAAGTCAGCCCGTGACTGCTCGAGCTTGGTTACTGCGATCGCCCGAGGCATATTCGTCGTTTCGCACTCCCGCCACAGCATGCGGGTCGCGTCGTCGATTTCATCGCTGGCCGATACCACGAACAAGACGGCGTCGGCCGCTCGCAGCCCGGCGCGCACCTCGCCGACAAAGTCCGGGTTGCCGGGGGTGTCCAGTAGATTGATCATCACGTCACCGCTGGCGATCGATGCGGCGCCGAGCGACTGCGACGGCCCGGGCTCACCGCGTTGATGGCGGCCCGGAACACGGGCTGCTATCAGCCGCTCGAACAGCGTGCTCTTGCCGACGCCCGCGGGCCCGACGAGCACGACATTTCGGATGTGTTCCGGCGACTGAGGTCCGTGTTGGCGACCCGCATCGGCTCCATTGCCCATTCCTCACCCTTTCCCATTACGCCTTCGCGCAAGTCGCGTCCGTAGCGGTATCCGGCTTCGCCGGAACTGGCCACGCACGCGTTCCAGCAACCCTACGATGCAACCGTGCGTGAAATCGACCCGATGGACCTCGCGACTCCGGCGCAGGACCAGCGAAAGTCGATAGGCCGGCTCACCCGTCTGATGGCACGCAGCTTGTCCATTGTCTGGCAGGCTGCGCCCACGCCATTTCTTGCCCTGATGGGGCTGCAACTACTGAAC
>DATDKX010000085.1:0-6965 GCA_036519615.1 Propionibacteriaceae bacterium
TCGATCTTTACCAATGCGACCCCGTCGATGCGGATCGCACGCGAGGAAATCTTCGGCCCCGTGCTCACCACGATGACCTTCCGTACGCCCGATGAGGCCGTCACCAAAGCCAACAACAGCCCGTACGGTCTGTCGGCCGGAGTATGGACCGAGAAGGGCTCGCGGGCCATGGGTATGGCCGCGGCACTTCGGTCCGGGGTGATCTGGGACAACACGTTCAATCGATTCGATCCGGCAGCCAGCTTCGGCGGCTACAAGGAATCCGGCTTCGGCCGAGAAGGCGGACCGTCTGGTCTGGACGCCTACCTGGATACCGACGATGAGGCGGTTGTGCGGTGAGCCACCTGGCGGTATCCAAGACGTACAAGCTCTTCATTGGCGGCGCCTTCCCTCGTTCGGAGTCTGGCCGTACCTATCAGGCGCGTGACAATAAGGGCAATTTCCTGGCCAACGCAGCGCTGGCATCGCGCAAGGATCTCCGCGATGCCGTCGTTGCAGCCCGCAAGGGTTACGCTGCCTGGTCCAAGGCCACGCCGTACAACCGCGGCCAGGTCATCTATCGGATCGCGGAGATGCTGGAGGGCCGCCGGGCAGAGTTCGTCGAATTGATCATGATCAGCACCAGCGCTTCGACCAAGATCGCCACAGCGGAGGTTGATGCGGGAATTGATCGATTGGTGCACTACGCCGGCTGGACCGACAAACTGGCCGCAGTCATGGGGAGCGCCAATCCGGTCTCGAGCCCGTACTTTTCGTACTCCACTCCCGAACCCACCGGAGTCGTGGGGATCCTTGCACCGCTTGGATCACCGCTATTGGGGTTGATTTCGGTGATCGCGCCGGTGATCACCGGAGGCAATGCGTGCGTGGTGATCGCCGCCGAACAAGATCCCTGCGTAGCGATTACCTTTGCCGAGGTGGTCGCGACGTCTGATGTACCGGGTGGAGTGATCAACATCCTGACGGGCAGGGTCTCTGAGCTGGCTCCGCACCTCGCGGCTCATGCGGATGTCAACGCCCTCGACGTCACCGGTGCGAATGCTGAGCTGCGTGAGTCGCTGGAGCAGGCCGCAGCCGAGACAGTCAAGCGGGTCTACGTTCCGAAGGGTGTTCCTGACTTCACAGCAGCGCCTGGCACCGCCCGGATGCGCGCGTTTCTGGAGATCAAGACGGTATGGCACCCAACGGGCGCGCTCTCCCTCTCGGGAGGCACCTCTTACTAGTCGTCCTCATGTGCCCTGAGCCCCGTCGCGGCACTCTCAGAGTGAGTCGGGAATAGCCAAGGCCGTCCACAAGTTGCGGCCGGCATGACCATTGACGGAGTCAAGACCATAGGACTGATCGGCGCCGGCCACATCGGCAGCCAGATCGCCCGAGCCGCAATCGCGAGCGGTTACGACGTAGTGATCAGCAATTCACGGGGACCTGAGACGCTGGCCGAGCTGGTGTCCGAGTTGGGTCCGCAAGCTCGTGCCGGTACCACTGAGGACGCCGCCACCGCCGGTGATCTTGTGGTGGTGGCGGTCCCGCTGAAAGCGATTGGCGATGTCCCGGCCGAACCGCTCATCGGCAAGACGGTAATCGATGCGAACAACTACTACCCGCGGCGCGATGGCAACATTGCGGCCCTCGACGATAACAGCGTGACGAGCTCTGAACTGCTTCAGTCTCGGCTGCCCGGGGCCAACGTCGTGAAGGCGTTCAACCACATCTACGCTCGTCAAATCACGAGCGACGGCACGCCGTCGCGTTCGCCCAATAGACGAGCGCTTGCTATCGCAGGAGACGACTCAGCTGCAAAGACTCAAGTGGCCCAGCTGATCGACGAGTTCGGCTTCGACGTGGTTGATGTCGGTCAACTGGCCGAAAGCTGGCGCATTCAACCTGGTACGCCGGGCTACGTCGAGCGGTTGAACGCCAAGCAACTGACTGCCGCACTGGCGTCTGTTGAGCGGGGGAGATAGCACCTTACTGACCGACTTGTCAGCGGCGGAGTCAGCGCTCGATGGGAGCCCATTCAGGACCGGTCTTGCCCAGACTCTCATCGAGCTTGGTGAATAACGGCGTGGGCCGCTGCAATGGTGTTCCTGATGTGATGGGGCGGGAGTCCCAACGTGCCTGCTCACTCGCGTAGTCGCCCATGATCACGGGATAGTCGGGGCCGCCCTCCTCGGTCACCTCACGGATCTCCGGCTCCGCTGTCCAGACTCCGCTCCCGCCCAGCGCCTCGTGAACCTTTTGGGCAGCGTGCGGCAGGAAAGGCGTCAGCAGCGTGTTGGCATCTGAAACGACCTGCAGCGCGGTGTGCAGCACCGTGTCACGCCGTTCCGGATCACCAGCCAACTTCCACGGTTCTGTGTCGGAGATGTACTTGTTCGCAGCGCCGACCACCCGCATGGCTTCGGTGATCGCAAGCTTGAAGCGGTTGCGGCCTAGCAGCTCACCCACCGTGTGGAACGCATTGCGGGAGGTCTGCAGCAAGTGATGATCAACATCGAGCAGCGTGCCGGGCTGCGGGATTGCCCCGTTGTTCTTGTAGGCCATGGAGATCGAGCGATTGACCAGGTTGCCCCACTCATTGGCCAGCTCGAAGTTGGTGCGGCGCACGAATTCGTCCCAGGTGAAGTCGGTGTCGGTCGTCTCTGGGCCAGCCACCGCAATGAAGTAGCGCAGGGCATCCGGCCCGAAGTCGCGCAAGAAATCGCCGACGTAGATCACCTTGCCGCGGCTCGTGGAGAACTTTGAGCCGCTCATGGTCAGGTACTCGGCGGAAACGATCTCGTCGGGCAAGCGGAGCTCACCGAGCGGCCCAACCGTACCCCCATGATCACCCTCGCCATTGTGACCAAGCAGAATCCCTGGCCAAATTACTGTGTGGAAGACGATGTTGTCCTTGCCCATGAAGTAATAGCTGCGGGCCTCTGGATCAATCCACCACCGCTGCCAGGCGTCCGGATCGCCGCTGCGCTTGGCCCACTCCACCGACGCAGAGAGGTAGCCGATGACAGCGTCGAACCACACGTAGAGCCGCTTCATTGGCTGATCCCGCCAGCCGTCCAGCGGTACCGGCACACCCCAGTCAAGATCACGAGTGATCGCGCGCGGCCGCAGATCCTCCAGCAGGTTCTGACTGAACTTCAACACGTTCGGCCGCCAGTCGGTACGCGAGCTCAGCCACTTCCCGAGCGACCCCGCGAGCGCCGGGAGGTCAAGGAGGTAGTGCTCGGTTTCGACAAACTTGGGTGTCTCCCCGTTGATTCTCGAGACGGGGTTGATCAAGTCGATCGGGTCCAGTTGGTTGCCGCAGTTGTCGCACTGATCGCCGCGCGCGCTGGGGTAGCCGCAGATCGGACAGGTGCCCTCGATGTAGCGGTCCGGCAGGGTCCGTCCGGTCGATGGGCTCACCGCTCCCATCGTGATCTTGGGAACAACGTAGCCGTTTCGATGCAGTCCCAGAAAAAGATCTTGGACCACCGCGTAGTGGTTGAGTGTGGTGGTCCGGGTGAAGAGGTCGTAGGACAGACCGAGGTCACGAAGGTCGTTGACGATCACACGGTTGTACTTGTCGGCTGTCTCCCGGGGCGTCAGCCCTTCCCGCTCCGCCTGAACCAGGATCGGCGTGCCGTGCTCATCGGTCCCCGACACCATCAAGACGTCCTGCGCGCTCATCCGCATGTAGCGCGCGAAGATGTCTGAGGGAACCCCGAAGCCTGAGACGTGACCGATGTGGCGCGGGCCGTTCGCATAGGGCCACGCCACTGCGGCTAGGACGCGCGAAGTCATGGGCTAAACCCTAGCCCGGCCCGCTACTCCGCTCTCCGGTGTTTCAAGCCAGCAAGCGATCTAGCCAGCCGCCGTAATGCGTTGTACCAGGGCTCTGCGCACCTCGTACGGCGCGAAGGCACTCTTGGCAGCGTTGATGCTGAGCCTGCTTACGTCCGCAAAGGTGTAGTCGAATGCCTCGGCCAGGAGGGCGAACTCCCTAGTCATGCTGGTCGCGCTCATCAGTCTGTTGTCGGGGTTAACCGTGACCCGGAAGCCCAGCTGATCCAAGCTATGGATTGGATGCTCGGCGATTGAGGACACGGTGCCGGTCTGCACATTGGAGGACGGGCACATCTCAAGCGGGATCCGTTCGTTACGGACATACGCCGCGAAGTCGCCGAGCGCGCCCTGCTGAATGTCCTCGAGGATCGCGACACCGTGGCCGATCCGGTTGGCTGCGCATACCTGCACCGCCTCCCAGATGGACTCGCACCCATCGGCCTCGCCTGCATGAATGGTGTAGTAGGCACTCTGACGCCGCAGCAGCTGGAAAGACTCCAGAAAACGCGACGGCGGATAGCCCTTCTCTGGCCCAGCGATGTCAAACCCGGCGACGCCGTCGCGGCGGTAACGCAGCGTCAGCTCGGCGATGGCGCGGGTAGGTTCAGCCTGCCGCATGGCAGTGAGCAGCTGGCGTAGGTCTATCTCGTGCCCTCGGTCCCGGCACGCTGCCATCCCCTCGGCTAGCCCGTCGCGAACGGCTTCGATTGCGTCGGCCTCGGTCAAGCCGTCCCTCAGATGCTGTTCAGGGGCCCAGCGTGTCTCGCCGTAGATCACTCCGTCTGCGGCCAGGTCCTCCACGAACTCTTTGGCGACCCGGCGCAGATTGGGCGCCGTCTGCATGACCGCTATGGTGTGATCGAAGGTCGCCAGGTAACCCTCCAACGATCCAGAGTTCGCCAACTCCGCGAACCATTGACCAAGATCATCGGCATTGTCGGCAGGCAAGGGATGTCCGATGTCGGCAGCCAGTTCGATGATGGTCTGTGGCCGGAGGCCACCATCCAGATGATCATGGAGTGACACCTTCGGAAAGGCTTGCAGCGCTTCCAGGTCAAGGCTCATGATCGACGCCTAGCAAGATCACGGGCGCTAAAGGCCTGCGGCAGCACGTCGCTCATCGGTTGAATGCCAGTCGGAGTATCGACCAGACACTCTGCGCCGCCATGCTCCCAGAGCAGCTGGCGGCATCGGCCGCAGGGCATGAGTACAGACCCGGTTCCGTCGACGCAGGCAAACGCGATCAGCCGCCCGCCGCCACTGGCATGCAGCGCCGAAACCAGTCCGCACTCGGCGCAGAGGGTGGCCCCATAGGAGGCGTTTTCCACATTGCACCCGGTGACGATACGTCCGTCATCGACCAGGGCCGCCGCACCCACCGGGAAGCCGGAGTAGGGCGCGTACGCGTGACGGCTGGCTTCGGTCGCTGCGGCGCGTAGCTGGTTCCAGTCGACAGTCATACGCCCTTCGACAGGCTCAGGGCGCATCTCTTCGGACTCAGCACGCATCTCATCAGGCTCAGGGCACATTTCGGCACATCACTGCTTCTCGAAAGGAATACCGTCGGCTGCCGGTGGTCTAACTCGGCCCACGAGGCCGGCAACGGCGATGATCGTTGCGACGTACGGCAAGATCAACAGGAATTGACTGGGCATCGGAGTTTCCAACGTTTGCAGCTGAGAAGCCATCTGAGTCACGAAGCCGAAGAACAAACACACGATCGATGCCAGCACCGGATGCCAGCGACCCATGATCACGGCAGCGAGCGCGATAAAGCCGTTGCCAACGGTGAACTCCTTGGTGAACGAGCCGGTCGAGGCGAGGGTGAAGAAAGAGCCGCCCAAGCCGCCAAAGATGCCGCCTGCCAGCACTGCCGACCAGCGGATCCCGCGCACGCTGATGCCGACGGTGTCCGCGGCCTCAGGATGCTCGCCGACCGCTCTGATGCGCAGGCCCCACGTGGTCCGGTAGAGCACCAGCCAGACCAGGGCAACCGAAATTACCCCCAGATACGCCAGCACGTTCTGCTCGAAGAGCACCCGGCCGAAGAATGGAATCTTGGACAGTCCCGGGATGGGTATCGGTTCCAGCACCGGCGCGGAGTTGTACTTGACCGACGCCGGCTGCACCAGTTGATCAAAAAGAAAGCCGGTGACTCCGACAGCGAGCAGATTGAGCACAACCCCTAGCACCACTTGGTTGACCAAGTAGTTGATCGAGAACACCGCAAGTAGCGCGGCCATAGCAAGGCCTGCGAGCACCGCAGCGATCATGGCCACTGTCACAGACTGGGTAAGGCTGCCGACTACGGCCGCCGCGAATGCAGCCGACAGAAACTGACCCTCGATCGATACGTTGACCACTCCCGAGCGTTCACACAACACCCCACAGAGTGCCCCGAAGACCAAAGGCGTGGCCAGCGACAAAGTCCCAGCGAACTGGTTGCTGACAGGAAATGGCAGCTCACGTCCAGATGCCGCCCAGGTCAGAAATCCCATGACGACAGCCAAGCCGGCCACGGCTCCCGCTAACGCCGGCCAGGGACCTCGCATCCGACCGGACAGATAGCCGGCCGCAGCCGAGAGGCAAAGCAGGGCACAGACGAACACCGTGGCAAAACCAGGCACAGTCACGGTCGGCAGCTGCACCTTGTCAAACGCATCGGACAGGGCAAATCGTGCGCTGCCCTTGGTGGATAGAAGGCCGATCAGCAGCAATACACCGACTCCCGCGATCAGGACGCCGGTGGAAATACGCTGTCGGCGTTTCGGGGTCGTTTCGACGCGCTCGCCCTGGGTCTGCGAAGGAGCCTGCTCGATGGTGTCGAGACTCACACCAACCCTCCCTCCGGAACCGGCCCGAGCGCCCGAGTCTCGCGAGGCTTCAGGAAGGGCACGATCTTGGTCACTAGCGCCGGCGCGGCCACGAAAAGCACGATCAGTGCCTGGAGCACCGTTGTCAGGGTGAGCGGTGTCTGGGCAACGCTTTGCATCGCGAGTCCGCCGGCGTGCAATGCCCCGAACAGCAGGCCGGCCAGCACAGTGCCCAGTGGCCGGGAACGGCCGAGGAGGGCAACGGTGATGGCATCGAAGCCGACAGAACCCACGATTCCAAGCGATAGCGGTACCGGCAGTCCCGAA
>DATDKX010000086.1:0-3304 GCA_036519615.1 Propionibacteriaceae bacterium
ATCTTCGTCTACTCACCCCGAATGGAGGGTGTCCATCTGCGCTATGGGCTGGTGGCACGCGGCGGTCTGCGCTGGTCTGACCGTGCCGAGGATTTCCGTACCGAGATCCTTGGCTTGGTCAAAGCCCAGATGGTCAAGAACACCGTGATCGTGCCGGTCGGGGCCAAGGGCGGGTTCTACTGCAAACGGTTGCCCGATCCCCGGGATCGCGAAGATTGGCTGGCTGAAGGTCTTGGCTGCTACCAGCTCTTCATCTGTAGCCTGCTCGATGTCACCGACAACATCGTTGACGATGCCGTTGTGCCTCCGGCTGACGTGGTGCGTTATGACGGCGATGATCCCTACCTGGTCGTCGCAGCGGACAAGGGAACGGCCACCTTCTCCGACGTGGCCAACAAGATCTCGGTGGACTTAGGGTTCTGGCTTGGTGACGCATTCGCGTCGGGCGGCTCGGCGGGTTATGACCACAAGACCATGGGCATCACCGCTCGAGGGGCCTGGGAGTCGGTGCGCCGGCATTTCCGTGAAATGGATCTCGATCCCGACACGTCCGATTTCACCTGCGTTGGGATCGGTGACATGGGTGGTGATGTCTTCGGAAACGGAATGCTGCTGAGCAAGCACATCAAGCTAGTGGCGGCTTTCGATCACCGGCATGTCTTCATCGATCCACAGCCCGATGCTGCTCGCAGCTGGGAGGAGCGCGCTCGGCTCTTTGCGCTGCCGCGCTCCAGCTGGGCGGACTACGACCCGACCTTGATCTCCGAGGGTGGTGGCGTCTTTCCGCGGACCCTGAAATCGATTGCAATCACCGACCAGATGCGGGGCTCACTGGGCATCGACAAGTCGGTCCAGGCGTTGACGCCTGCTGAGCTGGTCCAGGCCTGCTTGCGGGCACCTGTCGATCTGCTCTGGAATGGCGGCATCGGGACATTTGTCAAAGCGGTGACAGAGACCAATGACGACGTGGGCGATAAATCCAATGACGAACTACGGGTCGACGGTTGTGAGGTACGCGCTAAATGCGTTGCCGAGGGCGGGAACCTAGGCTTGACCCAGCTCGGCCGAATCGAATACGCCGAAAAGGGCGGCCGCATCAATACGGACTTCATTGACAACTCCGCCGGGGTGGACACATCTGATCATGAAGTCAACATCAAGATCTTGCTGATTGGAGAAGTTGCGGCGGGTCGGCTGTCGCCGCAGGAACGTGATGCCTTGCTGGCATCGATGACCGACGAGGTGGCCGAGCTGGTTCTCGCCGATAACTACGATCAAAACCTCGCTCTGGCAAATGCGGTATTTCAGTCAGCATCGATGGCGGGCGTTCACGAAGACTGGATGGAGCGTCTGGAAGACCCCGGGCTGATCGATCGGGAGATCGAGTTCTTGCCGTCGTCGGAAGCCATGGAGATGCGGCGGGCGAACCACAAGGGACTGACCTCACCCGAGCTGGCGACGCTGCTCGCGTACACCAAGATCGTTCTTGAGGATGACGTTCTGGCCTCCGATCTGCCTGATGACCCGTACCTGATGGACCGCCTGATCAATTACTTCCCGAGTGCGATGCGGGAGCGCTACGCCGACAGGATGTCCAAGCACCGGCTGCATCGGGAGATCGTCGCAACTGTTGTTGTGAACCAGTTTGTGAACCAATCGGGCATTACCTGCTTCCATCGATTGTCAGCAGAGACAGGTGCCAAGGCGCCGGATGTGATCCGAGCGCAAATTGCCGCCCGAGCGATCTTCGGAGCTGCTGATCTGGACAAGGCAATCGCCGAACTTGATCACAAGATCGATGCCGACATGCAAACCGCCTTGCGGCTGGAAGTGCGCACATCGGTGGAGCGGGCTACTCGCTGGTTGATCAATAACCGGCGTCGTCCGGTTGATATTGGCGCCGCGGTCCAGGACTTTTCCGAAGGAGTCCGCACGGTGCAGCAAGCTTTGCCGAAGATCTTGACCGGGCGGGACCTGGAGGCGGTGGAGCAGCGGATAAAGAGCTATCAGGCCGCGGGGGTGCCCGATCAACTGGCGACCGCGATCGCGGCTTTGCCTCGGGCGTATCCGGGACTAACAATCGAGCAGACGGCGGCACAATCAGGCGTGGATGTCTTGAAGGTGGCCGAATTGCACTTCACCCTCGGTCAGCGGCTCGGACTCGACCGCTTGCTGTCGCGCATCGTAGAGCTGCCGCGCGAAGATCGGTGGCAGACCATGGCTCGGGCGGCGCTGCGTGACGACCTGCACACCGTGCATGCGGAGCTCACGGCTCAGGTCCTCAACTGGAACGGAGCTGCGACCAAGAGCGCTCGAGACGTCGTCCTTGGCTGGGAGCGGTCGAACGGCGCGGTACCGGAGTCGGTGAAGACCTTGCGCTCCATCACCAGCGGTCGCGCCGACCTCGCCCGGATGTCGGTCGGTCTCCGAGTCGTGCGCAGTCTATTGTCCAAGCTTTAAGAAGGCGGCGTGATAGGTCTGAGGCATGCGGATCGACCTGCATACGCATTCGTCGGTGTCTGACGGGACAGACACGCCGGCTGAACTGGTGCGTAAGGCCGGTGCGGTCGGCCTCGATGTGGTCGGACTGACTGACCACGACACGTTCGACGGGCTGGATGAAGCCACGGCTGAGGGCGAGCGGCTAGGCATCCAGGTGGTGCGCGGGATGGAGCTTTCATGCTCGCTTGGTGGCAGCAGTGTGCACGTGCTGGCGTACGGCGCTGATCCGAGCAGTCCAGGACTAGCCGAGGAGATGGCCCTAGTCCGTGATGGCCGGCTGGGTCGGCTCGCTGGCGTACTGGCGAAGCTGACCGCACTTGGCGTGCCGGTCAGCGAAGCGGAGGTAATGGCCCAGGTGGGCGACAGTCCCTCCGTCGGCCGCCCCCACATCGCCGACGCGCTGATCAAGGCTGGCCATGTTCAAGATCGACAGGAGGCATTCGACCGCTTCCTGGCTGACGGAGGTCCAGCGCATGTGCCGCGCTACACGATCGAGCTGGAACGTGGGATTGATCTGATTCACCAGGCGGGTGGTCTCGCAGTGATTGCCCATCCCTGGGGTCGCGGGCGTGAGTACCTGCTGCCGGCGAGCGTGCTGCAGACCCTTGCCCGTGATCACCAGCTAGACGGCATCGAGGTCGATCATCAAGATCATGATGCCGAAACTCGTCGGCAGTTGCGTACGCTGGCCGACAGTCTGGGTCTGCTGCCGACTGGATCTAGCGACTACCACGGCACTGGCAAGCTTGATCATGATCTTGGGTGCAATACGACAGACCCCGAGGTTTTCAACGAAATGCAG
>DATDKX010000087.1:0-14969 GCA_036519615.1 Propionibacteriaceae bacterium
CGCGCACGCTCAACGCGGTCGCAACGATCAACGACGTCTTCGTGGCCCAGGGCATCCAGCTGCCGCTCCCCGTCCAGGGCACGGTGTCGGATGCCGACCGGTACCCTGAGGGCCTGGCCGAGCAGGCTCCTCTCTACGGAAGCGAGATCAAGGACAACCTGGCCGACCTGCCCCAGCCGTTCAACGAGCTACTGCCGCGGTTCTTGACGGAGTTCTGCTTCGGCGACTTCTACACTCGAGGCGGACTCACGCTGTCTCAGCGCGAACTCCTAGTGCTGTGTGCCCTAGCCGCAATCGGCGACACTTCGGCACAGCTCGGGCCCCACGGCCGCGCGTGCATCCAGGTGGGCAACTCCCAGGCTGCGGTCGTGGCCGCCCTCGTGCACTGTTTCCCCTACATCGGATTCCCGCGGGCTGTCGCCGCCATCCGGGCGGTCAAGAACCTGTAGTGACGTCGACACGGCGAGGGGAAGGGCTATCGGTATGAGTGATCATCTTCGCCCGCGCTTGGCGGATGCTGTGACATTCGATAGCGCAGCACCCGGCACCCGGCACCCGGCTCTGGGACCTGGCTTACGCCGTCCACGGTTTCGCTCCGCTGTCAGCCAACGAGATCTACCAGCGCCCGGACACCGGGCATCGACTGCGAGCCTTCCTTGACGCATACGGCCTGGACGAAGATCAATGCCGCCGCCTCGTCCCGCTGTTGAGGCGGCGCGCACGGTCAATGTCTGACTTCCTCAAAGAGCAAGCGTCAGTAGGAGCCGCGCCCCGGAGCACGCCACGGGATGAAGGCCACGTCACCGCCTGGTCCAACGACGCCGACTGGATTGATCAACGCCAAGAACACTGGACAAAGGTCCTGCTCAGCTAGCCGAATTCTCAGGTTTGACGTGAGGTTCCTACGCCCGTTCGACTGCTCAGCCGAGCTGGGACGGGGTTCTCCTCGAATGAGAGGATGAGGGCATGCGGGCCGTACGGATCCACGCCAAGCAGGACATGCGGACCGAGGAGGTCCCCAGCCCCGAGCCAGATGCCGGGCAGGTACGGCTACGCGTGGGCTACGTCGGGATCTGTGGGTCGGATCTGCACTACTACTCTGACGGCGCTGCGGGCGTCTTCACCATCCGTGAACCGCTGATCCCCGGCCACGAAGTATCCGGGGTGATTGATCTTGACCCGACGGGAGCGTTCGAGGCAGGAACGCCGGTGACGGTGCACCCGGCCACGTGGGGTACTGCGCAGCCCGGTCTGACCGATGAGCAGCGGCACCTCTGGCCGGGTGGCGGTTACTTGGGCAGTGCGTCGACATGGCCACATACTGCCGGCGGCCTGGCGGACCAGCTGGTCGTTCGCCGCGATCAAGTACGCCCACTGCCGGCCTCTCTGCCGGTCAGGCGAGCAGCATTGGCCGAACCGCTGGCCGTCGGCCTGCACGGCTTGGCAGTCGGTGGCGGCATTCGGGGCAAGCGGGTGCTGATATCGGGATCGGGCCCGATCGGGCTGCTAACCGCTGCTGCTGCGGCAGCTGAGGGCGCGGCAGAGGTAGTGTGTGCCGACCTGCTTGCGGGACCCCTGCAGCGCGCGCGGTTGCTGGGCGAAGCCAGCCCGGTGCCGATCGGGACGGTGCAGATCGGCGTCGAGGACTTGCCGGAATCTCATTTCGACGTAACGCTGGAGTGTGCTGGGGTGCCACAGGCGCTCCACGGGCTGCTGTTGGCCACTCGCCGTGCCGGCGTCATCGTCCAGGTCGGCAATCTGCCCGACGAGACTCGAGCGGTCAACCTGGCGCCCCTAGTGTCGAAGGAGATACAGCTGCGGGGCACGTTTCGCTTCAACGACGAAATAGACGCCGCCATCACCTTGCTCGATCAGAACCCGCAGATCGAACAAGTGGTCACTCACGTACTGCCGCTTCAGGACGTCGCCGAGGCATTCGCGATTGCCGCGAACGCCGAGATTTCCGGCAAGGTCCTGGTTGAGATCAGCGCTCCCTGAGGGATCTCGCCAAGCCCTCCACCACCGGCGCAGACCGCCCGAGGAGCAATGACGCTCACTAGAGGAGGCGCTCGCCCGCAGCGTCGTAGGCATGGAGCGGGAAGTCGGCGAGCGGCGACACGCGGAATTCCTCCTCAAGCACCGAGAAGATCGTCACGTCGCCGCGCGGGGCGTCGGGCGGGCAGGGCGGCAGTCGGCGGCGCAGCGTGGCTTCCTCGCGGTAGCCGAGCCGACGCGAGACCCCCAGGCTCGCCGTGTTGCGCGCGTCGGCGTGGATCTCCATACGCTCGACGCGGCAGATGTCGAACGCCGCGCGAGTCAGCGCCGAGGCCGCCTCGGTAACGAGCCCGCGGCGAAGCTGGTCCGCCCGCAACCAGTAGCCGATCTCAAGCGCGGCGTCGCCAACGCGCTTGTGGAGCCCGGTGCCGCCTACAACCTCATGCTCGTCCGGCGTGAACATCCCGTACACATACTGCTCACCGCGATCAAAGTTGGCGCGGAAGCGACGCAGGCGCTCTACCATCTGGCCTAGCGGGACGGGGTCGTCGTAGGCCCACGGCATCCAGGCGCGCAAGTGCTCGAGGCTGCCGTCGATCGCCGCCTTCAGGAGTGGCGCGTCCGCCGGGTCGTAACACCGCAGGACGAGCCTCTCGGTCACGATCCGGTAGGGCGCGTCCCGCACCCGGTGAGAGTAGCTCAACTGGGTCGCCAGATTCCCGACTCCATTGAGGGGACCCCTGGGGCTTTGCGGCCGCACTCAAAACCGTGGTGCGCCGGCGTGCTGCCAAGAGCATACGATTACCGATGGCTGATCACGGAGCCTCGGCACCTCGTTCTATCAAGCCAGCGTGGGGTGGCAATCTGGATCAGTGAGACTTCCGATCACCGCCCACACATCGCGTCCTTGGCGCATCCACGAGCTCACTCCCGACTTCCACATCGAGGATGTCTGGGCTCTAGGGACGCCAGGTGGTCCGGATGAGCTGCCTCGGCTGGTGTCGCTGATCAGCTCGGGGAAATTTCCAGACGCTGCTCCCCTTCTGGTCCGTACGCTCTGGGAGGCCCGATGGAAGATCGGCGCGCTGCTCCACTGGGACAGCCACGACACCGGCATTGGCTCCAGGGTGGACTCCCTCAGAGACCGGCTACCCGAGGACCTGCGTGCCGCGCCAAGAGGTCCGGACTTCGCTCCTTTTACCTCGGTGTATCAGCTCGAGCATGAGTGGGCAGCGGAAATTGCCAACCGGACTGTCCACGCAGTTATGCACGTCGGATGGGTGCCGGACGAGTCCGGCGGCTACCACGGCCAGATGGCGGTCCTGGTCAAGCCCAACGGACCGCTCGGCGCTGCCTACATGGCCGCGATCAAGCCGTTCCGGCACCTGATCGTGTACCCAGCACTCATGCGATGGATTCAACACAAGTGGCTGACCTCGGGCAGCCATGCTTCGAGCTCGGCTGAAGGCCTCCCGCAGGATTAGTCGGGCCATGCTCGGGACGTTCTCTGAGCTGGCGACGGCGAGGATCTTGCCGATGTACCGCTCGTCGTCGACCTGGGCAAGCATGGCGGCGGCTAGATCGGATCGTGCTGTGAACCGCCCGGCGATATGGTCTTCGGCCAGGTCGTAGTCGGAAACGAAGTCCGTGTCGAACAGCCCCGACGGCCGGACGATGGTCCAGTCGACTTCGGAGTTGCGGACCAATCCCTCCATCCGTCGCATGTCTTCATACACCGTCTTGCCCAAGACGTTCACCACGAATGGCTGGACCACTCGGTTGAAAAAGAACCCCGCGTCGGCGTACGGCTTCGGCTCGGTAGCACTCGAACTGACGAGGACTAGCCGCCGCACCTGGTGGTGCTCCATGGCGGCGAGGATGTTCCCCGCGCCGACGGAGTAGACGGCGACCAGTCTGAGTGAGCCCGCCGATGAGGTCGTCGCCGCGCCGACCAGAACGCATATCGCCGCGAAGGCGGTGCTGAAGGACTCGACATCGGCCGCGGTGGGCTGGACGCTGGCGGCCCAGGCGTTTGAACTTGTGCCCGGCTTCGAAGCTGCGTGGGATCACTATTCGAGGATCTGGGAGGACCGTTTCCTCGGGATTTCGCGAGACGACGACTGGGTCGGTGTCCAGTCCTACACGGCTCAAGGGGTCGGTCCGGAGGGTCTAGCAGGTGCCCGGCCAGGCGCGGAAACGACTCAGCAGGGCTGGGAGTTTCGGCCCGACGCGGTCGGCATCGCCGTCCGACATGCCGCCTCGGTCGCCTCGGGCGTGCCCATCATCGTTACCGAGAACGGCGTCGCGACTTCCGACGACACCCGCCGGATTGCCTACATTGACGGCGCGCTCCAGGCCTTGCATGGGGCCATCGACGACGGGATCGACGTCCGCGGGTACTTCCACTGGTCGTTCATCGATAACTTCGAGTGGACCGACGGCTACTCCACGACATTTGGGCTCGTCGCGGTCGACCGTGCCACCTTTGAGCGCACCCCCAAGCCCAGCGCCCGGCACCTTGGATCGTTGGCTCGCGCGTAGAGTCGAAGACGTCCTCGAGATTGGGAATCACCATGGCCGTGAGCATGGGTATCCCGGGATTAGACGAGATTGGTCCGGGAACGCACATGTGTGCCCTCTACTCGGGTCCGGCCGAGCGCGACAGTCTGCTCGTCCCCTTCCTACGAGAAGGGATTCGTGAGGGCGACAAGTGTCTCTGTCTCATCGACGGCACGGAACCGACGGCGGTTCGCGATCAGGTGGAGGAGCAGCAGAACGCTCACCGGATCCGACGATCGGAGCAGCTCGACGTAGACCGAGCCTCCGACGTCTACCTCCACTCTGGGCGATTCTCAGTCGAGCACATGATCTCCTTCCTCGCGAGCAGCCTGAGCCGTGCCGCTGCATCAGATTCGCCGCTGCTGAGAGCAGCTGGCGAGATGTCGTGGGTACTGCCGCAACCCGAAGGCGCGCACGACTTCTTCGTCTACGAGGCGGCCATCAACAAGATCATCAAGGGCAAGCCCGCGGTCTTTATGTGCCTGTACGACCTGCAACGCTGCGGCGTGTCCATGCTGGTGGACGTACTCAAAACCCATCCCAAGGTGCTGTTGGACGGGATGGTGCTCAGCAACCCGGACTATCTGAGCCCAACGGACAATCGCCCAGTCGAAAACGGCTTAGCCACGACCAAATACCCACTGGCCAGTGTGCCCAAGGCGCGTACGAACTGGAGCGCCTCAGATCCGTGGCGGTCACTCACCGACGCTGAGCTGCGCATTGCTGAGCTGGTGGCCGGAGGGTTGACCAACCGGAACATCGCCGAGTACCTGAACCTGTCACCCCACACCGTCGACGCGCATCTCAAGCACACCTACACCAAGCTCAACATCCATTCCCGGGTCGATCTCGCAGTGCTGGCTCTCCAGCATCGTTAGTCAGCATCGGCGGTTCCTCAGCTGCGAGATAGAGCGTGAACATCCCATCCAGCGTGGGATACCAACGGTAAAGCGCCAAAGGGTGAGGAGCACCTCCCCTATTCACGGGATGTCCGTCCCCGGCTGCGGTGGGAGCATGATCAAGTTAGGCAATCTTGCGACGGGAGTGAGCCATGGCAACGGCAGTCGGCATTGATCTTGGAACGACGAATTCGGTTATTGCGGCTATGGAAGGGGGACAGGCCCAGGTCGTCCCGAACGCCGAAGGCAACCGAACGACCCCATCAGTGGTCGCCTTCCTCGATTCCGGTGAGCGGCTCGTCGGACAGATGGCCAGACGCCAAGCGATCTTGAATCCGAAGGGCACCATCTACTCCGCGAAGCGGTTCATCGGCCGCAAGTACGACGAGGTACAGAGCGAGATCAACGCGGTCTCCTTCGACGTCGTACCGGGACCTGACGATGCCGTGCGGTTCAGCGTCAACGGCAAGCTCTACGCTCCCGAGGAGATCTCGGCACAGGTGCTGCGCAAGCTCGTCGACGACGCTGGCAAGCACCTCGGTGAAAGAGTCACCGAAGCAGTGATCACGGTGCCGGCATATTTCAACGACGCGCAACGCCAAGCGACTAAGGACGCCGGTCGGATCGCCGGCCTAGAGGTCCTCAGGATCATCAACGAGCCGACCGCCGCGGCCCTTGCGTACGGCATGGACAAGCTGGAGAACGAGACCGTCCTGGTATTTGATCTTGGCGGCGGCACCTTCGACGTGAGCATCTTGACGGTTGGCGAAGGTGTGGTCGAGGTTATGGCGACCGCCGGTGATACCCATCTGGGCGGCGACGACTTCGACCGTCGGATCGTCGACTACCTCGCCGACGATTTCAAGAAGTCCAATGGCATCGAGCTTCGAGACGACCCGCAGGCTTTGCAACGGCTGTTTGAGGCGGCCGAGAAGGCCAAGGTCGAGCTGTCGGCCGTGACCCAGACCGCGGTGAACTTACCGTTCGTCACGGCGGATGCTTCTGGGCCCAAGCACCTAAACGTCAATCTCATGCGGTCGACGTTCGACCAGATCACCGCCGATCTCGTGGAGCGCTGCCTGAGGCCGGTCAAGCAGGCCATGGCAGACGCCAAAGTCACGACTGACGACATTGATCAAGTCATTCTCGTTGGTGGCTCGACGCGGATCCCCGCCGTGCAAGCCCTGGTACGCCGTATGACGGGCGGCCGGGAACCGAACATGACGGTCAACCCAGACGAAGTGGTGGCAATAGGCGCCGCCATCCAGGCGGCGATTATCAAGGGCGAGGTCAAAGACGTCCTGCTGCTCGACGTCACACCCCTGTCGTTGGGGCTGGAAACCCTCGGCGGTGTGATGACCAAGGTCATCGAACGCAACACCACGATCCCGGCCCGGCGCGCCGAGATCTTCAGCACCGCCGAAGACAACCAGTCAGCAGTTGATGTTGTCGTCCTGCAGGGTGAAAGGGAGCGCGCCAGCGACAACCGGGTGCTCGGCCGATTCCGTTTGGAGAACATTCGGCCCGCGCCGCGTGGCGTGCCGCAAGTCGAGGTGACCTTCGACATCGATGCCAACGGCATCCTGCATGTCTCGGCGCGCGACAAGGACACCGGCGCCGAGCAGCAAATCACGATCAGTGAGACGTCGAACCTGAACCAGTCCGAGATTCAACGCATGGTCTCCGATGCCGAGGCACACAGCAGTGAGGACGCAGCGCTGCGCGCCGAGGTAGACGCGCGGAACGAGCTAGACACCGTGGCTTACCAGGTGCGACGCACTTTGGACGACAACGCCGGGATGGTGCCCGAGCACGAGCGCGCCCGCGCTGACCTGCTGCTCAACGATGCACGCACGGCACTGGAGGAACAGGCCGACATTGATCGCTTGCGCGCCCTCACCGGCGAGTTGCACCAGATGCTGCAGTCCCTTGCTGCTTCGGCACGGGCTGGTGGGACAGCTGGAGCTGGCGCTGGTACGTCGCAAGGCCCCAGAACCGAACCAGGCGACGACTCCGACGACGTGATCGACGCCGAGTTCACCTCACGCTGATCATGTCCGAGCAACAGACCCCCAGACACAACCGCGTGCAGTCAGACCAGCAGCCGGAGCGCAATCACCTCGAACCGGAGCAGCAGACCTCCGAGAGCGCTTCGACAAGCTCAGGGTCCCAGGCCGAGTCCGAGGCGCTTGAGAAAGCCAAAGCACGAATCGCCCAGCTCGAGGATGGCTGGCGACGTGCTGCCGCCGAGTTGGACAATTTCCGCAAACGCTGCGCCAAGGACCTGGTACGGGCAAGAGAGCAAGAAAGGGCCCGGACGACTGCTGGCTGGTTGCCGGTTGTCGACAACCTGGAGCGGGCGCTGGAGCATGCCTCATCCGATCCCGAGCAGATCATCGAGGGCGTACAGGCCGTCCAGCAGCAGGCCCTCTCGGTAATCGCCGGGCTCGGCTTTCCGCGCCGCGACGACATCGGCAAGGCCTTCGACCCGGCTCTGCATGAGGCGGTCGGCACGGTCGCCGACAAGGAGCTGGTCCCCGGCACGGTCGCCCAGGTTTTGCGTCCCGGGTACGGGCGAGATGATGAGATCCTGCGTCCTGCGGCCGTGGTGGTGGCCACCAGGAGCGATTGATGGCCCGGGACTTCTATGAGGTCCTCGGTGTCGGAAGAAATGCCGACCAGTCCGAGATTCAGCGGGCCTACCGGAAGCTGGCTCGAACCCATCACCCCGACGTCAACAAGGACCCCTCTGCCGAGGCGCGATTCAAGGAGATCTCCGAGGCGTACGACGTGCTGTCCGATCCTGATCTTCGTAAGCGTTATGACGCGTTCGGTGAGGACTTCCGACGCGTTCCGCCCGACGTCAGCCCAGAGGAGTGGCGACGGGCGCAGGCGTATGCCAGCGCCGGTGCGGGCGGCGGGCCAGGAGCCGGACGACCTTTCGGATCTGGCGGCGTACGGTATACCGATCTCGGTGAGGATATTGATCTTGAAGATCTGCTCGGCGGAATCTTCGGCGGTCGCGGTCGCCGTGCTGATTGGGGCCCGATGCCTGGCTCGGACCAGGAGTTCGAGGCTGAGATCAGCCTTGAGGAGGCCTACCACGGAACCCAACGCAGTCTGACGATCACCGGCCCGGAGGGTCAGCGCACGCTTGATGTGAACATCCCCGCGGGGGTGATAAATGGACAGCGCATCCGGCTACGCGGGCAGGGCGGCCGCGGCACCGGCGGCGGGGAGCCGGGTGACCTGTACTTGATCATTCGCCTAGCGCCGCATCCGCGCTATCGGGTGTCGGGTCGTGATCTTTCTGCCACCCTGCCGCTTTCTGCGTGGGAAGCCGCTCTCGGAGCGGCGGTTAGGGTTGATACGCCTGGGGGCTCTGCCACCGTCAATGTGCCCGCCGGCACCTCTAGCGGCCGTCGGCTGCGGCTGAAGGGGCATGGTTTGCCGAACCGTCGTGGCGAACCCGGCGACTTCTACGCCGAGGCCCAGATCCGGGTGCCATCTTCCCTGACACCTGAGGAGAGACGGCTCTTCGACGAGCTTCGAGAGCGCTCAACGTTCGACCCGAGGCGGCAGCAATGACCATTGAGCGGAGATATGCGCTGGCTCGCCCATTCCGGTTGAGCCTGGACAACTATGCGCGCCTTACCGGCGTCCATCCTGATCTAGTACGGCGCCTTACCGCACTGGGGCTGCTGGAGATGACTCGGGATGCCGAAGGTGGCCTGTGGTTTGAGCCGTCGCAGATTGCGGCAATGGCCAAAATCCAACGGCTGCACAGAGAACTTAACCTCAGCTACGCCTCGCTCGGCTTGATCACCGACCTTCTTGATCGGATCGCGCAGCTGGAGCGGTTGCAACGGCAGCTAGGTGCCAGAGGAGGAGATCGATGGACCTGAACCGCTTGACTCAGAAGTCGCAGGAGGCATTGCATGACGCGCAGACCAAGGCGCTCCGTTTCGGCCACACCGAGGCAGACGGCGAGCATTTGCTCTTGGCACTGCTGGACCAGAGTGATGGCCTGGTAGGGCCATTGCTTGCCCGCACAGGGGCGGATCCGGACCGGCTGCGTGAGGATCTGGAGGCTGAGCTGGGCCGTCGGCCTCGCGTATCCGGCCCGGGTGCAGCGCCCGGACAGGTGTTTGTTACACAGCGACTCTCGCGTCTCATTGAGAACGCCTCGCGAGAGGCGCGGCGGCTCAAGGATGAGTACGTCTCGGTCGAGCACCTGATCATTGCGCTGCTCGATGAGGCTTCATCGTCAGCAGCCGGAAGGCTGTTGCAGCAGCATGGTTTGACGCGCAACGGCTTCCTATCCGCGTTGACCGAGGTCAGAGGACACCAGCGCGTCACCTCGGCGACTCCGGAGGGGACGTACGAGGCGCTCGGAAAGTACGGTCGTGATCTTGTTGCCGAGGCGGCCGCCGGGCGGCTGGAGCCGGTGATCGGCCGGGATGCTGAGATTCGTCGGACCATCCAAATCCTGTCGCGGAAGACCAAGAACAATCCGGTGCTGATTGGTGAGCCTGGGGTTGGCAAGACCGCGATTGTCGAGGGGCTGGCGCAGCGGATCAACAACGGTGACGTCCCGGAAGGGCTGCGAGACAAGACAGTCTTCGCCCTGGACTTGGGTGCGCTGGTTGCAGGGGCGAAGTATCGGGGCGAATTTGAGGAGCGGCTCAAAGCGGTCCTCAATGAGGTGCAGAGCGCCGAAGGTCGGATTCTGCTCTTCGTCGACGAACTGAACAACGTCGTCGGGGCGGGAGCGGCGGAAGGCGCCATGGATGCGGGCAACATGCTCAAGCCCATGCTGGCCCGCGGCGAGCTGCACATGATCGGCGCCACGACTTTGGACGAATATCGCACTCATATTGAGAAAGACGCGGCACTGGAGCGTCGATTCCAGCCGGTGTTAGTTGATGAGCCGAGCGTTGAGGACGCGCTGTCGATCTTGCGCGGACTACGGGAACGGCTGGAAGTGTTTCATGGGGTCAAGATCCTCGACGGGGCGCTGGTTGCTGCCGTAACGCTGAGCCACCGCTACATTTCGGACCGCTATCTGCCGGACAAGGCAATTGATCTTGTCGATGAGGCGTGCGCGATGCTTCGGACCGAGATCGATTCGATGCCCGCCGAGCTTGACGAGCTGACCCGTCGGGTGACTCGGATGGAAATTGAGGAAGCTGCGCTGGCCACCGAAGAGGATGCTGCCAGCCATGCCCGGCTGGAAGCGTTGCGCCGTGAACTAGTGGATGCCCGGGCCGAGGCCGACGCCATGCGAGCCCGCTGGGAGGCCGAGCGTCAGGCACTTCGCGAGGTCCAGTCATTGCGGGAGGAGCTCGAGCAGGTCAGGCATGAGGCCGAACAGGCCGAGCGTGATTACGACCTGAACCGGGCCGCGTCCCTGCGACACGGCAAGATCCCCGAACTACTGCGGAAACTCGAGGCTGCCGAGGCGCGGCTTTCCAGCAAGCAGGGAGATCATCGTTTGCTGCGCGAGGTCGTGACTGCAGATGAGATTGCCGCCATTGTGTCGCGCTGGACCGGCATTCCCGTCAGCCGGCTGCAGGAGGGTGAGCGCGAGAAGCTGCTCCGGATCGACGAAGTGCTTCATGAGCGCGTGGTCGGCCAGGACGAGGCTGTGCAGCTGGTGGCCGATGCGATTATCCGGGCGCGATCTGGCATCAAAGATCCGCGCCGGCCGATCGGCTCGTTCATCTTCCTCGGTCCGACCGGCGTTGGGAAAACCGAGCTTGCCAAGGCGCTGGCAGCCGCCCTCTTCGACACCGAAGAGAACATGATCCGCATTGACATGAGCGAGTACCAGGAGCGGCACACGGTGAGCCGGCTGGTCGGTGCGCCGCCTGGCTATATCGGCTATGAGGAGGGCGGCCAACTGACCGAGGCCGTACGCCGTAAGCCGTACTCGGTGATCTTGCTCGATGAGATAGAGAAGGCCCATGTCGATGTGTTCAACACCTTGCTGCAAGTCCTCGATGACGGCCGATTGACCGATTCGCATGGCCGTACTGTCGACTTCCGCAACACCGTAGTGATCATGACCTCGAACATCGGCTCGGAGTACCTGATGCAGGGGGTGACGGCCGACGGTGAGATCAAGGAGGACGCGCGCAACCTGGTGATGGGTGCGCTGCGGAACCACTTCCCGCCGGAGTTCTTGAATCGGGTCGATGAGATCGTGCTGTTCAAGCCACTCACGCTGGCCGAGATCGAGAAGATCGTGGACCTGCTCCTCAACGACCTGCGTACCCGGCTCCTGGAGCGTCGGATCACCCTCGACGTCACCGAGCCAGCGCGCCGCTTCATTGCCGACCAGGGTTACGACCCGGCGTACGGGGCGCGGCCGCTGCGGCGCTTTATCGCTCGAGAAGTTGAGACGCGGGTGGCCCGAGCGCTCGTACGTGGTGATCTTCCGGACGGCGGAGTGATCATGGTCGACCTAGTGGACGGTGAGCTTACTGTGGTACCTACCGCCGGGCCCCCGCCGGAAGAGAGGGCAGCTGCATGAGCGCGAACGTGGAGAATTCCGCGACCCAGATCGTGGTGTGCTCAAACTGCCAGACCAAGAACCGCGTACCTTCGGTGGCCCATGGCGTACCCCGCTGCGGAAAGTGCCACGAACCGCTGCGCTGGGTGGTGAACGCGACCGACGCTGACTTCGCGTCGGTGGTCGAAGCTGCCACCATTCCCGTGCTGGTCGACATCTGGGCGCCCTGGTGCGGACCGTGCCGCATGGTCAGTCCCGCCTTGGAGCAAATCGCGGGTGAGTTCGCCGGTCGGATCAAGCTGGTCAAGGTCAACGCCGACGATTCACCGGCCGTGAGTCAACGGTTCGAGGTCCTGGCGATCCCGACCCTGCTGCTGATGGAGCACGGCGAGGTGATCGACAAGCAGGTGGGTGCTGCTCCGGTTTCCCACCTTCGGTCTTGGGTGACCTCGAAGCTCGATCTTGCGTCCTCATGATCATTTCGCGTTAGTTTCCTGCACTCCGCGTTAGTTCCAACTACCGCGAAGTGCGGGTGATTAACGCGAAGTGGGCCAAGTGCTAGCGCGCTGCCCTTCCGACTCAGGAGAAGTGGGCACCGGTGGAGGCGGAATCGCCGGTGATCATCGGCGTGCCGGAGCCAGCTGGAAGCCCCGTGTACATGCCTCTGGAAGCTCCGGTGAGCAGCTAGTCAGTGGATCAAATCTCATGATCAATCTGATCTCACTGTCATCCATTGGCGGGCATCACTTGATTGTCGGGCCGCAGCGATGATCTCCTCGGTGCGCAAGCCGTCTGTCAAGGTGCCAAGGTGCGGCACACTTTCGTGTTCAACGTCTCGGTCCCGGACAGCGCGCACGAAGTCAGCGACGAGTCGGTTCCAGGTGTGCTGAAGGAGGTCAACCCCGGCGGCAGCCCGATCGTCGGCCAAGATCGGTACCTCCACCGGCTCATCATCGTCGGCTCGTTGCCGTACCAGCGAGGTTCCCGCGTCCGGGATCGCCAGCGATCCGTCATCTCCGATCAAAATCATGTTCCAACGATCCTGACCAGGCCCGACGGTCAGAGAAAACTGGCCGATCAAACCATGGGATAGCTCTGCCAAGTGAAACGTGCGGGCGCCTTCCACGAGGAAGCCACCTGCCTTGATGGTGATCGGTGCGACGACGCTGACGATCTTGATGAATTCGCAGCCGGTCAGGAAGCGCGCCTTGTCCAAGTCGTGGGACAGGCCTTCTCCCATCGAACCGTTGGAGCGGTCCAGGCGGGTGGTCCACGGTTGGGCAATGAAGAGGTCAGCGGTGGTTACGCGAAAATTCCATTCGGTCCGAAGGTCGCGTATGGTGCCGATCTCTCCGGCCCGGATAGCGCGGTACGCCGTTTGATACGCAGGCGCATAGCGCCAGTTGAAGCATGCCGCCGTCACGGCGGGCGACGCTTTGACGGCCGCGACCATTTCGGCGGCCTCCGGGACACCGATACTGATCGGCTTCTCGACCAAAACGTGGCGGCCATGATCAACTGCGAGGCGCAGCGGCTCGGACCGCAGCAGAGGCGCAGTGGCAATGCTGATCACATCAATCCGGTCGTCACTGATCATGTCCTGCCAGCGGTCGTAGAGGCGAGGTTCATGCTCAAGTCGACCAGCGAACGCCTCTGCCCGACCCCGAGATCGGTTCCAGATGCCAACCACTCGCACGTCGGGCAACCGGTGGTACGCCGTGGCGTGGCCCTCGGCGGCCATACCAGCACCCAAGATGCCGACGCGAAGTGTAGCCATTACGCTCCTGGGGTCTGTCGATCGCTCTTCTCGATTAGTGCGCACTAACTTCCCACGCCGAGGCTCGCGGTGGGAAGCTACTGCGACTCGCCGAGATCACTTCGGCAGAGGCTGGAAGCGGGCAAAGGTCCTTGGGTCCACGGTGTCCTCGGCCCGCGGACAGCTGCCGCCGGAACTCTCAAGCGAATCCGGCGTGATCTTGGACGTCCGCGGGCCAGGGAGGCGTACCGCAGGCCGCGGCATCACGAGTCGGATCGTCGCTGACCATGCGCCCGGACGTCAACGGCCGGGGACCTGCCCCACAGAATCTCTTGGCCTTCTCGCAGGGGCGAAAGCCATCTGTAAGTTCCGCGGATTCGTCACTTCGCGGTTTTGTCTTGAGCGCCGCCGCCCGCAGCCTTCAACGAGCTCAGGACGCAAACCAGACTCAGCCTGTCTCCAGCACTTCGTAGTGCCCGATCCAGGTGTCCTTGAGAAGCTGCTCCTCCTCCGGGGCGATTACCGCCTCCTGCCAGCGCTCACCGGCGAACGCCCGTATCGACTCCACGTCCTCCCACACCGTGACGTAGACGAATTCAGTCGAGGATGAGTCACGCGGCCTACCAACATGCTGTGCGACGACCCCCTTCTGCTGCGACACCAGCGGTATGGCCGTATCACGCAGAAACGACTCGAACTCAGTTTCCTTGCCGGCATGGAGAGTCGGCCTAAAAACGCGGATGATCACGGCCTTCTCCTCGTTGGTTGCATTGGCGCACCATCTCAGGCCTCGCGGGTCTTGGGTGAGCTCTGCAATGTCCTGGCTGGGTCCCGCTCGACCAGCGGATCCAATACCTCGTCGATCTTGGATAGCAGCTCATCCGGCAACTTGACTCCAGAGGCTGCGGCGTTGTCCTCAACCTGCTCCGGGCGCGATGCCCCGATGATCGCACTCGCCACGTTGTCGTTCTGGAGGACCCAGGCGACGGCCAACTGGGCCATCGAAAGCCCGGCCTCCTTAGCCAGCGGCTCGAGCTGCTGGACACGCTCCAAGACGTCATCGCTCAGCCACCGCTTGATCATGTTCGCACCGCCCTTCTCATCGGTGGCCCGCGAGCCGGACGGCGGCTGCTCGCCGGGCCGGTACTTTCCGCTGAGTACGCCCTGGGCGATTGGCGAAAAGACGATCTGCGATATGCCGAGTGATACGGAGACCGGTACGACGTCGCTCTCGATCACCCGCCAC
>DATDKX010000088.1:0-2816 GCA_036519615.1 Propionibacteriaceae bacterium
CTGCATCACGTCGCGGATGATGATCGACAGACTGCGGTTGCAGAGATGTACCGAGTGCTGAGGCCTGGCGGACGACTCCTGATCGCCGAAATCCAGAAAGGGCCAGGACATCGACATCCCGGTCCGCGCTGGCTGCGTCGATCCCGTGGTGAGGACATGATCAAGACCGCTCTCGATCTTGTTGCGGCGGCTGGATTTGCTGGGATCGCTAGTGCGCCAACCAATCTTGGCTGGCTCGGAAAGATCACTGCCCGGAAGTAATTGATCACCTCTCAAGTGATCACGCCGTACGGTGGCGGCTACGGGGGAAGCAGGTGCTCCGCCCGCGGCGGCGGATCAGAGAACGCCAGCGCGGCCTCTTCGATTTCCTGGTCGGTCGCGGTCAGTCGGCCTTCGTGCTGCCGTAGGTGCTCCTCCCAGGACGGGACGCTGAAAAGTTCCACAAAGCGGTCCGGTCGGTCGGCATCCCGATATAGCTCCCAGCGCGTCGCCCCGCTTCTGCGCCGAGACTGGCGAAGGTGGTCCATTGCCTCCAGGAAGGCCGCCTCTCGCTCGGGCGCGACCGTGTACTCAACCGTCACGAGGACCGCTCCGGCGTTCGGCTCGGGGTCAAAGGCGAGTCGCGGCTCGCCCCAGTAAATTGCCGGCTCGCGGTCGAGGTGACCGGTCTCCGGAACCCGCCGAAAAACCCCAAGAATGACGCCAACTAGCATGACGGCCGCCGCGATAAAGAACGTCAGCTGCAGACCGAGGCCCTCCGCTACCAATCCCCAGATCAGCGCTCCCACCGTCATGGAGCCAGTGAAGTTGACCATATAGATAGCAAGGCCTCGGGCGCGTACCCACACCGGCAAAAACAACTGCAACTCGGCGTTCAGGGTGGAGATCACCGCCGTCCAAGCCAATCCGGCGAAGACTAGAACGACCATGGCCGCCAAGAAATTCGGTACCAGCACGACCACGACCATGGCGGCCGCAAAGAGAACCCCGGCAATACTCAGCAGCCCGTTGGTCGACAGGTGGTTCCTCAGCCGTCCGAGAACCAGGGCCGCGACAATCGCACCAGCACCCAACGCGCCGAAGAGAGCACCGTAACCGGCAGCGCCCAGGCCCAAACGCTGACTGGCGACCAGAGGCAGCAGCGCCCAAAGCGCCATCCCCGGCGTAATGAACAGCATCACCCTGAGCAGAATGCGGCGTACGACTGGCTCGTGCCAGACATAGCGGCCACCGGCCCGCAGCGCCGGCACAAAGCGCTCTCGGGGAGCTTCCGATTCGGCTGGCGCTCGGCGCCAGAAGAGCAGAGCGACAGCAAGGAAGACCACCGAAAACGCGTTGAGCCCGAAGACGACCGGTACGCCCAAGACTGCGATGACCAACCCGGCCAGCGCCGGCCCGGCTGCACGGGCCAAGTTGACGCTGACCATTTCCAGCCTGGTGGCTGCTCGCAGCTGCGTCCTAGGTACGAGTTCGGGGATCAAGGACTGCCATGCCGGGAGCTGCACCGCAGCGCCAATCGCGATGGCGAAGGTGAAGGCGAGTAGCAGCGCAGGCGGCATCAATCCAGCGACCGTGAGGATGGTCAGCAAGATCCCGACGGTAAAGAAATAGACCTGAACTGTGAACAGCAGCCAGCGCCGATCGAAGGAGTCGGCCAAGACCCCGCCGGGTAGCGCTAGCAGCATGACCGGCAGAGTGTTCGCCGCTTGCACCAGCGATACCAGTGTGGCCGCGTTCGGCGCGTCCACCAGCAGCCACTGTGCGCCGACGGTTTGCATCCAGGTGCCGATGTAACTGATAAATACGCCGACCCAAAGCCAACGGAACGCCCGATGAGCGAACGGCGCCCACGGCGAAGACTCAGCAGTTGCGGCGGCTACCGGACCCGGTGTACCCGAAGCCGCCGACTCCCCCGCACCGTCTTCCTCACGCTGCGTCATCTCACCCCCAGCGATTCCCCTCAGCCCACCCTCTCACGGGGATTCGGGCACGAGTTCAGTCGTCGCCGCCCAGCTGGCCAGAAGATTCAGCCCATCTTCGGAGGCGGAGCCGGCTTCAGCGGTATACACCACAAGTGACAGGCCTGGATCGGCTGGCAGGTCCATGGCCTCGAATCTCAAATGAAGATCCCCGACGACCGGGTGGTGGATGTCCTTGAACCCGGTGCGGTGAAAGCGCACATTGTGGGAGGCCCAGCGAGTACCGAACTCTTCGCTGAGGGTGGACAGTTCGCCAACCAGATCCATCAACCCACGGTCGTACGGGTTCCGGCCAGCCTCGGATCGCAAAATCGCCACGGTGTCGTTCGCGGTGCTCTCCCAGTTGAGGAAGTGTGTCCGGGCTCGTGGGCTCAGGAACACGAATCGGGCAATGTTCACCGGACGAACGGGGTCGATGTACATGTCTGAGTAGAGGGCGTAACAGAGCTGGTTGGTGGCGAGAACGTCCCGGCGACCGTTCCGCACGTACGCCGGCGCGCCGGTTATTGCATCAAGGATCCGCTGCACACTCGGTCGCACTTGCTGTTGCGCCGGCCGGCGACGGGCACGGACTGTTGGGTTCGCGGCCCGCGCCAGATCAAACAAATGAGCACGCTCGGCCTCATCGAGCTGCAGCGCACCAGCGAGTGCATCCAGCACGCCGTCCGATACCCCGTTCAGATTCCCCCGCTCCAGGCGGGTGTAGTAGTCGACGCTTACACCCGCCAGTAGCGCAACCTCTTCTCGCCGCAGCCCTGGAACACGGCGGTTGCTGCCGTAGCTGGGCAAACCTGCCTCTTCAGGAGTAATCCTGGCGCGCCGAGAGGCGAGGAAGTT
>DATDKX010000089.1:0-9018 GCA_036519615.1 Propionibacteriaceae bacterium
GCTTTGTGGCTGTCGCCGCCGATCCTGTTGACGTGGCGGCCCGCAGCGTGGCGCCAGCCAGCAGGGCGCGCAACAACGGTTCAGATCAGAGCGCTTAATGCCTATCAGCCGGAGAGGGTCGTTTGCGCGCACAAGCGTCAAGACAGCCCTCGCTCAGGGCGGACCCGCAGGATGTTTGCGCGCAGGCCAGCCCAAATGTGATCGCTGTGCGATTGCTTGCTCCACTCGCTGTGATCACTGCCAGAATGAGAGCCATGGTTCCGAGCACCAGTACGACGCAGCCCGACGCGGCATGCTTGGCCGCCGTTGATCTTGCACGCGCTGCTGCCGAAGAGGCGGCTGGGGTCATCGGGGTCGGGGACCATCTCGGCGCTCAGGGCGAGGACACCCGAGTCGTGAGCCACTTCTTTGCCTGCCCGCATCCCGGCTACCGCGGCTGGCGCTGGTCAGTGACGGTCGCGCGAGCCGCGCGAGCTCGGGCGGTGACCGTCGATGAGGTTGTGCTGCTGCCGGGTGAAGGTGCGCTCCAGGCCAAGGCCTGGGTGCCGTGGGCGGAGCGAATCCAGCCCGGTGACGTGACTCCTGGCGTTCTCTTGCCCAGCACCGACGATGATCCGCGGCTGGAACCCGGTTATGCCGCCGGCGAGGATGCGGCGAACCCAGAGCCGGCCGAGGTGAGCCTGATGCGCACGGTGGTTGCAGAACTCGGACTGAGTCGAGAGCGCGTGCTATCGGCGGAGGGTCGATACGAAGCTGCAGAACGGTGGCTAGCGGGTGAGGGCGGCCCGGACAACCTGCTCAGCAGGCTGGCACCCGACGTGTGTGAGACCTGTGGGTTCTTCGTACGGCTACGCGGCGGCCTCGGTACCCTGTTTGGCGTCTGTGCCAACGCTTTCTCAGTCTCGGATGGAACGGTCGTGAGCGTTGACCACGGCTGCGGCGCGCACTCCAGTGTGCAGCTTGACGAGCAAATGGATGAACTTCCGCCGCCCGTCTGGGACACCATCGAATGGGATACGCCCATCTCGCTATTCGATTAGTAACGGATACGCAACGCCCCATTGAAAGTGGCGGCACGGAATAGCGACTGCTGCCGTCTTATGTGTCGGCCGCGTGAGACAATCTTTACTTTGCTGTGACATTCGTCACAAACCGGTTCCCCACAATCCACCTGTACACCAAACTCGTACGTCTCGGGGATTCTTCCTCACGCCAGGAGAATTCTCATGTCGGACGCGGCTATTGAGTTCGGGCGCCGGATCCCTCGTACCATGCGGCTCTCCGTAGCCGCCTCCCCCTTGCTGATTCGCTGGACGCTGCGAATTGTGACCACGCTCCTTTTCGGGGCAGCGACCGTATTTGGCATCAGTCTTGGCATGAGTGCCCCCGATATCTCACCCACGCCGATGGTCCGGGGTCACGCGCCACCCGACCTGTGATCGGGAAACTGCCGGCGGCCCCATGACCCACTCCGCATCAAGTACTCGCTCTCCGCACCAACTGCAGCTAGTGCGGAGATCGAGTAAGTGAAGCGGAGTTGGATCAAACAGCGGCTACCGCCCAGGTTTACAGCGACCGCCGTTCTGGCCCTTGTGTGGCTGGGGGCCGTCCTAGCAGTACTGCAGGGCTTAGCGAGTAATGGGCCGCCGAGCCGGGTCGACGCTTCCCTCGTGGCCCACGTTACGGGCATGGCCGCAGGCTACTCGGCGGCCGTCATGTTGATCTTGATGTCGCGGTCGCCCTGGCTGGAACGCGACATCGGTGCCGACCGGCTAGGGCGCTGGCACGCCTGGGGTGGACCAGTGGTGATCATGCTCACTGGTTTGCACGCGTTGGCCGCAGTGGAGGCATGGGCTGAGGCGAGGTCGATCGACCTGATGGCGGCAGGAAAGGATCTATTGGAGATTCCTGGGCTGACCACCGCATTGGTCGGCACCGTGATCCTCGTGCTCGTGGGGTTGGCTTCATTGCGGAGTGTGCGACGACGCATCTCCTATGAGCAATGGCACTTCTTGCATTTGCTTACTTATTTGGCTGTTGGCTTCGGCTTTGTCCACCAGCTGGCAGGTCCGGACCTCACCGGACGGCGGTGGCTCCAGATTGCTTGGAGCCTGCTGTACACCTATGCGTTTGCGCTTGTGCTGCGGTGGCGGGTGCTGCAGCCGCTCTTTCAGCTCTGGCGGCATCGGCTCACGGTCGAGGATGTACGGCAGGAGTCGCCCGACGTAATAAGCGTGCTGATGTCAGGCCAGCACCTTGACGAGCTGCGAGCTCGGCCCGGCCAGTTCTTTCGCTGGAGGTTCCTGACGGCCAAGACCTGGCGCTCGGCGTACCCGTTCTCCCTCTCCGCCGCACCGACCTGCAACCGGCTGCGGATCACCGTGAAGGTGCGCGGCGACGGGACGAGGCGAATCTTCAACATTCCCGTTGGCACGCTGGTCTTCGCCGAGGGCCCGTACGGTGTACTGACGACCCGCCGGCGTCGCCGACCACGGGTGCTGTTGATCGCTGGCGGCGTGGGGATCACTCCAATGCGTGCTCTGTTCGAGGTGATCGACTTGCCCGGCAAGGATGTCACGCTTGTCTACCGCGCCTCCCGCGAGCGAGACCTCGTGCTCAAAGACGAACTAGACGAGATAGCCGAACGATCCGGCGCGCGTGTCGTTTACCTGGTCGGTCCCTCTACTGATGAGGCGAACGACATGAGCGCGCCCGCTCTCAATCGGCTCGTCGGCGACCTCAGCAATCATGATGTCTACCTCTGCGCCTCACCGCGACTGGCCGCCCGCGTCCGTGGATCGCTCATGGACCGCGGTTTCCCGCGCCATCAACTCCACGAGGAGCGTTTCAGCTTCTAGCTCACGTTAGCGGTTAGGTCACTCGGCAAAGTCCGGCGGCGACGCCGCCTCCAGCAGTACCCCAGCTCGACCAGCCCCAGCCCGAAACCGGCCACGCTGATCTGCAGCCATGACCCGTGGCCGTGTGAGGCAAGCCACTCATAAGCAAAGGCAAGAACCACCGACACGAGACCAAACACCGCGGTGCCCACGGTCACGACAGCCAAGCCATCGACGTCGAGAGCTGGCACCGGCGCCTGCACCCAGAAATGGCGGTGCTGGACCGGCTCCTCCATAACAATCACTGTAGTTCGCTAGGAGCGGCAGGATGTGATGATGGACAGACTCGAAGCCCAGCTCACTCGGATGGTTGAGGAGCACCTGCTTACCGCCTCCCAAGCTCAGGAGCTGGCGTATGCCGCGCGGGCGGATCGGTTGGATGGGCAGTCTGTTCCTGCCGAGCCTGCTCCTGGTTCGGAGCCCACTCCGCGATCGACGACCAAGAGCTCCGCCGTACTAGAGGTCCTCGGCTACGTCGGCGGCGCGCTGGTGCTGGGTGCGGTGATCATGCTCGGCTCCTTTTTCTGGGATGATCTTGGCAGCACGGGGCGCAAGCTGGTTGCCCTCGCGTCCGTGTTGGTGCCTGCTCTCGGAGGAGCGGCATTGATCAAGGGGCGAGCTCGACCCGAACTTGGTCGGATTCTGCTGGCACTGGCTTGTTACGCCGCCGGCTTCGCGTATCTAGTGGTCTTCGAAGATCAAAAATTCGTGGTGTCGGCAGCGGTCGTTGTGCTGACGTCGGCGATCGGTGCGGCGCTGCTTCGCTCGGGCGCGTTTCTCGTCTCTGGCTGGTCAGGCGGGATGTTGCTGGTATGCGCTGTTGTGTTCGATCTCATCGACACGCCGGTTGGCGTGGATCCGGCGAAGGAGGCGGCCTACCTGGCGGTCGGATTTCTGCTGGTAGCAGTGGCCCTGGCAGGCAGTGGCTTGCTGCTCAGCCGTACGCTCGCCTGGTCACTGGCGGGCCTTAGTGGCTGGGCCGCGAGCATTGCGCTACAGGGTGCTGTAAATGGCGAATGGCTTTCGCTGCTTTGTGGCACGGTTGTCACAGCTGCGCTGCTCACTGCGTTCGTGCAGACCCACCGATACGTCTTCGCCGTCATCGGCTGCGCGATCTTGCTGAGCATCTGGCCGGTGTCGCTGTACCGAATCACTGACAACGCCGTGGGCGCTGCCATTGGCCTGGTAGCGGCGGGCGCCGTCCTCATCGGAACGGTGATCTGGCTCACTCGACGTAGGCGCATTTCGACAACTGCATAGCGTTGTTATTTAGCATTGCTAAGTATAAAATGGGTCCAGTGGGTGGAACTGGGGAGAATCTTCGAACTGCGGCCGGGCTAGCGCACGCGCTGCGGCCGGCGGTCATGCGACTGGCTCGTCGGCTGCGACAGATGCAGGATGAGTCACTAGGCCTCAATCCGAACCAGCTCTCCGCTATGGCGGTGCTGCTCAACTCAGGTGATCAACTCATGGGCGAGCTGGCGGCTCAGGAACGGGTTCAGCCGCCATCCATGACACGCATCGTCAACAGCTTGGAAGCTCTCGGCTATGTGGTACGCAGGCCCGATCCGCGTGACCACCGGCAGTGCCTGGTGTCTCTCACCGACTCCGGCCGCCAGGTGCTACTGGCGAACCGTCGGCGGCGCGACGAGTGGCTGGCGGTACGGATCGCCGGGCTAGATCCAGCCGAGCGTGAGGTGCTGCGCCGCGCTGTCGGTGTGCTGGAAAAGGTGAACCGACAATGACCATCAAGACCGAGTTGGCGGACACGACCCAAACTGATCGTGCCCACACGACGACGGCGACCATCAAACGGCCGCCTGGCGGCATGTTCCGGGCGTTGGCCGAGCCCAATTACCGGACGTACCTGGCTGGGTCGTTTGTATCCAACATCGGTACCTGGATGCAGCGCGTGGCCCAGGACTGGCTGGTACTTGAGCTTTCCGGCGGCTCCGGCATAGCGCTCGGTATTACAACGGGACTGCAGTTCCTGCCGATGCTGCTGCTCTCTCCGTACGGCGGTCTCATTGCCGATCGCTTCAATAAGCAAAAGATTCTCAAGCTGAGCCAGGCGTGGTTGGCGCTGTGCGCGACCGCGCTCGGAGTGCTGGCAGTGACCGGCGTTGCGACGACTGCCCACGTATATGCGATCGCCTTCGCCTTTGGTCTGGGCACCGCCTTTGACAATCCGGCACGCCAAAGCTTCGTACCTGAAGTGGCTGGTCGGGACAATCTCCCGAACGCGATCGGGCTCAACTCGGCAACCTTCCATGCGGCACGGATCATCGGCCCAGCGCTCGCCGGGGTTGTGATTGCCGCAGTCGGATCGGGCTGGGCGATCTTGGCCAATGCGGTCAGCTACCTGGCCTTCATCGGCGCACTTTTGATCATGGATAGCCGGCTGCTTCGGATTACGCCACCAACTCCCCGGGGCAAGCGGCAGATTCGGGAGGGTCTGGCGTACATCCTCAGCCAGCCCGCCATGCTGCTCGTCATTTCGGTGGTGTTCTTCATCGGCACCTTCGGCATGAACTTCCAAATGACCAGCGCGCTGATGGCACAGCAGGAGTTTCACCGCGGCGCCCAGGATTACGGGATTCTCGGCACCTTCATGGCCATCGGCTCGTTGGCCGGTGCCCTAACTGCGGCTCGTCGCCGCGCGGCACCGTCCGGACGCCTCGTCGTGATCATGGCTGTGATCTTCGGGCTCGTGGAGATCGGAAGTGGACTAGCGCCCAGCTACCTTGCGTACGCGGCAACCTTGCCGGTTCTGGGGCTCGTGACGCTCCTCACGCTGACTGCAACCAACGCCTCGATTCAGCTTGGCGTCGATCCATTGCGCCGCGGGCGCGTCATGGCGCTCTACATCATGGTGCTGATGGGTAGCACAGCCATCGGCTCTCCGATCATCGGCTGGATTGGCCAAACCATGGGTCCGCGATGGACCTTGATCATAGGTGGCGCCGTGACCGTGATCGGAGTGCTGGCAAGCAGTCTGGTACTGCAGCGCCGGTCGCGTCGGGCTGCATGATCAAACGCACCGCAACTAGGTGCTGGTACGGGCAGGGTGACGCCGGGGAAGTACGAAGTCGGCATTGTCTCTACCTCCACCGCGATACTCCAGCATCGACCGTGCCATCCGCTTCTTCAGCGGATTCACGTGGTTGGTCACTCGCATCGCCGTACGCAGGAGTGCCAGCACAACCCGTCCGATCACCGGCTTGTGGATCGGGTCCTCGTCGGTCATCTGCTCGCGCGACTTCAGTACCGCGTCGAACCCGTAAATGATCATCTTCGCCTCGTAGCTGCCGACCGCCTCGACGAGCCCGATCCGGCCCTCTGCTACGTCGATGATCCGCGCGCAGAGCAGCACGGCATCACGCAGTGCAGTATTCGCACCGACCCCGCGCCCGGGTGTCATGGTGTGGATCGCGTCGCCGATCAGCGTGACATTGCCGGGCGGCCAGGGATCCAGCGGCATCGAGGTCTTGATGTTGATCGGGAAGCAGGTGCTCGGATCGGTGACTTCGAAGAGCCGGCGCAGGTTAGGGTGCCAGTCTGGCGTCATGTCTGCGACCAGTCGAGCAAGATCATCACCGCGACGATCCATTATGTCGGCAGGGAATTTGTCTGCGGTAGCTGAGAATCCCCAGTTGATGTAGTCGCGGGTGTTGTCGAACTGCAAGCCTGGCCAGACCCTGATCAGTTCCGCGTCCGTGTCGCCGATGCCGTTCTTGATCTTGCCTGAGCGATCCCACTTGAACTCCATCACGTGCAGGATGCAGAAGTAACCTTTCGGGGCCTGGATCATGGAGATGCCCTGGAACACCCGCTGCGGCAATAGCGAGGCCGATTCCTCGGCGATCGGCAGCTTCCCGGCAATAGCGATCATCCCGGTATCTTCTTGTCGCGCCTGCGGTAGGTATTGCCTGCGGACCCGAGAGCTCGCACCGTCAGCGCCGACCAGCAGGTCGCCGGTCGCACTCGAACTGTCAGCGAAGTGGGCGGTCACGGTGCCGTCTGCGTGCCGCTCGAAGTGGGTGAACTCCTTCCCGAACTCGATCACGTTCTCCAGGCCGGTCATCAGAACCTGGCGAAGCGTCATTCGGCTGACCGACTTCTCGCTCTCGACCAAGTCCTCTTGGACCGGGATCTCCAGTGCGAGCACCTCCTTGAGGTCCTCAGTCAGCATGTTGAACCAGCGTGGCGCGCGGGCACAGGTGGCGACAAAGGTGTCGTACAGGTCGGGCGGTAGCAGGGCATGCAACGCCCGGCTGCCGTCAGGATCAATGCCCACGCGGTAGCCGTGCAGGCCATCTGTGCGCAACGCATCGCGTTCGAATACCCGCACAGCGATTCCAGCCCGCATCAAGCCGTGTGCCAGCGCGAGTCCGCCAGTACCGGCGCCGATCACGAGAACGCGTGGTGATGTCGAGGTCATGGTCTGTTCCGTTCTATGATTACCTAGGTTGTCGTGATTCTTGGTTGGTCAAGTATCTTGGATATTCGAGATAAATTCAAGGTGGGCCTGGTCAGAGAAAGAGGCGATTTCATTGGTGCGCAGGAAGGATCTGGAGTTCGAGATCCAGCAGGCGATGATCGCGATGATCGCCCAGATCGTGCTGTTCAATCACGCTGCGAACGCCAGTCTCGGGCTCGGCGCCAGCGACTCACAGTTCCTGACCTTGCTACGGACACGAGGACCGATGACTCCAGGTCAGCTTTCGGAGGCCACCGGGCTCACCTCGGGCACGGTGACCGGTGTGATCGATCGACTGGAGAAGGCCGACTTGGTACGTCGAGAAAGAGTCAGCGGTGACCGCCGAAAGGTACTCGTAGTTCCGACGCCCGACGCGGCCGATCGACTTGCTCCGACCTACGCCGGTCAGGCAGTGATGCTTCAGGAAGTACTGGCTCGGCGTACGCCCACGGAGCTCGAGACGATCATGGAGTTTCTCGGCGATCTTGTTGCCAAGAGCGAACCGACCTGATCGCCCTCGGATTCAACCATCAGCTGCCACGAGTGCCCGTCGTACCGCGCGCGCCTCCTGGACGAACAGGTCGGGCTGTTCCCAGGCTCCGAAGTGGCCGCCGCGATGCGGTTCGCCCCAGTAGACGATGTTGGTAAAGCGCCGCTCGGCCAGCCGCCGTGAGGGCCGGGGTACCTCCCTAGGAAAGACCGTGCAGCAGTTGGCACATCGATTGCATCACTAACGCTGTCGGTGCTTGATTGCTCCGCTCGCTGCGCGCGCTGCGCGCGGATCGCGCCGGGAAGCCGCCTACTTTGTCGTCGCTCGCCGACGGGAAAGCGTGTCGGCTCACTCCTCCGCGGCACGGCGGCGCGCGATCCGGTGAACCAGGTGGAGATCTCGCTGATGCTCTCCCAATAGAGCCTTGCCGACGAGGCGCCGGTGCCGGTGAGCCAGTAAAGCGTGATGTTGTCTAGCACCTGATCCCGGCTGAGCACCTCGTAAAGATCACCCGGATGATCGGACCAGCTCCACAGTTTCTCGAAAATCCGCGCACAAAGGCCAGCCGGCGAGTCGAGCAACGAGTAACCGATGGTCTGAGGCCGGCGCCGTCGGATGACGGCGGGTCCGCCAACCGTTCCATCGCCTGCTCGAATTCGAAGAATGACCCGGGCCACCCATGGGTCAAGATCAGCGGTACGGCGGATGGATTGGGGGAGGGAACGTGAAAGTAGTGAATGGCGAGCCCGTCGATATCACTCAGGTACTGCGGCCACCGGTTCAGCCGGCGTTCTGCCGCGCGCCAGTCGTACTGGGTCCGCCAGTAGGCGCAGAGCTCGTCAACATCCTGCAGCGGCACTCCTTGTGACCAATCTGAAACTGTCGCAGGCTCAGGCCATCGTGTCTGTGCCAACCGCCGGCGCAGGTCGAGCAGCTGCTCATCCGGTACGCCGATCTGGAAGGGCCTCGCATCGTTCGACTGCACGGTCACGAGTGTCGTCCAAGACCCTGGGCCTGCTCGCATCAGGGCCACGCGCGAGAATGGTTCCGTCATGCGGCCGGGCGATGTAACCACGTCGCCACGCCGTGAGCCGCCCGGATATTTCACTGCGACGGACCACAGGTAGCGGAGGAGGCCAGATCTCAGGTAA
>DATDKX010000090.1:0-4609 GCA_036519615.1 Propionibacteriaceae bacterium
CCACGCTCTCCGCTCTTCCTTCCCGACAGCAAAAGTGCTGGGTGCGCGGACGGCGATGATCATGATGAACCGGCTGCATGAGGCGGCCCGGATCGCCCCGGCGCTGGCACCGCACCTTCCTGGGTTGCTCCGCTGCTTCGATGAGCTGGGCGCTGAAACGCTCGATACCCAGCGCGTGCACGGAGACTTTCACCTCGGGCAGACGCTGCATACGCCCGCCGGCTGGAAGATCATCGACTTTGAGGGTGAGCCGGCCAAAACCATCGCTGAACGACGTCTCCCAGACTCAGTCTGGCGGGACGTCGCCGGCATGCTGCGTTCCTTCGATTACGCGGCCGCGAGCGTACCGGGCCCACACAGCTCAGCTTGGGCCGCACAGTGCCGGGCGGCCTTTCTGCGCGGCTACGTCGACGGGGAGTTGGATGAGACCGAGCAGAGCGTGCTGCGCGCGTACGAGGCGGACAAGGCGATCTATGAGGTCGTCTACGAGATGCGGAACCGCCCGGATTGGATCGGCATCCCGCTCCGCGCAGTAGCTGAACTGGCGGCGGAAAACCAGGACCCGGGCGAGCTTGCGAGCCCGACCAAAGAACGCGGCGAGCTTGCGAGCCCGACCAAAGAACGGGGCGAGCTTGCGAGCCCGACCAGAGAACAGGAGTAGCACTCATGTCGTACGATCCGAGCGGCGGTCTGACTGGCTGGGACCTCACCGGTTTCCATGAAGGGCATGACACCGAGTGCTGGCACCGCTTGGGTGCCCAGGAAGTGACCGTCCAGGACTCCGAGCGTGGCCCAATCTTCGGCACTCGATTCTCGGTCTGGGCCCCGAACGCACAGGCCGTGCGACTCGTCGGCGACTTCAACTACTGGAACGGTGAAGGCCACTACATGCAGCTGATCCCAGGGGCCGGTGTCTGGGCGCTGTTCGCCGAAGGGGTCAGCACGGGCAGCCTCTACAAGTTCGAGGTGCTCGGTGCCGACGGCGTCTGGCGGCTCAAGGCTGATCCCATGGCGCGCTTCGCGGAGGCCGCTCCGCACACCGCCTCGATCGTCTACGAGAGCCAGTACGTCTGGGGCGACGACCAGTGGATGTGGTATCGCGGTCAGAAGAAGATGCATGCCGAACCCGTGAGCATCTACGAAGTGCACATCGGCTCCTGGCGCCAGGGCCTGACCTACCTCGAGCTGGCCAACGAATTGGTCGAGTACGTCAGCTGGCAGGGCTACACCCATGTGGAGTTCATGCCGGTTGCCCAGCATCCATTCGAAGGCTCCTGGGGCTATCACGTCACCGGTTACTTCGCGCCGATGTCAAAGTTCGGCTCCCCCGATGAGTTCCGTTATCTGGTCGACAAGCTTCATCAGGCAGGGATCGGCGTCATGGTGGACTGGGTGCCTGGGCACTTTGCGACTGACCCGTGGGCGCTGCAGCGCTTCGACGGAACCGCACTGTACGAGCATGAGGATCCGAGGCTGGGCTGGCATCCCGATTGGGGTTCCTACATCTTCAACTTCGGCCGTAACGAGGTGAAGAGCTTCCTGATCTCTAACGCGTACTACTGGCTGGAGGAGTTTCACATCGACGGGCTCCGCGTGGACGGCGTCGCCTCGATGCTCTATCTGGACTACTCCCGCGAGGCGGGCCAGTGGGTGCCGAACAAGTACGGCGGCAACGAGAACCTGGAGGCGGTCGAGCTGCTACAGCGGACCAATTCCCACGCTTACGGACGCGAGCCCGGCAGCGTGATGGTCGCCGAGGAGTCCACCTCCTGGCCGGGCGTCACTCAGAGCATTGATTACGGAGGCCTCGGCTTCGGGTTCAAGTGGAACATGGGCTGGATGAACGACTCGCTGCGCTACATGGGGCGCGAGCCGGTCTACCGGCAGTTCCACCACCACGAGATGACCTTCTCCATGGCGTACGCGTACTCGGAGAACTTCATCCTGCCGATCAGCCACGACGAGGTGGTGCACGGCAAGGGCTCGATGTTTGAGCGGGCACCGCAGGATGAGTGGCGCAAGTTTGGCACGCTGCGCGCCTTCTATGCCTTCATGTGGGCCCATCCAGGCAAGAAGCTGTTGTTCATGGGGACCGAGTTCGGCCAGCGTCGGGAATTCTCCGAAAGTCGCAGCATCGACTGGTGGCAGAGCGCCGAATGGGGACATCGCGGCATCCAGCGGCTGATCAAGGACATGAACACGATCTACAAGGAGCATCCGGCACTGTGGAAGCGGGACACTGATCCATCCGGTTTTTCCTGGATCGATGCCGACGATCGTGGCGGGAACATCTTTTCCTGGCTGCGCTTCGACGGCGACGGCCAGATGATCGCCTGTATTACGAACTTCTCCTCCGAGCCGCGCCCAGACCACCAGATCGGGTTGCCCACCGAGGGAGTCTGGAAAGAGATCTTGAACACCGACGCCGAGGTATATGACGGAACAGGCTTGATCGGCAACCTCGGACGAGTCGTTGCGCATCCAGTGCCGTCGCACGGCTACAAGGCATCTGCCTCGGTTACGATCCCCCCGCTGGGTGCGGTGTGGTTGCGGCTCGAGCCGGAGCTGGACGAGGAGCAGCCGATCGAGCCCGAGAAGGCCACCCGCGCTGTCAGGGCCGCCGCGAAGGTTGCTTCGCCGCATACCGCGACGACCGACACGGCAGTGACTGGACCGACACAGCCACGACGCGCCAAGCCGGCAGAGACGGCGTCCAATACCACGGCGTCCGATACCACTGCGTCCGATACCACTGCGTCGCCAGAAAGTCCGGAATCGCCAGATAGTCCTGATTCGCCGGACTCGCCAGATAGTCCTGATTCGCCGGACTCGCCTAGCAGTCCTGACTCGCCAGAATCCCCGGCCTCGCCGAGCTCGCCGGATTTACCCAGAAGTGGCTGACCGCTGAAAGGCCGCTGCTGGCCCACTGCCGCGACCATCGCCAAAGGACCGGGGTAGCCGAACGAACAGCGCAATAGCGAGCACCCACTTGAGGGCCAGCGCGACCAGCGGCAGCGTCAGGTCACCATCGGAGGCCACTGTCGGCGAGACGGCGAACAGGTTGGTCGAGGCGTGCAGCATGATCGCGAACAGCACGCTGCCTTGCGTGCCCAGGAATACATAGGTGAAGATCAGCGACTTGGCCATTAAGTCAGCGAGCAGCAACCACAGCGGCTGACCCTCCATTGCAGCGCCCGCAGTCCAAACTAGCGGCAGGTGCCACAGCCACCAGCCGAACCCCAAGATCAGGCTGGCAAGAATGGCTCGATAGCGGCCAAGAAGTCGCGGCAGGAGATATCCACGCCAGCCCAATTCTTCACCGAGCCCATCGCTGATCATGAGAATCAGGAAGGTCAGCGTTAGCGCCGGGATCGACAGCCTAAGGGCGGCCGGCCGTACCGCGGTCCACGGCTCGCCGAGCAGCACCGCAATCCCTGCAGCTATCAGCGAGAACACCAGGGGCCCGACCAAGACAACCGGATACCACCACCACCGAACGCGCCACAGCACCAATCGCCGGCCAAGATCGCGTACCCCGACCCGGCCATCCATCAGCGCCGCACAGACCAGTGCCGCAATCGCCGGAATCCAGGTCCACAACTGACCGACGACCCCGACGGGAATGCCCATAGCTCTCGGTACCCAAACCACCCACGTCAGCGCCAAGGTCAGCACATAGAACACCAGCGCGTCGTGCCGACGGAGACTGGTACGCCATCCGCGGGTATCAGGGTCAGTCATGATCTCATCCTGTGGATTGTCTACTACGTTGGTCAGTCATGAGCACAGTCGCGCCGAATCCGGTCGCCGCCAGATGCGCCCTGAGCCCTTCGGCATGCTCAGGACGGCGCCTGCCGAAGGGCGCTTGGACACGCTCAACACCCAAACCGTGACTGACCTCGCTCTCAACGTCAATGTCTTTCCAGCCGGTATCGCCACCATCGGTTGGAGCGGATCGGTCAACGCCGAGTTGCTTGAAGGGGCGCTCCGTGCTGCCGCGGAAGACCTACTTGCTGGTCGCGGTCTGCGCCGGATCGAGCTCTCGCTGCCGGCCAATGATCTGAGTGCTCGGCGGGCTGTGCTGCGAGCAGGCTTCCGACTCGAAGGTGTACGACGCCAGGCCTTGGAGCTGCCAGATCGCTCGTACGCTGACATCTGCCTGTTTGCCAGACTGGCATCCGATCAGGTAGGCGGAAGTCATGGTTTTTCGAGCGTGATGAATTCAGCGCTACCGAAGAAGCGCTTGATCGCTCATGTCCTGATCCGAGACGTACAAGATCGCGTGCTGCTGTGCGAGACGCAGTTCAAGGAGGACTGGGAGCTTCCGGGTGGCATCGTGGAGCCGCTTGAGCCGCCGCGCCTCGGAGCGGTACGTGAGGTACGTGAGGAACTCGGTATTGATCTTCCGATCGGGCGGCTGTTGGTTATCGACTGGATGCCTCCGTACCTAGGTTGGGACGATGCCATCGAGATGATCTTCGACGGCGGCATGGTGACCGAAGATGATCTTGCTTCGTGGTCGCTGCAGCCAACCGAGATCAAGACCGTCGCGTTGGTGGACTTGCCAACAGCAAGCGAGTTGTTGACTCCGCTGGCGTTCCGTCGGCTC
>DATDKX010000091.1:0-7772 GCA_036519615.1 Propionibacteriaceae bacterium
ATGACCTGCAGCGGACACCCCATCGAGAGGCCACCACGTGACAGAGGACGATCCGGAAGACCTGCTTGGCGCGATACCCCGCTTCCCTTTATTATCTGTCTGATACGGGTGCTGGCAGCGCGAATCACTGCCGCGGCCCACCCGATCGTGAGCGGCGTCGTTAACATGCGCCGCATGCGCATCTTGGTCACGGGCGCCTCTGGAGTTCTCGGGCGGGTGACCCTCCCATTGCTGGGTGAGCGCGGCCATCAACTTGCAACGCCGTCGTCTTCCCAACTCGATCTGTTCGACGTGGAGCAGGTACGTGAGGCAGTCCATGACATTCACGCGGTGTTGCACCTGGCCACCCGCATCCCCACTCCGAATCGCAGGGACCTTCCCGGTGCCTGGGACGTGAACGACCGGCTGCGTGCCGACGCGACCCGACTCCTCGTTGACTGCGCGTTGTCCGCCAAGACCGAACTTATCGTGGTGCCGACGGCCGCATTCGTCTACCCGCCTGGCCTAGCCGATGAGTCCACGCCACTCGCAGACCTGCCTGAGTTTCTGCGCTCCGCGTTAGAAGCTGAAGCCCAGCTTCGCCGCTTCACTTACGCGGGACGCCGCGGCGTCGCATTGCGCCTTGGTTCTCTGTACGGACCGGAAGCAGCTTCGGCTATGCCCACCGACCGCTACAACGTACACCTACACACTCACGACGCGGGTAGAGCGCTGGTGGCCGCACTCTCATGCCCCGGCGGCATCTACAACGTCTGCGATGACACCGACCCGGTCAATCATGACCGCTTCACCGAAGCGACTGGTTGGCGACCCGGCAGACGCAATAGCCGCAATGGCGGTCGGCCGACTTAGAAGCCCAAACCCGCAGTCGTCGCGCAATTTCTAACTCCGTCCACCCTAACCAAGGAAGCATCCGAACGTGGCCAAAGCCTCTGCGGTGTCGACTCCGGCTCCATGCCTGGGAGGATCGCGAGAACTCCGAAACCCGACAGCGCTACCAGGTCTGCGTTCGCTGCAACCCTTACCGCGACAGAGGTCAGGCGGCTCCCGGCGCTGGAGCTGCTGGAGTTGGTTAGCCCTCATAGAACACAGCGCTGCAGCCGCGGACAATCAAGCTAGTCGCTAGTGGCACAGCCTCGAGGCTGCGGATGGTTCTTTTCCTGATTTTGCGACGTCGAGGCTGGCGTGAACTGTCCGGCATTGGCTGGCCAACTAGCAACGATTGGCAGGCATCCGCTCGATGCTCCGGCACACTGTCCAACTTCCGGTTAGCTCGTTTACAAGGCGACGTCCCGGCAGGGACCAGTGCCGGCGCTATTTGGGAAACATGGCGGTGGCCGTCTTGTCGGCGACGGCTTTCATCGCGGGGGCGTCCTCCGGCAGGATGAACCCGTCGGCGACGCCGCGGTCGAGCGCGGCCTGCCATTGGTCGAGGTACGCCTCCGGGTTGGGGTAGAGCTCATGCAGCTCCGCGTCAGTGAACGGCCGGCTGTACCCGGGGAGTGACTCATGGAGGTCGCCTCCAACGTTGCCGCGGTGTTCACCGGTCGGTACCGCGAAGTCGGGGAGCCGGATGCCGCCGAGCGCGTTGCCGTACTGGTCGCGCCTAATTGTGGGTGGGTCGGCAGACTCGAACTCGATGCGAGCTTGGGGCGGGGGCGGCGGGCCGCCCTCGAGCCAAGTGTTCATGTGGTGGAGCGCAGCGCGGTATGCGGGTGTGTAGCTCAGGACGTTCGGGTTCTCTCGGCCTGGTGCACGCATGATGCCGTCACGGGCGAAGAGCGGTGCCAACGCCTTCTGGTTCGCCGCGCCGCTGCGGTGGGATGTCCCCGCGACCTCCCACAACCGGAATGTGTCGGTGTCGGGCTGGCGCACCGGAAAGAGCCAGGGCGCCTCGGTCTCGCTGTTGAACACGAGAGCCGGAACGCCGAGATCGTCGCGGATCCGCACTGGCACCGTCATCGCGGGGAGTGTCGCGGTATCAATATCCCGGGTATCGGGCAGCGCGCCTCGTCCAAAGTCCAGGAGCAATAAGAAGCCGTCGAAGAGCCGCTCCCTCGGCTGGATGGCATTCGCGTAGGTACGCAACCGCATCGCCGACTGTGAAGCGCCCGTAGCAACCAGCTTGCGTGGCCCGGCGCCGCCCAAGATCTCGGGGCCGATCGAGCGCGTGGCCTGCGTATAGATGTCGAAGGAGAAGTCGTCGCCAGGATGGTCGAGTGTGCCATACCGTTTTGGATCCCAGCCGCGCAGCGCGAACTGCTCACTGCCAGGGAACCCATGCACTCCGACACGCTGGGCAGACACGCCCACCCACGCGAAGCCGTCGAGAAGCTGCTCGGACTCAGCGTCGGCGATACCAAGTTCGAAGCCGGCGGTAACGTTCTGCCAGTTGACGTGCACGATGCCGTTGAACCGTGCCCTGTCCACCGGTCGCACCACCAACACCCGCGTACGGAACGGCGCGATGCGCGACGGGCGGACTCGCCACTTGCCGTCGACCGTGAGCTCGGCGCCCGGCTCTGCGTCGTAGGCGGCCGCAGTGCCGTCGAGAAAGAACTCCTCTGCGACATACCCCACCGACGCAAGGTGGGTGAGCGGCAGCGAGAACGGCCAGCCGCGCCGCCCACCAGCGACCGGACCGGTCACGATCGTGTTCGTCGGCATCAATGCCGGCCCTTCAATCCATGACACTAAAGAGAGCACCCCAAGGCCCACGCTTTCCATGCGGCTCGGGCTAGTCAACATGGCTGAACCGCCAGCAGGGCACGCTGAAGCTCGGAATGTGTCCGGAGGCGAGATCCGATGCGGATAGTAGGTCTGGAGCTGGGCATCCTCAGAGCCCATTAGCTGAGCCTGTCGAACCACAGCGAAGATCGCAAGAGGTTGCTCCGACGGCTGCCAAAGTGCCGCAAGTCGCTCTCGGGTGTGTCAGAGGACACGGCCGAACAATGTCAGCGCGTGCGTCACGACGGCGTCGGGACGGTCATCGGCGAGGAAATGTGCCGCGCCGTCGATGATGTGGCCGGCGAGGTCGTCCGCTTGGCCGCCGTAGCCATCGAGCATGCCCGGCCGGACGCCGGCATCAGCGCCGCCCATGAGCGAGACGGTCGGGACGGTGAGCCGCCTCTTGCGGTACGACGTCGAGGCCAGGAAACGGCCCATCTCCGGGGGGATGAGGTTCCGGTACAGCGCCGAGCCGGCCTCAGGGTGCCCCTGCGCGTGGAGGCGTCCGGCGAACACCGCCAGGTCCTCATCGGTGATCGAGTCGGGCGTGGTGGTGAACCCGGCCAGCAGGTGGCGGGCGAGCCGGTCGGTGCGCAGGGCCCACGGCCCCAGCCCCGGCGTGGCGACAACCGGCTGGAACCACAGCTGCGGGATACCGGCGAGCATCTGCGGCTTGAAACGCAGGTAGGGGTGCGGCAGGAGGCACAGGAAGGCGGCGACACGTTCCGGGTGGTCGAAGCAGAGCCGGAACCCAACGAACGCACTGAAGTCGTGGGCGACCAGCCCGACCCGCCGAAGCCCGAGCGCGTCGAGCAGCCAGGGGCCCGCGCCGCAGGTCGCGGGTGGTGAATTCGCCGGTGCGAATGTAGTACAAGGGTGTTGTGACCGATACTCCTGACGCGCCCCGCAGGCCCGCGGCGTCGGGCCGCGCGCAGCCGACCTGAGATGCCGGAGCTCCCGGGTGTGACCCACGCGTTCGTCACGCTCTCGACCGGCCTGCGGATGCACGTCGCCGAGGCCGGGAACCCGGATGCCCCGACGGTCTTGCTCCTGCACGGCTTCCCGCAGCACTGGTGGGAGTGGTGCAAGGTCATCCCGCCGCTCGCCGAGCACTACCGAGTGGTCGCGCCCGACCTGCGCGGTGCTGGTTGGACGGACGCGCCGGCCGACGGGTACACCGTGGGCGATGTTCTCGCCGACGTGCTCGCGCCCGTTCAGGAACCGGAAGCGATAGCGCCGCTGCTCAACCGTCTGGAATGGCCAGGTGTTGCCGTTGGCCATGATCATGTTGCCGAAGAACTCCGGATTCCAAATCGGGGAGAACTTCCCGGCGGGAATGTAGCCGCGGACGATGCCGTCGAAGAACCCCCGGGAGTCGGGGTAGAACAGCGACCCGTCGGCGTTGAACGAGCGGTCCTGGAGTGCAGGATGCTCAGCCGAGGATCCGGCCATCCGGGAGGCAGAATCAGTCTGGCACTGGTTGACTGACGACACCACGGATCGTCGCGGCCGGCGCCGTGCAAGCCCACGGTTGGGAGCCTGCTCCATTCCTTGGCCGATCCGAACCCGGGGCAGCCGGTCGCCTAGGCGGGCCCCACAATCCGAACACCCGAAACGGGAGCGCCCGCTCTGCGCACGGGTTCCCAGGAGCGGTGGATACGCGTTATCACGATCATGTCCCGCTCGCCAATGCCTGAGCGCGACCTTTCGCCGACGACACAATTACCTTCATCTCAACGGAAGCCTTGGTAAGTAGAAAGCCTTTATGGCTTACCATGAGCGCATGAGCAAGCAAAAAATCCTGATCGTGGGCGGTGGTTTTAGCGGCATCAAAGCGGCGCTCGAACTGAGCAAGGGCGATAACAGCAAATTTGATATCACGTTGGTGTCCGACCAAGCCAATTTCCGGTATTATCCGGCGCTATACCGGACAGCGACCGGCGGTACGGTAGCGGAATCAAGCATACCGCTCATGACTATTCTGAGTGACAAGAAAGTCAAAATAATCCAAGGCATCGCCGAAACAATTGACCGCACGGCGCATACCCTGACGCTTGCCGGGGGCGAAGTGCTTTCCTATAACATCATCATACTTGGCTTGGGAGTGGTGACGAATTACTTCGGCATTCCTGGAATGGAGGAGTTCTCGTACAGTATCAAGTCGTTTGACGCTATCAAGCGGTTCAAGGAACATCTGCACAATCAAATCGAGGATGAACGCAGACCAGACCTGAATTATGTCATCGTCGGGGCGGGGCCCACCGGCATTGAGCTCGCCGGGGCGCTTCCGGAGTACCTCCACAAGGTGATGGACATACACGGCGTCAAACATAAGGCGGTGTACATCGACCTCATCGAGGCTGCGTCCCGCTTGCTGCCGCGCATGCCAGAGGGGGCCTCACTAAGCGTCGCGAGGCGGCTGCGCCGTAAAGGTGTCAAACTCTATACGGACAGCGCTGTCCAAGGAGTGGCAGCTGACCAACTGATCGTCAGCGGCAATCCGATCAAGAGCCACACTGTCGTGTGGACCGCCGGTGTCACCAACCATCCGTTCTTCAAGAACAACGGATTCATGCTTACCCCGCGCGGCAAAGTCGCTACCAACCTCTACCTCGAGGCTGACGACAACGTATTTGTGGTTGGGGATAATGCCAACACACCGTATAGCGGCATGGCGCAAACCGCGATGCATGACGGGGAATACGTCGCCGATGTCATCAAACGGCGGGCAAAGGGCAAGGATCCGCGCAGTTATCAGATCCATAAGCCCATCACGGTGATACCTGTCGGCGAACATTGGGCGACCGTAGTGTGGGGCGGTGTCACGCTCTACGGCGCGATCGGATGGGTGTTACGCGAACTGGCCGACCTCGTCGCTTTCGCGGAATATGAAACATGGTGGAAGGCCGGGCGCCAGTGGCTGACCGGCTTCGAAGAGGAAGAGCCCTGCCGTATCTGTCAACAAGCCATGCACCAAAGCATTCAACAAATAGCATAGGAATTATTAGCCTGCATAATGCAGTGACGGCCGACAGCACATTTACTCATGCATATCACGCTAAGGCCAACGTCGCCGCAGGAATCCGCCAATGGCGAACACCCTGCACCCTGCACCTCGCTGCCGAGGGCTACGAGGTGCAGTGCCCGCGATCAATTGCGGCAGCGGCCGACGCCGTATGCGGGCGCAACTTGGAATGGTGGCCGTGCCGTCAGCTAATCGACGCCGTCAAGTAGAAACGTCGTCATGGGCCCCTTTCCCTTCACATCGCTCGTTCCGCGCGGCCGCAGGAGGAACCCTGGACCCAGCGCGGCCGCGACGCGGCCGGTGACATGGATCTGCCCGGGTAGGCCTTGGGACTCCATACGGCTCGCCGTGTTCACAGTGTCGCCCCAGAGGTCGTAGATGAATTTGCGTCGGCCGATGACGCCCGCCACCACTGGTCCGCTGTCGATTCCGATCCGGACGGCGAGCCAATCCCTTCCGGTCTCCTCGGCGATGGCCGCGACCTCATCTAGCATCGCGAGCGCCATCCGGGCAACCGCCTCAAGGTGGTCCGGCCGTGGCTCTGGCAGCCCGCCGGCCACCATGTAAGCGTCGCCGATCGTCTTGATCTTCTCGAGGCGCGCCGCATCGGCGAGCCGGTCGAACGCGGAGAAAATCCGGTCCAGAAGGGCCACGAGCTCGTCGGCGGCCATGACCAACGACCGCTCGGTGAAGCCGACGAGGTCCGCGAAGAGCACGCTCACCGAGTCGTAGTGATCTGCAATCACTCCGGTGCCGACCTTCAGGCGCTCGGCGATCGGCCCGGGCAGGACGTTGAGCAGGAGGCGCTCCGACCGCTCCCGCTCCGCCTCGAGCGCGCGATGTGCTCGCTCACGCTGTTCCACGAAATACCCGAGCATCACATACGCGCTCAAGGTGAGCCCCGTCACGTTCAGCACGAAGAACGTGATCACAAAGCCTGTCGGGAGCGCCGCCGGGTCCTGGGAAAGGCGAGGGTCGAGCAGTGCCAGGACCACGAGCTCGGCGAAGAACGCTACAAACCACACAATCGAGCGCCGAAGCCCCTGCAGGGCGAGCGCCGCGAGCGGCGTGAAGATCGCCCACAAGATCATTGCGCTCGATGCGACGAAGCCGCCGAGCGAGACCTGGAGCAGGGCAGGTAGCACAAGGAACGCGACGAGCTGTGTGGTGCGAAACACGCCAAACCGTCGCGTCCGCGCCAGCACGACTAGCCCGACCACCGTGGCCAGTTGGTATAGAGCTGGGATCGCCGCCGAGGTGGGATAGCCGTAGGCGAAGTAGGTTGCGACCCAGATCAGGGAGATCAGCGCGATCAGCACAGAGGCGAAGATCAGCGTCCCGTGACGGAGGCGCTCATCAGGATGATCCGCGGGTCCGGAGCCAAGATCGGACAGCCGATCGAGCAAACGCACGATTAACCGCTCCGATCCCCGCCGGCGCTGACCGGGGGCGACGGGGGATGCGGCCACGCCGCTGATGCTAGCCAACTGCACCCCAAATGATTCGGCGTGTTTATCAGGCGCCAGTGTGGGTCGGGGATGACCTCGACCGTTGGCCTAAAAGGGACCGAGTCCATCGGGTTTCGAACGATAGGGGCGAGCAGCCGACGGCTATTGGGATGCGGTGCTGCCGACGGATTTGCTGCCGGAATAATCCGGGCGTTCTTGCCGCCGCTTCCACCGTTCATCCGCTCGACCAGCTAGGCACTCAATTCCGATGGCGGGCGTTCCGCACGCCGACGACCGTTGAATGGGACGCTGAGATGAGGCTTGCTGGAGGGCGGTTCGCGTTACCGTACGACCCGGTCTGGTCAAATAGATTGGGTGATCGTCCTCAGGCCTCTCGTCACTCGCTAGCTGACTCGGATGCTGCGGTTCGAGTGACGACCCCCCGCCTTGTCCTGCGGCGATGGCAACCGGGTGATCTTGATTCGTTCGCTGCACTGAACTCGGACCCCGAGGTGATGCGCCACTTCCCGTCGACCTACGACCGGTCCGCAACCGCGGCCATGATCACCGCC
>DATDKX010000092.1:0-8490 GCA_036519615.1 Propionibacteriaceae bacterium
CGAGGAAGTCATCCGGCTCGCCGGCGTTGAGAACTTCACTGGCAAGATCATGATCGATGCCAGCGATCCGCTCGACTTCTCCTCCGGACAGCCAGGATTGTTCGTCGGTACCACCGACTCTTTAGGTGAGCGCATCCAGCGGCTGATTCCTGACGCGTACGTCGTCAAGGGCCTCAATGTCGTGCAAGCCGATGTGATGATCAATCCGAGCTTGACGGGCGACGAGCCGGACATGTTCATCGCTGGGAACAACAACGAGGCCAAGCAGATTGTCACAGGGCTGCTCGAAGAGTTCGGCTGGCCGGTGATCGACATGGGTGGCATCGAGAGCGCCCGGTGGCTGGAAGCCCTGAGTCTGGCCTGGGTCGTCTATTCCCATCGCACGGGAAAGACGCATCATGCCTTCAAGCTCGTGGGCAAGTGAGTAGGCAAGGCAAAACTGCTGGCAGATTGCACTCCGCCCGTGCGGAAACATGCAATCTGCCAGCAATTTGTAGCCGCCCAGTCCGCTGGGATGAGCTGTCTTATGACTCGATGTTCTTGTTGGCGACGATCCCACTAGCGAGGATTGCCGCAGTCATCGGCATGTGATCCGCCCCCTTGGTGAGCTTGGTCTGGTAGTCGGCCTTGGCTGCCACGCGGCCTCGATAGCAGCGAACAGCGTATTGACGTGCGGGACCAGTTCGTCGGCGACTGCGTCGGCGGGCAGCCCGGGGATCACCGAGTTGATCAGTTCGCCGAACGAGGTGCGGTACGGGTCAAGATCGGCCTTGGCCTTGGCGACCTGCTTGTCATTCTTGGTGGCCTTGCCCAAGGTGTAGTTGATGAAGAACCCAATGTGTTGCCGCCACGAAGCGAGGAACGGCTTCTCGGCGTCGGGATAGACCGAGCCGACGGTCTTCGCAGTGCCACCGAGTTGGCGTCGAGTGCCTTGACAGCGCCGACCACCTGGGGATCCTTCAGATCACCCTTCTTCTGGACTGCGGTATCCAGCGCATTCCCGGCCAGCCAAACGTGATCGGACAACAGGCTGGTCAGGGTGGCGCGCGGGGCGGCTGCCTCCGTTGCGTCTGGCGCCGTGGAGGAGGCAGTCGGTGAGTGACTTGGTGAGCGAGTCATCGACACAGACGGGACGGAGGACGGCGACGTCTCGGTGGCTGGCATGCCAGCCGGGGAGCCGGTACCGCTACGGCAACCGGCCGCGAGGACAAGTACCGCCGCGGCGGAAATGGAGAAGCGAGTCAATCGCTTATTCATGATGGACCTTTCTTGACGCGCGCAAATTGCGCTGAGCTGGAGCGGGGTGACGAAATAGCTTTCTATTTCGCTCTAGGGGAAGCGGTATCTGCGACTACCGTGATCGTGGCGTTCATGCCTTGATGAATGTCGCAGTAGTACATATAGGCCCCCGGCTGAGTGAACGTAAAACTGAAGGTTTTGCCTTTTTCTGCAAGCTTGGCGTTAAAGGTGCCGTCCGGGTTCTGCGAGGACCGCAAGCCAGTGCTCTTGTCGACTCCTTCGAAGCGGCCAGATGTCACCGTGTGGGTGATCGGCTCGTCGTTGCGCCAGGTGACGGTCGTGCCCACTTTCACCGTGGTGGTGGAGGGATCGAACATCAGTGACCTCACGTTGATCACTGGGCCCGCGGGCGCGGACGTGGTAGCGGTCGGAGCTGTCATCGACGAATCGGCGTTCGCACTGCAGCCGGCTAAAGCGCCTGCCGCGATGAGCAGCGAAACCATGGCATTGACAAGCTTGCGACGTACGGGTTGATTTCTTGCAATATCCACGCTCGGTATTCAGCACGACGGAATACCTGGATGGGTAATTTTCAAAATGACTTCCGGTGCAGCGAAAATAGCCGAAGCAGGGAATACGACACCAATCCAAAACGGCTCCGATTACGAACCGCAATGTTTGATTTCTAGCCGTTCGGCTAACGTGCGACCATGACGAAGAACGACTACGCAGAGCCGACAGCTGCCTTGGCGAGCGGCCGCATGCCCCTCCTCGGATTTGGCACCTGGCAGATCAGCAATCGCGAGGCACCCCAGGCCACCGCCGATGCGCTGCAAGCGGGATACCGGCATATCGACACCGCGACCATGTACCAGAACGAGTCTGGTATCGGCAAGGCCTTGGCCTCGGCTGCGTTGCCTCGGGAATCGGTGTTTGTGACCACGAAGCTGCCGCCTGCTCATGCCGGTCGGGAGCGGCGCACGCTGGGGGAGAGTCTGAGCAAACTCGGGCTCGACTACGTCGATTTGTGGCTCGTGCACTGGCCACCGAACGGCCAGGCGGCTCCACGAGTGTGGCAACAGTTCATCCGGGCACAGCAGGAGGGCCTAACAAAGGCCATCGGCGTCAGCAACTACTCCCTCCGCCAGATCGATGAGCTGATCCAGGTTACCGGGACGGTGCCGCAAGTGAACCAAATCCGCTGGGGTCCGCCGCTCTACGACCTGATCGCCGTGCCCGAGCGTGGCCTGGTGTATGGCAATCGCGGCTGCTTGCACGATTCGTACGGCAGTATTCGGCGCCATCACAACGGCCGGCGCTGGATCGCGTGCCGGCTCAGCTTCCGAGGCCGGCATCGAAGTCCGCTGCTGCAACCGGGCCGCTGCACCGAGCTTTTCTTCCTGGATGAGGCCACGGCCCTGGCCGCCGGACACCGGCCGTGTGCCGAATGCCGCCGAGTCGACTTCGACCGATTGGTTCAACTTTGGTCCATCCGACATCCCGGCGAGTCCGGCGCCGATGTCATCGACCGGCGGCTGCACGCCGAGCGGCTACAGCCGGACGGGCGACACCAACGCAAACACCTGATTCGTTCGCGCGACTTGCCAGACGGCGCAATGATCATCGAGCAAGGCGAACCGTGGCTGGTATGCGGCGACAAGCTACTGCGATGGACCCCGGGCGGCTACTCCGGCTGTGTCGCGCGGCCCGAGAACCGCGACGTCGAGGTGCTCACCCCGCCGAGTCTCCTGCACATCCTCGCTAGCGGCTGGTCACCAGCGGTCTCGCTGCTGCACCCCTCGGCCCAACGCAGCTAGGCGCGGGTCGGTTACCTTCTGGTCATGAGTGCGCTCCGGGTCCTCTTCATCGGTGGCAGCGGAATCATCAGCTCCGCCTGTTGCAGGTTGGCGGTACAGCGCGGAATTGAGCTGTACGCGTTGAACCGCGGCTCCACCCAGCTTCGGCCACTACCATCCGAAGTGACGATCTTGCATGGAGATATCCGTGATGAAGCCTCGGTGTTCCAGGCACTGGGTGATCGAGAGTTCGACGTGGTAGTGAATTGGATAGCATTCACGCCTGATCACGTCGAAGTTGATCTTGAGCGATTCCGAGGCCGGATTGGCCAGTACATCTTCATCAGCTCGGCCTCGGCGTACCAGACTCCGCCATCCCGAGTGCCGATCACGGAGTCAACGCCGCTGCGTAATCCGTACTGGCAATACTCGCGGAACAAGATCGCTTGTGAGGATCGGCTGGTGCGGGCCTACCGCGATGACGGCTTTCCGGCGACGATCATCCGGCCATCGCACACCTACGACCGCACTCTGGTGCCGTCGTATGCCGGCTGGACTTTGGTGCAGCGCATGCGACAGGGAAAGGAAGTCGTCGTGCAGGGTGACGGCACGTCGCTGTGGACGCTGACGCACAGCGACGACTTTGCGAAGGGTTTCGTTCCCTTGCTGGGCAACACCCGAACCATCGGAGAGGCTTTCCACATCACCTCCGACGATGTGCTCACCTGGAACCAGATCACGATGATCTTGGCTGCCGCCGCCGGTGTTGACGCGAAGATCGTCCATGTGCCATCCGACACGATCGCAGCCGCAGACTCAAACTGGGGTGCTGCGCTGCTCGGAGATAGCGCTCACTCGATGATCTTCGACAACTCGAAGCTGCGCAGTGTCGTGCCGGATTACGTGGCAACCATCACTTTGGAGCAGGCGGCGCCGGAGATCGTTGAGTGGCACGATGAAGATCAATCACGGCAACGACTGGATGCTGATCTTGATGCGCTGATGGACAAACTGTCAGCTGAGTTCCGGGTCCGGGGGTAGCGGTCATGGGCGAGAGCCGGTCGGAAATGATCACGTACGCGGCTCCAAGATTCTCCGGTCTGGGCCTGTGAGCGACCCTCGAAACAACCCATCCATCCTGCTGGCGCCGATGCGGGAGCGCTTCGACGACGTGCTGGACCGGATCGAGGAACTGGTCAACATCGACTCCGGCTCCTTCACCGCCGAGGGCGTGAACCGGATCGCCGACCTGTGTCAGACACGCTTTGAGGCGGGTGGATGGGAGGTAGAGCGGCACCGCCACCGCCCGAACCGGGACTGGGTGGGGCGGCCATTAGGCGACCTAGTAGTCGGCAGGCGTACCGGGCGCCGGTCGGTGCCTGAGGGTGGACGACGCATGCTGCTGCTGGCCCACATGGACACGGTGTTTGACGACGGCACAGCTGCCGCACGCCCGTTCCGCGTCCGGGACAGCCGCGGCTATGGGCCCGGTGTCACTGACGACAAGGCCGGCCTCGTGTGCGGGTTAGAGGCGGTAGAAGTCCTCTGCGACCTGGCCGGGTTCGATGACTTCGCCGCGATCACGCTGGTCTGCTCGCCCGACGAAGAGATTGGCTCGCCGTTCAGCCGGCCCATCATCACGGCCCTCGCCGGTGAACATGACCTCGCCGTGGGGCTGGAGGCGGCCCGTACCAACGGCGCGCTGGTCTCGGCCCGCAAGGGCATCACGGCGTTCACCATCGAGGTCGAAGGCAAAGCGGTCCACGCCGGGGTCCGTCCCGCCGAGGGGGTCAACGCCGTCCTCGAGGCGGCCCACAAGACGGTCGCACTGCAGGCTCTCAACGGCCGCTGGCCGGAGGTGACCTGCAACGTCGGAGTGCTGAAGGGCGGCCGTCGTACGAATGTGGTGGCTGACCGCGCGGTCATGCAGGTTGAGGTCAGGGCGGCCACTACGGCCGCCTTCGGCGAGGCAATGGACGAGGTGACGCGAATCGTGGCCACGACCACGGTGCCGGGCGCCCGCGCCAGGCTGCTTCCGGCGCACCGTCATCCGCCCATGGAGCGCACGCCGTCCGTGGCTGCGTTGGTTGTGGTAGCCCAGGGGGTTGCCCGTGACCTCGGGTTCGAGGTCGGCGAGGCGGCCACCGGCGGGGCTGGAGATGCCAACACCACGGCGGCCGCCGGATTGCCTACGATCGACGGCCTGGCCCCGGTGGGCGGCGACGCGCACGGACCCAACGAGTGGCTCGACCTCGACAGCGTCGTGCCCCGCACCGCCCTGCTGGCCGGCCTCCTTGCCAGGCTAGGGTCCCAGAGCTCCCCAGCCCGCTAGATCCTGACCTTGACGCGCTGATGGACAAACTGACGGCCTAATTCCGCGTCCCTTATCAGCGCGACCGGTTGATTGGCTTTCGGGCTCTAGCTAGTCGACCGCGTCGCGTCCGCGTTGGACTAGCAAAGGATCTGCTGCGTAGACGATCTCAGGATTCTTATCCTCATAGTCGAACTGGCTAAGGAAGAAGCGCATCGCGTTGATCCGAGCGCGTTTCTTGTCATTGCTCTTGATGGCAGTCCAGCGCGCGTAGTCAGTGTCGGTTGTCAACAGCATGGCCTCTTTAGCTTCGGTGTAGTCATCCCAGCGGTCGAGAGAGTCGATGTCCGTCGGCGACAGCTTCCAGCGTCGTACCGGGTCGATTTGACGGATGGCAAACCGGGTGCGTTGCTCCTGCTGGGTAACGGAGAACCAGAGTTTTGTGAGCGAAAAGCCGCTCTCCACCAGCAGCTCCTCAAACAACGGTGCATGGCGGAGAAACTGGCTGTACTCCTCGCTTGTGCAGTAGCCCATCACTTTCTCGACGCCGGCCCTGTTGTACCACGACCGGTCGAAGAGCACGATCTCTCCGGCAGTTGGCAGGTGTGCGACGTAGCGATGGAAGTACCACTGGCCGCGCTCAGTCTCGGTCGGCCTGGCCAAAGCGACGACCCGCGCGGCACGTGGGTTGAGGTGCTCCATAAACCGTTTGATTGTGCCGCCCTTGCCGGCCGCATCGCGGCCCTCGAACAAGATCACGTGCTTGGTTCCAGTCTCTTGCGACCAGTCCTGAAACTTCAGCAGCTCGATTTGAAGTGCGTACTTTTCCCGTTCGTAGTCCTCGCGGTCCATCCGCTCCTCGTACGGATAATCCGCGCGCCAGGTCTCAATCGGGTTGCCGCCAGGGTCGATTAAATCCGGATCCGAACCATGCTCATCGTGCCGCACTGAGTAGCCGTCACTAATGAGTTCCTCGAGGTACTCACGAAAGTTTTCGATGATCACGATGCTGCTCCTCATCAGATGACTCGCCGCCGCCACGCGGTATCGGATTCAGAGAGTAATGGCACGTTGCACGGACATACGCCCTGAGCTTGTCGAAGGGCTCAGCCCGCTTCCGTTGCAGAGTCGGCCGGCATCAGAATCCGCAGGGCAGACATCCCGCTTAGATCCAGCCATAGGGCGTCCGGCGTACGTACCAATCGGACGAGCACGCTCTCGCAGCTGGGGCAGCGCCCTACGAATCCGGGGTCGGGGCCGTAAACCAAGAATGTGGCCAGCTGGGAGGACGTACCACACCCCTGGCAACGCCCGACCGCCGTGGTCACTTCAACGGCGAACACGTCGGACAGCGGACCCGCCAGCGTGTTTCCGTCGTACGCCGCTTGCGTTTGGCTATCCATCTGCAGCCACCACCTTTTCGTTCATGGACCGCTAGGTCCGAACCGCTCAGTGCGGATTCTGGAGGGGTCGTGTCCCAAGAAGATCAACACGTCCGACACCGTCTCGACGAATCCGGTAGGCCCGCAGACATAGCAGGCAGGTTCCGCCTCCGCCGGCCAGCCGTACGAGACCAGGTCATCGAGGCTGATTCGACCGACAGGCCGCGACTCGTTCTGAGGGGCAGCGCGCGTATAGAGGAACGTCACGTCGAGGCCCCCGTCCTCGGCGGCGCGGCGCTGAAGCTCGTCGCGGTAGATCCGGTCCTCGGGCCCGCGTACCGAGTAGATGAGACGGAAAGGTGCCCCGCTCACGCCATTGCGGGTGCGAATCATCGCCATTAGCGGTACGACGCCCGAGCCGCCAGCCACAAGCAACACCGGGCTGCGCTGCTCCGGCTTCCACACAAACCAGCCGCCAACCGGTCCGCGGACCTCCACTGAATCACCCGGACGGGCATCACCGACCAGGTAGCTCGACACCTCACCATTGGGGACACCCTGCACGGTGATCTCAACCTGCTCACCATCCGCCGGTGCCGCGAGCGAATAGCTGCGCGCTGCCTGGTACCCGTCAGGCGCGGTAAGGCGTACATCGAGATGCTGCCCGGCCAGGTGTCCGGGCCAACCTGGAATCTTGAGTACGAGCGTGGCAGCGCTCGGCGTCTCCTGGCGTCGCTCCACCAGAACAGCAGACCGCCAGGTGCGACGTAGCTTCAGTCCCCCTGATAACGCTGCTCGCGCCATGGGTCTCCGTAGTCGTGGTAGCCAAGCTGTTCCCAAAAGCCGGGAGAGTCCTGGAGCATCAGCTCGACGCCGCGGACCCATTTGGCCGACTTCCAGAAGTACAAATGCGGGACCAGCAAGCGTGCAGGTCCGCCATGTTCGGGGGCGAGCTCCTCCCCGTCGTACTCATAAGCAACCCAGGCTTTGCCGTCGAGCAAATCCTCCAGCGGCAGGTTGGTGCTATATCCGCCATAACTGTGGGCCATCGCGTAGTCCGCTTCGGTCTCGACGTCCGCAAGCAGAGTGTCGAGTGAGACACCGCGCCAAGCGGTGTCCACCTTGGACCAGCGTGTCACGCAGTGAATGTCGACTGTGATGGACTCCGACGGCAGAGCCGTCAGCTCCGACCAACTCCATTGATGCGTCTGGCCGAGCTCGGTGGTCACGGTGAACTGCCACGCATCGAGGGGAATGCGCGGCGTTGGACCAGCCGACAGCACGGGGAAGTCATTGGTGAGGTATTGGCCCGGCGGCAGCTGGCGACCGCTGTCACGTCTGCGTCCGCTGAAGCCCCTGGTAACGATGCCCATCGATGCTCTCCTTCAACGGTCGCGCCTCAACCTCAACGCTCGCGCCACTACCTCATGTGGCCCTCGACCTAATGTGGCCCTCGACCTAATGTGGCACTGTGCAACTGGTTGCGGTAGTGGATGTCCAGAAATAGCGAGCTCGCTAGCCCCAGTTTCACACTCAAAATTGCGGACAAATGCCGCTGCTGAATCGATTCAGTCAAGTCATTCACCCGCTGTTCGCGAGAGACCAGCCGGAGATATCACGGCCAACTCTTACGACGATCCGGTACCGATTTCAGCCCGGCAGTTTGGCTCGTATGGCCGCGGGTACCTGACGGAGGTGGCAAAGCTGGTCGCGGGTGGCCGGCTCATAGAAAAGGAGATGCCATGGAAATAATTGGAGTGAT
>DATDKX010000093.1:0-16013 GCA_036519615.1 Propionibacteriaceae bacterium
CCCGTTGGCCGCGGTTATGAAAGGCGACAAGTTGATCGGAGCGATCACCGCGTCCCGGCTGCTGGAGCTTGCACTGCAGCCAAGCTGACGCAGAGCCGGGCCTACATCAGGAGGGCGGCCTGATGGCCGTCGTCGCGGTTGTGGTTTTTCTCGCCGCCTACATCCTCATAGCCACCGAGCGGGTTCCCAAGATGGTGACGGCTCTCGCTGGGGCTGGCGTCATTCTTGCTTTCGGGGTGGCGTCGTCGGAGGACGCGTTTTACTCCCATGACACCGGCATCGACTGGGACGTCATATTTCTGCTGCTCGGCATGATGATCATCGTCGGGATCCTGCGACAGACCGGGGTGTTCGAGTACATCGCCATTTGGGCGGCAAAGCGCGCTAAGGGTTCGCCGTTTCGCGTGATGGTGCTGCTGGTGCTTATTACGGCGTTCGCCTCGGCCCTGTTGGACAACGTCACCACGGTGCTGTTGATCGCCCCGGTCACCTTGTTGGTGTGTGAGCGCCTAGGCGTCTCTCCAGTTCCGTTCCTGATCGCCGAGGTCTTGTCGTCCAATATTGGCGGCGCGGCTACATTGATCGGCGATCCGCCCAACATCATCATCGCCAGCCGATCCGGGCTGACTTTCAATGACTTCCTTGTGCACATGACGCCGATAGCGGCGTTGGGGATCGCCGTTTTGGTCGCCATGTTGCCGCTGCTGTTTCGCGGCTCCTTCCAGGGCGATCCAGACAGGGTGGCCGATGTGATGGCGCTGAACGAGCGGGAGGCCATTAAGGACCGCCGGCTGCTGATCATCTGCGGAGTCGTGCTCACCGCGGTATTCATCGGGTTCATCGGTCACGCCGCTTTGCATATCGAGCCGTCCGTGGTGGCGCTGCTCGGAGCAGGACTGTTGGTGCTGTTGTCGCGTAGCAAGCCTGGCGACTTCATGCCCAGCGTGGAATGGGAAACGCTGCTGTTCTTCGCCGGTCTATTCGTCATGATCGGCGCACTCGTCAAAACAGGGGTCATCGGCCAAATCGCCGAGGCGGCCGCGCGGGCCACCGGCGGCGATCCACTCACCGCCACCATGTTGATCCTCTTCGTCTCGGCTTTGCTCAGCGGCGTGGTCGACAACATTCCCTATACCGCAGCCATGAGCCCGATCGTGCTGCAGCTGACCCAGGGCATCGCCGATCCGGTGCAAGCCGACGCACTGTGGTGGTCGCTGGCGATCGGAGCGGATTTTGGCGGAAATCTGACTGCGATTGGCGCGAGCGCCAACGTTGTCGTCCTCGGCATCGCGATGCGGTCCGGTTCTCCCATCTCGTTCTGGGAATTCACCCGGAAAGGCGCCATCGTCACTGGCGTAACCATCCTCCTCGCGGCGCCCTACCTGTGGCTGCGCTACTTCGCGTTCGTTGGGTGACGGCCCGTCCAACGGCGCGGGCGTGATATGGGTCGTCGAGCGCCGGCGAACCGGCGGGCTACAGTGATCATGGTGTGCCGGGAAGCCTGGTCGGCGCTGGCGTCGTCGAGCCGAGGGTTTCCTTCAGATGGACTGGTCGCAGTGCGCGTCTTGATTCTCACGTTTGGCACGCTGGGTGATGTTCGACCGTTCATCGCCTTGGCTAAGGGGCTTCGGGCGGCCGGTCACCATGCGGCTGTGTGTACCGCCGAGGGCTTTCGGAGTCTGGTCGTCGGAGCTGGTGTCGACTACGTCCACATGGGCAACGAGATGCTGGACTTGGTTCAGTCCGAAATGCCCAGGATGGGTGGAGTATCGGATGCCCTCCGTCTGGTTAGTCGGATGTCCGCTGCGATGCGGTCCCCCCTGCTAGATCAGTGGCAAGCGGCATGCGAGTTCAGACCGAGCCTGCTCGTCTACCACCCGAAGATGCTGGGCGGCCTGCATATCGCAGAACGCCTGCAGGTGCCGGCGGTGCTGTCGCTGCCACTGCCGTTCCTGACACCGACAAGAGCGTTCCCGATTCCGTTCATCGCCCATTCGCGGTTCGGTGGCTCAGCCAACAAGTGGAGCTATCAGTTCAATCGGTTCACTGCAGTGGCCTATGGCGGGATGATCAACTCGTTCCGGCGGGAGACTTTGGGGTTGTCCGCGATGAGTCGCTGGAGTGATCATCTACGGTTCCCAGACGGGCGGCCGGTGCCGGTGCTTTACGGGTTCAGTTCGCATGTCGTGCCGGTTCCTGAGGACTATCCGGCACATGCGCATGTCACCGGCTACTGGTTCCTCGATGAGGCTGAGACATGGCATCCGCCGACTGAGCTTGTGGACTTCCTCGCGGCCGGGGAACCCCCGGTTTACATCGGGTTCGGGAGCATGGGATTTGGCAAGCATGCCCAGACCCGGGGTCAGATCGTGGTCGGCGCTGTCGCGAAGGCCGGAGTCCGTGCCGTCGTGGCGACCGGCTGGGGCGGTCTCGAGGTGGGCTCGGTGCCCGACGGTGTGCACGTCGTCGACGCGGTCCCGCACGCCTGGCTGTTCCCCCGGACTGTCGGCGTGGTTCACCATGGCGGAGCAGGCACGACAGCTGCTGGCCTGTTGGCGGCTCGTCCCACCCTGGTTTGTCCCGTGCTGGGTGATCAGGGTTTCTGGGCGCAGCGAGTCAAGGATCTGGGTGTGGGCCCCGCACCGCTGCCGGTGCGTCGACTGGGCGTTGACGAACTGGCGGACCGATTGACCATGTTGGGCCAGGAGGCTAGCTACCGCCGTCGCGCACAGGCAATCTCGGAGGAGCTGCGGTTAGAAGACGGCGTCGCCAACGCGGTGGGGATTCTTGAGCAGATGTCGTCGACGAATCCCTGGTGATGCCGCGATCTAGCCGGGGCCAGTCGGTTTCGGGCTGGTGTTGCGCAGCCACGTCGTCAGCACGCGGCAGGCGAGGCCGATGTTGCCGATCTGGCAGTGTTGATCAGCTTGCTCGGCCCTTGTGAACATGCGAACCGTGACGCTGCGAGCGGCTGTGAGTGTTTTGGCCTGGGCGCGGGTGAGCGACGGCGGCTGGAAGCTGTCATGTTCCCCGCACATCAGCAGAACATCTTGTGTCACCTGCGCGCTTCCGAGGTGGTCGGCGTTCATACCAAGGAACCAGTCGACGACCTCGATCGGATCGTGACCATCAACCAGGTAGAGGGTATGGTCCACGATCTGCCGCAGCGTCGGTATCAGGCGCGCGCGAGCTCGCACACTCCAGCGCATCAGCCGTCTGCGCCGCAGCATCGTCCGGACCGGGCCGCGCATAACCATCGGTTACCGGTAGAGCCAGTCGAAAACCGGTGGCCACGCGACCACGCGATTAATGCGCGGTTCCCGCCCCGCAACGCGCAATGCCCAGTACCCGCCCATCGAGATGCCGACCAGCCCGGCAGACGCAAGTCCGAAGTAGTCCAGAACAGCACCAACCGGCCTTTCCCAGTCGTGGTCGAACGTGAGCCCGCTCAGAGCACGGGCACCACCCTGACCGGGGCCCTCGAACGCGACCACGTCGAACCCAGCCATCGCGATGCGCTGCCAGATGGGGTAGAACTCCTCGATCAATGAGTCGAACCCGCCATGGATGAGCACCGCGCCACCGGAGGGGCGTTGTCCTGCTGCGGGTAGCCAGTAGGCGGGCAATGAGGCGCCCGCGTAGGGAATCGCGTGTCGAGTCAGGCCGCTGCCGGTGAATGCGGCGTCAAACAGAGCGCGGAATCGGCGGTAGCGCTCCACCTTCGCCGCCGATCGCGGCGGTGTGAAGAACTCGGCCAGACGCAGGTAGCCGACCGCATACCGGAGCCGGCCGTCAGCGGCGGCCTGCGCCGACAGATCCTCGAATACGGCCACGCAGTCCCCCGTAGACCTCGTCCGCGCGGCCGCATCCCGCAGCTCATCCCCATCAGCCCATCCCAGACCATGAGCGCGGTTGAACTGATAGTTGAGGAACCCTCGACGGTTGAACTTCTCGAATCCCACTGGGAGCAGGACCGGCTCCACGCTCGGATCAGCCACGTCGCACACCCTAGAGCCGGACTGCTTGTCGGGCACGAGCTGTCTTCGATATGCCTGCGCTGTCATAGCTGGACTGGCCCGTCAACGACGAGGTCTATCTACCAGCTGTGCGTGTGTTGTTGCTCAACCGATGTACCGGTGGCCCGGGCTCCTCGTCCTTTCGAGGAGATCGCAGGCATTCCCAGGAAGAGAAGGACAGGCAGCGCAAAAAACTTATGGCGATGTGGCGCCATTCGACGCGCCGTGATTGCGGATCCCAAAGCGGTCAGATTCAGCGCGCCTCAGCACGCCGCCACCAGCTGAGCGTCGCGACGACGGCCAGCGCGACAACCGGGAGCGGTAGCAGCAGCTGGATTATTGACACCTGGCTGGCGGCGGCTGCGCCGCCCATACCCATCCACAATGCGGGCGCAGCGTAGGGGAACCAGGCCCCAGCCCCGACGGCGGTGACGAGCTGGGTCACGACCACCAGGGCCATCAGGGCGACGATTCCTGGTAGGTAGCCGCTGCGCCAGCTGGAAACCAGCGCCATCGGTGCGGCCAACGCCGCGCCTAATAGACCGGCGGCTGCGACCCGGGACGCGGTCTGGACGGCTGCCGCGTCCAGGGCGAGTCCGAGGAGCAGGCCGCCGACCACGGTCAGGATGACCGTCGAAACGACGGTGAGGAGCGCCCACCCGGCCAGCACCACGAACTTTGCGGCGGCGATCGACGAGCGGGGTGTTGCGACGGCGAACAGCGCGGGCAGCGCGTCGTCGACGAACTCCCTGCCGAAACTCCATGACGCGGCGATGCCGGCCACCATCAGGATCGCCACGGACAGCACCTGGCCAGCGGTGGCGAGGAGGCCGGCCAGGCTCAGGTCGGTGATCATCGTCGCCGCCTTCGCCGCAGACGGGGAGTCGCCTCCCAGCCGGACCAGCTCGAAGAAGGCCGTGGACAGGGCCGGCACGCCGACCGCGGCTACCAAGGCGCCCCACCGGAACACGCCAGCTCGTCGGGCCTTCAGCAGCTCGAACTCCAGGGCCGCGTTCATTGCGGCCTCTGCTCGGCCTGGTCGGCCTCGAGTAGCCGTTGGAAGAACTGATGCTCCACGTCGGCGCCATGCGGATCGAGGCTGCCGAGGATCTGACCGTGATGCAGCAGCACGATCCGATTAGCCATCCGGGCCACCTCATCGAGATGCTGGCTGGACACCAAGACCGAGACTCCGTCCTCGCTGGCTCGCATCCGAAGCAGCTCGCGGACCCGGACCACCCCGAGAGGGTCGAGGCTGTTGCTGGGTTCATCCAGAACCAGCACATCCGGCCGATGAACCAGGGCCATGGCGAGCCCAAGACGTTGCCGATTGCCCAGCGACAAAGTGCGAGTCGCTCGATGCTGCCAATGGTCCAGCTCCAAATCGGCGATGATCGCAGCTGCCGCGACGCGGGCCGATGGCCGATCCCAGCCTTGCAGGCGGGCCGCGGAGTAGACCGATTCCGCCACAGTCAACTCGCCATACCGGGCCGGAGTCTCGATCAGGTGCCCCACCCGGCTCCACACAGCCCGGTCAGCGTCGACCACCGGGCAGCCCAACACCTCCGCCTCTCCCCCGTCCGGCCGGAGCATGCCCAACAGCAGCCGCATCAAAGTCGACTTGCCGGCGCCGTTGAGACCGACCAGGGCGACAATCTCACCGGCCCGGATTTCCAGGTCGACGCCAGCCACTGCCTGCTCATCGCCGAAGCGCCTGGCGATCGCGTGGGCGCGGATAGTGGCCGTGCTCATCGCAACGTCCGGATCTCCAGTAGCGCCAACGCAGCCGTGACGGCATCGCCCATCGGCCCGGCGTCGGGATCGTTCGCCCACTCCAACAAAGCCGCCGTCAGTGCGCCGATCACCGCAGCCGCAGCGACCACAGCCTCGAACGCCGGCACACCCCGCTCCGTCAACGCGGCCGCAATGGCCTCCTCGGTCCGTACACTGTTCTCCCGCATCCGAGCCCGCAGCCCGCGATGACCGGCGCCAATCCGCAGGCGCAACCGGAACTCCGCGTCGTCGGTCACCTCCAGCTGCTTCCAGGCGGCGAGCAGACCGCGACGGACCCGCTCGACAACCGGCAAATCATCCGGCTGGGTGGCCACCACGTGAGCGATAGCCGGATCATAGGGATCGTCGACCACCACCAGCTCCTTGGCCGGAAAGTGCCGGAAGAACGTCATCTGCGTGACCCCGGCCGCGGCGGCGATATCCGCGATCGTCGTCTCGTCATAGCCGCGATCGGCGAACAGCCGCAGAGCCTCCCGCTGGAGACGCGCCCGCGTAGTCACTGACTTACCCACAGCAGAATGTTACATTCTAACATTCTGGCGGCAATGACGGCCGTGACGCTGTTGTTGAAGATGTTGACGGCCTCTAGGCCGCGATCGGTTCCCAATGTCGGCCAGCATAAGAAGCCTGCCTTGTGTCGCCGCTGCAGCCTGCGCACCGGGATAGTTTGCAAAGCACGGGTCTATTCGATCCGAGCGTTAGGTACTGGGTTGCCCTGGAGATCAGATCGACTGTTTAGTAGACAGCCCGGGCGGCAGAAGCGACTTGGTGGTCAGCCGCGCACTGGTAGCCACACTGCTGAGGGGTGCTGGGCATCGTGGAACACTGTGCGGTCGCTGGCTTGTAGTCGTGTGCTGGTGGCGAACGGTTCTGCGGTGCCGAGGTTGCGTCCGTAGCGGGGATGGGCGCCACCGGAGACCTGCAGCCGGATCCGATGCCCGCACTGGAACGCGTGCGCAACCGGCCATAGATCAAACTCGACGGGATGGGGTGTGCCCGGTGCGGCATCGGTGAGACGGACGATCCCGTCCGAGATGTTGATCGACCGGCCGCGCGGGGTGATGTCGCAGAGGCGGGCATGCAGGTCGATATACGCCACCGATGCCTGGACGTACAGGCGGACCCGCACCGGGCCGATCACGTCTAGATCGGCGGGCTGGGGATCGCCCGTGAACGTGAGAACGTCCGGTCGGGCCTCGAGGCGGCGGTTGTCGGCGGGGCCGGCAGCCAAACCGACGACGGTACCGGCGACGGACGGGGTCGGGTCCGCCGGGTCATAGCGAAACCGGCTAGGGGGGCCGGCGGAGGCTGGGTGAGCGCCAAGCCGGCCGGCTGGCTGGAGATACCAGGCGGTAGCACGGGCGGGCGGTGGCCAGCCGGGCAGATCAGTCCAGCGGCGGGAACCAGTAACAAACAGCCGCACCCCTGAGGGCGATATGCCGTCGGCGAGTGCGGCGTCCAGCGCGGCCAATGCGTCACGCATCCCGACGCGGGTGTACAGACCGCGCCCGTGCCCCCAGGGGCCGATCAGCAACCGGACAGCCCGGCCAGCTGTCCGCAGTGCGGCGTGGTCGGCGAGCATCCCGGGGAGGAAAAAGTCGTACCAGCCGCCCTGCAGGTACACCACCGGCGGCATCCGGCCGACGTTACCGCGGTGGTCTGTGGCCTGCCAGTACGGGTCATCCGGGCCGTGACGGATCCACTCCTGGAACCACCGCACCCGCCGCCCGGTCAGCGCGACATCGGCGTCGGCGACGGGCAGTGTGGCCGCCGCGCGGCGCAATGCTTTAGGGCCGGTGAACACGCCGAGGAACTGGCGGCCGGTGTCACCGTTGGCACGAAACATGCGATCGACAATCTGTACCCAGCCCAACGCGTTGCCCAGCGCGAACCCGCCGCCTGGATACATAAACAGGTGGGCGAATTCGGACGGCGCGTCCTGGATGACCGCGATCTTCCATTCCGGAATGTCGCGAGCGGCGAGCTCCCACTGGGCGAAACCGAGGTAGCTGGCCCCCCAGGTCGCCAGCACGCCCCCAAACCACGGCTGCTCACGCAGCCACGACAGCGTGCCGTCGGCGTCGGCGGGGTGGATGGTGAATCCGTCGAAGTCTCCGCCGGAGCCGCCGGTTCCACGCAAGCTCACATAGAGCACCTGGTAGCCGCGTTCGGCCAGCAGCTGCGGCATCCGGTCCAGCGCCACGCCGCGGCCGTACGGGCTGAGGAGCAGCACCAGCGGAGGACGGTCGATATCAGCCGGGTAAAAGCGGTTCGCCAGCAGAGGCACGCCGTCGCCGGCAGGGATCACCAGATCCCGTTGCACCCGCACCGCGTGCGGGCAACGTGGACGTACGCCGAACACTCGGCTCAGAAAGCTCACCGGCTCGTCCTGCTCAGAATGAGGCTGTCCAGCGCGAGTACCACGGCACCGAAGAGCCGCTCGACGGTCAGACCTTGCTGGTGGGCGACGGCGACAGGGCCTTCTGAGGCCCTGAGGGTCCAGGTTTCGAGCCTTCTGGTCGAGCGTGTCATCTCACTACCCACAGTTCACGACTGATGCGATTGATCCACACTGCCGGAGGTTCTACGCGTTCACATGGAAGCCGGGTTGGGCTTCGATGTTGCGATGGCGGCAGCGACCTGATCGGCCAATGTCACCGCTACCCGTCGGGCCTCCAACGACGGTCGCGCTATGCGTGTTGCGGCCGTGAGGAGGAACTCACCTCTAATCGTGCCCCCGCTTTGTGCGAGAAGCTGAACCTGCGAATCTGTGGGCAGCCCGAAGCGGTCGATATCAAGCGTTTTCCCGTGCCGGACGACCGTTCCGTTCGGCTGCAGGACCGGCAGCCCGATGCTGACCGTGGACCTGAAGACACAGCGATCCAGCTTCAAAATCTGCACTATTTGACGTTCCACATGATCGACAAGCGTCTCCGTCGGCGAGTCACCGGCGGCGACGACCCCGGCTGCTTCGATTACGCCAGCAAGAAAGCCTTCATGCCGACTCGCCTCCGCTTGCTGGGATCGGCCCCAGTACGCAATCTCGCTCACGGCCAAGCCAACCAGCACCAGCAGGACTGTTGTCTCGATGTCTGCGCGGTCGATGATCGCAAAAGCCAGGTAAGGCGCTGTTAAGAAGAAGTCGAACCAGACGGCACTCGAAAGCGCTGCCAAGACTCCAGCCAGACGGATCCCGGTTGATGCCGCTGCCACCACCAGCAACACCAGCACCAGAGCCGCATTCGTGTTCTCCAGATTGTTTCGGAGCGTCGACATCAACGCTGACGCCAGCAACGGCGTCAGGACGGCCGCCGCAAAGATGAGTCCCCGGCGACGAGTTTCCCAGCCCCCTCGCGCCCTGCCATCAATGGAACGTCCGCCCACATTCCCATTCAACTCAACGGGACCGCCGCGAGCGCGGCGCGCCACCCACTGCAGATGTCCCCTCACAGCTGGTCCGCGTCATTCGCGCCGGCGTGGAATCGATATCCGATGCTGGGTTCAGTGATCAGATAGCGCGGTCGTGAAGGATCCGGTTCCAGCTTGCGGCGGAGGTTGGCCATATGTACGCGAAGGTAGTTGGTCTCGGTGCCGTAAGCAGGTCCCCACACCTGTTGTAGTAGCTGACGCTGAGTGACGAGCTTGCCGGCGTTGCGGACCAGCATTTCCAGCAGGTGCCATTCGGTTGGTGTGAGGCGGATCTCGTTCTGTCCGGCCATCACTCGACGGGCGGCGAGGTCGATGGTGAATGTTGCGGTCTCCACCTTGGCGGCATCTGCTACCGGGGTTGGTCGGCGTACGGCCGCACGCAGTCTGGCAAGCAGTTCCTCCATCCCGAAGGGCTTGGTGACATAGTCGTCCGCGCCGGCGTCGAGGGCGCGTACCTTCGCCTGTTCTTCGTGTCGGGCCGATAAGACGATGATCGGGGCCGTACACCACCCACGCAGCCCTTCGATGACGGCGACACCATCAAGATCCGGCAGCCCGAGGTCCAAGATCACCACATCGGGTGGCGCAGCGCTCGCGGCGGCCAAAGCGCCAGCACCTGTGGCCACTGGGACCACCTCGTAGCCTCGCGCGCCAAGGGTGATCTGTAGGGCCCGGAGCAGTTGTCGATCATCATCGATAGCGAGCACCCGTGTCATGTCTAGTCCTGGACCGATTCCACGCCGTTGATCATCGCCCGGTTGTGATGGGGCAGAGAAATGATCATGGTAAGTCCGCCGCCAGGAGTGTCGGCGGGCCGGATCTGCCCTCCCATTGCTTCGATGAAACCTCGGGCAATGGCCAGGCCAAGCCCCAAACGGTGGTCGAGCGGTCATGCAACCGCTGGAACGGCTCGAAGATTCGATCACGGTATTCCCGCACGACCCCTGGACCTGAGTCGGCAATGATCAAGCTGACCGTCTCGCCGGTAGCCTGCGCGGTGACCTCAACCGGCTTGCCCGGCGGGCTTGCCGTCAATGCGTTGGTCAGGACGTTCACCAGGACTCGCTCCAGTAGACCGGCATCCGCGCAGACCATCGGAAGATCATCGCGGACCTCCGCCGTGATCTGAGTCGATCGTGATCCGAGGTGCAGCAGCGCGGAGGCCAAGACCGCATCCAGAGCTACCGCGTCAAGGTGGACGCTCAACACGCCTGCCTGCAGTCGGCTTAGATCCAAAAGGTTGTTGACCAACTCACTGAGCGTGTCGGTCGACTCCTCGATGGTGGCGAGCAGTTCGGCCTGCGCGTCTTGAGGCAGAGTCGCATCCGATTGCCGGAGACTTGAGGCAGCGACCTTGATCCCGGCTAACGGTGTGCGCAGGTCGTGGCCGACGGCAGCAAGCAAGGCGGAGCGGGCCCGATCGATCCGCGCCAGATCATCGACCCGCGCGGCCTCAGCCGCCAGACGCTGGGCTTCAAGGATGCGAGCCGTCACACCCGCCATCCGCCGCAGCGCTGCCGCGTCCTGACCGAATACTTCGGGGCCCCAGGCAACGAGGCGCAGGCTATCACCGGCGGATGCGGAGAGCACTGGGCGCGACTGAGTTACGGTTCCCACCGACGCCACCGGCTCTTCGCCCGTCGCGCGGCTCTCCAGCAACGCGACGCCAGTCATCCCGAATGTGTCCTTGATGTCATCGAGCAAATCAGTAAGTGACGCCTCGCCCACCGGAGCAGTGTTGGCACGAGCGAACAGCCGGGCCTCGGTCTCCCGCCTAGCCGCTTGTGCGCGCTGCCGAGCCGCAAAGTCAACCGCGAGGCTGATTGCCAGTGCGATGAGAACGTAAGTGAGGAGGACGATCAGATGCTCCGTATTGCCGACGATCAACGTGTAGTACGGCGGGACAAAGAAGAAGTTCACGACAAGATCAGCAGCGAGAGCGGCTGGCAAGGCCGCCCACAGCCCACCGATCACCGCCGCTAGCACCACCGGGATGAGATACAGCAGGACAACGTCTGCCAGGCTGAACACGCCGCGGACCGCAACCAGCCCGACCGTGAGCAAGATCAGGCCGCCGCCCCCGCTGGCTAGACCTGCCCAGACACGCGTTCGCGGTAAGCCCACTGCCGAGGATGAGGTCACGATCCTGCCGTTGAGCGAACAGTTTCTGGCTGGATTGCACGCTGTTCCGCCTGCTCGCTTCGCCGACTCGACTGTAGCTGCCACGGCACGCTGGTGACGAGCACACCGCGTTGGAACAGCAGCCTCGCCTTAAGCCGAAGAGCGCTTTGGTTGTGGAGCAGCTGCTCCCAGGGATGGCCTACCACGTACTCGGGAATGTAGACCACGACCAAGCTGCGGGGGTTGGCGTCACGAAGCTCGGCCAGGTAGCGAAGGACTGGGCCCGTGATATCGCGATACGGCGCGTCAACCACGGCAAGCGGGATCGGGATATTGCGCTTGGCCCATTCCGACTCCAGACGCCGAGTCTCCGCCTCAGCGGTCATGACGGTGAGGGCGGTCAGCGTATCGGGCCGAGTGGCTTTGGCGTAGGCGAGTGCCTGCAGTGTCGGCAGGTCAAGGCGTGAGACGAGGACGACCGCCTGGATCCGCGATGGCATCGAGATGCCACCCGGCCCCGGGGCCAACTCCTCGCCGACGTGACGGTAATGCCGCTCGATGGCTTTCATCAGCAAAAACAGGGCCGGCATGGCGATCACGACCAGGTAGGCGCCGTGGGTGAACTTGGTGATCAGGACGACCACGAGGACCAGGGCGGTGAGTATCGCCCCACCAGCATTGATCAAGCGCGCACGGTGGAGCCGGGATCGAGCCTGCGGCGTCGGGTCGCGCAGCAGCGTAGTCCAGTGCCGCACCATTCCTGCCTGGCTGAGCGTGAAGGAGACAAACACCCCGATGATGTAGAGCTGGATGAGCCGGCTGGTCGAGGCGTCAAAGGCCCAGATCAACAGTCCCGCCGATGCCGCGAGAATGATGATCCCGTTGCTGAAGACCAGGCGGTCACCGCGGCGCCCGAATTGCCTGGGCAGGTATCCGTCTCGTCCCAGGATCGAGGCGAGGATCGGGAAGCCATTGAAAGCCGTGTTTGCCGCCAGCACCAAGATCGCAGCCGTGAACGCTTGCACAAGAAAGAAAAACACCGAGTGGTAACCGAAGACAGCGCCAGCCACCTGGGCTATGGCGGTCCGCTGCTCATACCCTGCCGGAGCACCTATCAGCTGGCTTGGGTCGTCGGCGAGGCGGACGTGAGCGATCAAAGCGAGCGCCGTTATGCCCGCGAACATAGCAATGGTGACGGCGCCCATCGTGGAGAGGGTGTTGGCAGCGTTCCGCGACTTGGGCGGTCTGAAACTGGGTACCCCATTACTCACCGCCTCGACACCGGTCAGCGCTGTACAACCCTGGGCGAAGGCTCGCAATGCGATCAGCACAACCGCCAGGCCAGCGAGGGACTGGCTTGGAGCAATCGCAAAGGAGGCAGATTCCGCAACGGGCGCATCTCCAGTGAGCAGCCGCCAGAAACCCCAGCCGATCATGCCGAAGACAACTGTGATGAAGCCGTACGTCGGAATGGCGAAGACAGTCCCGGACTCCTTGACCCCCCGAAGATTCATCACAGCGAGCACCGCGACGAATAACAGCGAAAGCGCAACGGCGTGCGGCCGCAGGCTCAGGAAGGCCGACGTGATCGCATCAACCCCGGCGGCCACCGACACCGCGACAGTGAGCACATAGTCGACGAGCAAGGCACTCGCCGCAACGAGAGAGGCGTTGCGTCCAAGGTTCTCCCGGCTGACCGCGTACGCCCCTCCCCCGTTGGGGTAGGCGTAGCAGGTCTGTCGATAGGAAATAACCACCACGGCGAGCAATACCACGACGGCAAGTGCCACCCACGGGGTGAGGAAAAGCAGCGCGAGACCGCCCAGGCTCAGCGCCCGCAAGATCTCCTCCGTCGCATACGCGTTAGACGAGAGAGGATCAGAGCAGAAAACCGGCAGCGCCAGCCGTTTGGGCAGCAACGTCTCGCCGAGCCGCGCGCTACGAAGAGGTCGGCCGACCAGGAGGCGCTTGGTGATCGCTAACACGCCACCCAGTCAAACTCGCGCGTTGTCAGCCCGGGCGTGTCTTAACATGATCTTGACGCCGACGCCGCCACTCTTGACGCCGTTCAAACACCGACACCGTGCGGATGGCGTGCTTCACACCTGAGCAGTCTGAAACGTACGTCTGGTTCTTACGGATAGCGTCGCGGACGCTCCTCTGAACTGACCAATGCAATGGAGATCACTCCCAAGCTGCTCCGCTCAGGCTCGTCAGACTGCTAGCAATCGGACCGGCGCCGCGACCATCTGGGTACAGCCACGGACCTCACGTACGCATACCGCCGCATTGTCATGCGCACCAAACATCACTGATACGGAAGGAGACATCGCATCCATGAACGTGACTGACACGTAAACGATCAGACGCGCTGACCCCGCACTTCCCCCACCCTTTCCGCCCAGCGATCGCTAGATGATCGAAGACAATGGATGTCCTTGCGCGGTCTCACTAGGCCAGATGCCAGACCATGCACCCGTCCAAAGCCCTCCGATACCAGCCGCAGAGAAACAGCAGGTTGGGGGGGTTGGTGTCTCCTCCCCAGCCGTCTGACCATGGCGAATAGTCGTGCGCCATTTCTCGCCTTTCCTCGGATGATTAGATGGTCCACGCCCTCTGGAGCTCGAATCGCCGCCCCCCCACACCTTCACTAGGGTGAACGCTCCGCGCCCGGAGCTCCGCAAGCGCGGCAACGTTGCAAGCCACGCCGCTGAGGCTCCCCGAGCGCCGTCTGCAGTCTCCATCCAAGTCGTGCGCCGTGGCCATCGCCGGTTCGCCTCGACCAAGATCAAGCGGGAGTCTAGAGTGCCAGCACGACTTCAGGATCGAAGCCAGATTGCCTACTGGTTTTCCTCACATTCGCGCGTGGCTAATAGCCTCTGACGACGCCGCTCAGGCTCATTGTCTGACGAGTCGGTCTGACGATTAGTCACGCCGAACCCGCGCCCGCAATGTCGCGAGCGCCGCCTGCGTCAGCCAAGACTGCCCAGCAGGTCGGCGCAGGCCTGCTCGCAGCGGCGACAGGCTTCGGCGCAGATGCGGCAGTGCACATGCATGTCGGCGTGGGCTTCGCATTCTGTGGCGCAGCTTGCGCAGGCGACACGGCAGACCTCCAAGATGGCCCCGGTGATGTTGGCGTCGTAGCCGGTGTGCCGGGACAGCACCGCGCCAGTGGTGGTGCAGATGTCGGCGCAGTCCAGGTTGGTCCGGATGCACTTCGTCAGCTCGGCAACCATGTCCTCGCTGAGGCAGGCGTCGGCGCACGCCGTACAGGTTTCGCCGCAGGCGAAGCAGGCATGGATACAGTCAGCCAGCTTCTGTCGATCAACGTTGCCAAGATCCTTCGGGTAGGCATCCAACATGGCCGTGACATGTGACATGGGTACCGCTCCTCTCGCTCTCTGGTTGGGGGACCGCCGGTCGGCGCTCCCTCAGGTGCCTGCCCGGCGCGCCGTCCGGCCGGCTGAGTCGTTAACGGCTCCTGTCCGCGCCTCGGCGGGCTGGCGCCCGCTGACTCATTCCTACCGCCGGCGCGGCGTGGCCGAGCAGCCGGGTGCGTCTGTCTCCCCGATCAGCGCGAGGCGAGTGGTTGGGATGTGTACGGACGCGACGACATCGTGAATGGCGGCGCTGGCTGCGGCGGAGTCGGCTTGATCGTCGATGAGCGATTCGTAGCGTGGTCGCCCTTGGCGGTTTGTGTTAGATCTTTCTGGCGTAGACGGAACGTTCGATCTCCGACACTGGCAACACGCGGCCACTGGGCCTGAGGTATCGGTCTGTGAACTCCTGTGGGCCCATCTGCTCGGTCTCGCTCCAGCCGTAATCGGCGAGGAACTTGGCGACGTGGTCCGGGTTCATCCCGAAGTGCCACAGTTGGCGCTTCACCACGAATTCCTGGTACGCGTTCTCGCCGCCGTAAAGAGCGGTCCCATCCAGGAAGTCCTTGCGGACATAGGTAAGCACCAGGTGGCTGCCCACAGCGGCGGTGGCAAGAAAGTCGAAGGTCTTGCGGACACCTGGTTCCGTTAGATACTGGGTGACCGCCTCCCAGACGAAGAACGTCGGCCGCTCGGGCCGGTAGCCGTGGTCGGCCAGGATATCGGCGAGGTCTTGGGTCTCGAAATCGATGGGCACCAAGGTGACATTGGCGGGCACCTCGTCGAAAAGCTTGGTCAGTCTGGTCCGCTTGCGCTCGATATTGGTGGGGAGATCGAGTTCGTAGACCGGCGTCTCGGCCAAGACGGGCAGTCGGTAGGCCCGGGTATCGAAGCCCGCCCCCAGAATGACCGCGGCATCGATCTGGGAGTCGGCACCCTGCAACTTCTCGTCGATGTAGCGCTTACGGCACAGCATGCTCGCCCACAGGCCTGGGATCTTCTTTTCCGTCGCGCCGATCAGGAGGCGTCCTAGCGGCCGCCACTTCGCGGCGATGACAGTGACCTTGCCGCTGACGGGCAGGATCTTGTAGGCCAGCTCGTCCTGGTTCAGTGGAGGATTCTCATTCTGACCGACAGCGACGATGACCATGGGGCCAAGAGCGGTCTTGGTGGCGGGGTTCTTCACGCGTATTCCGATCCGGGAACGGTCAGCACGACGCCGACCAGACTTCCCGGCACACCGATGCACACCGTACCCCGATCCCCGATCATGTTG
>DATDKX010000094.1:0-4896 GCA_036519615.1 Propionibacteriaceae bacterium
TGTGCCGTGCTTCATGTCGAGTTCAAGACGGTGGTCTTCGACGCCGGGCTGTTGCATGTCGAACCACGGACCATCAACGATTCGAAATCGCAGCGGTAGCCAGTTAGGTAGATTGACCAGGTCCTCATTCTCGACCTGACGACCTGCGACATCACTGGTTAACCGGTTGTAAAGGCCGGCCACATAGGTCCCGGGATAATTGACTTCGTCGGCCTTGGCCTCCGGCAGCGCGCCCCGCGTAACGAAATAGCCGTTGCCCAGCGCGCAGAGCGCTTCGCGCAAGCCTTGGCGTCCGGGGTCAAAGCCGTCGTATACCAATGTCCATGCGTTGGGCGGCCGCTCGGCGTATCGCCGGCGGATCTCATCGACGGCTTGCCGTTCCTCCAATCGACCTTCCAGGAGGGCCGGCAGGGAGACGTCGTCCAAAGTGGGGACCACCAGGTCGGCACCGACGGCGGCCAACTGCTGGTGGTCGCCGAGGCGGGCCACCCCGATCGCCGCAATGCCGCCAGCCTTGGCCGCCTGCACCCCGCTCGTCGCATCCTCGATAACGAAACACACCTCGGGGCAAAGTCCGAGTTCCTCCGCAGCGGCCAGAAAGATCATGGGGTCCGGTTTCCCCCGAGGGAAGTCGCGGCCAGAGATGTCGGCGTCGAAGAGCTCCTCCAAGGTCATCCCATGATGCAGGAAGCCATATTCGAGGCGTTGTTCGGCGGCGAAGGTGTCCAGCCGGATCCGTTCGAGGAACAGCTTTGCATTCTTTGATGAGGACGCCGCCGCCACGCGAATCCCGCTGTTCTTGACAGCGAGGATGAACCTCAATGCATCAGGAAAGGCCCTGAACCGGCCTTGCTCGATGAGCTCGAGGACACGCTCCTGCTTGGCGGCGGCGTACTGATCGGTCCGCCGGTCCACATCGGGCACTCCGAAGTACTCAAGAGCGGCCCGGGCTCCTGCAAACCGTGGCTTGCCGGCCAACACCTGCTGGTACACCTGCGTGGTAAACCGCTCGGCAGTCCAGCTTGTCTGGTCACGAATGTCGCGCCAGTCGCCCTCCATCAGCTCTTTGAGCGCTTCGCGCCACGCCAGCTCATGCGGCGAGTCGACGAGTACCCCGTCCACGTCGAATATCGCACCCTGGTATGCCATTAACCCTCACCGATCCCCCGGAGCTCCTGTATCGCCACGCAATAGCGAGCTGACCTGTGATGTATACCGGCTGTGCCCGTCGCGACTCTGTAGGCCAGCGCGGACCAAAGGACGCCCGGCTTATGCGGTGGCACGCGACGCACTCTCTGCTGCCACCCGGCTGGACCGCAAGCTGCACCCGCGATAGGAGCGGTTGCGGCAGTCACTCATGATGACCATGAAACCCGTGCAGCCGGTGTCGCGGAGAGATCGTTGGGGCGGCTGCCCGCCACGGTGCAGTGGCAGCCAGCAGGATGCGGCGCTCGGCGCCGGCGATGATGTCACGGACCTGGTGTACCACGTCCGGATTCACCGAGATCGACGTAATGCCCAGCTGCACCAGCTTCTCGGCATATTCCGGTCGGTCGGACGGCGCCTGGCCACAGAGCGATGAGCTGATGCCGGCCTCTTGGCAGGCGCCAATGATGCGGGCGATGGCGTCGAGCACGGCCGGATCCGCCTCATCGAACAGCTCGGCGCACACCTCTGAATCCCGATCCACTCCAAGCATCAGCTGGGTCAGATCGTTACTGCCGATTGACACCCCCTCGATGCCCATCTCCGCGTACGTGGGGATCCAATAGGCCACCGACGGAACCTCGGCCATCACCCACACCGGCAGGCCGGAAGCCCGAGGATGGGCCTGCACGATGCTGAGGCAGCGCTCCAGCTCCCATGCGGTCCGGACGAAGGGGATCATGAGCCGAAGGTTGTCGGTGGATTCGGCTACCCGGCCGAGCACATCCAGCTCAAGATTGAACAGATCCGGTTGGTGGGTGTAGCGATAGCACCCTCGATAGCCGATCATGGGGTTCGCTTCGTGCGGTTCGTACGCCTCTCCGCCTTGCAAGCCGCGGAATTCGTTGGTCCGGAAATCGATGCTGCGGTAAACAACCGGTCGAGGGGCAAAGGCGCGGGTGATCTTGAGCAGTGACTCTGACATAGCTTCGACGAAGCGATCTTGCTGACCGAGCTCGATCAACCGGCGTGGGTGGATCCCGTTCAGGGCGTCGGCGACCATGAATTCGGCTCGGACCAGACCGACGCCGTCCACGGGCAGTGCCGCAACCTCGTCGGCATGCTCGGCGACGGCCAGATTGACATAGAGCCGGGTTGCCAACGGCGAAACGGGCTCGGGAAGCGATTGGATCGGCCGCTGAACGGTGATCGGCGCCGCCGCGCCGGCGTACACCTTGCCGGTGCGACCGTCGACGGTGACTTCTTGTCCGGTGTGCAGGATGGTGGTCGCATTACCGGTGCCGACCACGCACGGCAGCTGAAGCTCGCGCGAGACGATCGCCGCGTGGCAGGTCACGCCGCCTCCGTCGGTGATCAAGCCGGCCGCGCGACGCATGGCCGGCACCCAGTCGGGGCTTGTCATCTCGGCGACCAGGACTTCGCCATCCAGGAACTCGGCTTGCTGGTTGGGGGAGGTGAGGATACGCACCCGCCCTGACGCCCGTCCTACGGATGCCGCCAAGCCGGAAAGCAACAGATTGGGGCCCGCCGGGACCTCCGGACGCGCCTCGGATCGTGACTGGCCGCCAAGGGTGGTGATCGGGCGCGACTGGACCAGATAGGTGGCACCTTCCGCCCGGGCCCACTCCAAGTCTTGAGGCGCGCCATAGTGCCGCTCGGCACGCAATCCGAGCTCAGCAATTTCGATGATCTCATCCTGGCTGACGGTGCGACGGTCCACTTCACCGTCGTCCAGCGGCAGCTCGACGTCAGCGCCTTCGGGGCCGCGTACGATCTTGAACTTTTGCTTACCCTGACGGACCGAAAGCAGCCGTGGACCGGCCTTGTCAAGGACGTATGTATCTGGTTCGACGCGGCCGCTAACGATGGCCTCGCCTTGACCAAACACCGACTCGATGATCATCCGGTCGCGGGCTCCGGTGGTCGGGTCGGCAGTGAACATGACCCCCGAGACTTCAGAGAAGATCATCTTCTGGATGATCACCGCAATCGCCGGTTCCTCGTTCAGATGTTGCTCGGCCCGATATGCCAACACCCGCTCGCCGTACAGTGACGCCCAGCAATCTTTGACGCGCGCCAGTACGTTGCGGAGTCCAATGACGTTGGTGAAACTCGCATTCATTCCAGCAAACGAGCTGTCGCCGGCATCCTCGGTCGTTCCCGAAGACCGTACGGCGACGGCGACATCGTCCCCAAGCCTTCGATATGCATCTGCGATGGCGTCGGCGATATCTCCTGGGATTGGGGCGTCCATAATCGCTTCCCGCGCGGCCGTCTTTGTCTTGGTAAGGGCGACGTGGTCGTCGGCATTGAGCCCGCTCAGCAGCATGGCCAGCCGCGCCCGCGCCCCAGACTGTGAAACGGCGTCAAGGTACGCGTCAGCGGTGATCACGAAGCCCGGTGGTACTGGCAACCCCGCGCCCGTCAGCTCGCCGAGATTGGCGCCCTTTCCCCCAACGAGCGCAACATCAGTAAGACCGATCTCCTCGAACCAACGAACTGCTTCCATTTGCCGCATCCTTGAGTTGACAACTTGTCTGATGGTCACAAATCTCGGTCAATGAGGCCAGAGCCAGTAGGGTCAAAGGTCTCGATTCGGGATCGGTTCGGCCGATGGTCTAGCAGCTCCGCGGGTGCCGGTGCCCAGGTCAGGGGCCGAGCAGCCCGCAATCTTAGGACTATCGACCCTGCCGTCACCCGAACGACTTGATCACCCTGTGAGTAGATCGACGGCGGTCCCTGCTCACGGCTAAGCCTGAATCGCCGACAAACGGTATCGAGGAGCCCCGACATGACCACTGTTCAGGAAGAGACAAAGGCACTGCTCAGGAAGGCAGTGGAGCGCGCTAGCTTGGCGCCCTCGGTCCACAACACGCAGCCGTGGCACTTCGTGATTCGATCGGACGCTCTTGAGTTGCGCGCGGACCACGATCGACAGCTGAGAGCGCTCGATCCTACTGGCCGGCAGCTGGTGATCAGTTGTGGCTCTGCATTGTTCAATGCACGGGTCGCGCTGGCTGCCGATCGTGCGGTCCAGGTTGATCGGCTTCCGGAGGTCCAACAACCGGACTTGCTTGCGCGACTCATCGTGATGGACAAGTCCCCAGCATGGACACCGTTAGTCAGGCTGGATCCTATGATCGAGAGGCGACACACGAACCGCCGGGACTTCTTTGAGGAGAATGTGCCCCCGGAGGTTATCTACGAGTTGACGACTGCGGCTGAGCAGGAGGGTGCGTCGCTGGTCCAACTTGTGGAGCCCGAGCAAAAGGTCACAGCAGCGCGGCTATCTCAGGAGGCCGAGGCTATCCAGAACGACGACCCCGGGTATCGAGCAGAGCTTGAGGCATGGACGACGACAGACCTTCATCGGACTGACGGCGTTCCGGTCTACGCAATTCCGCACACTGATGCCCGTTCCGAGCCGGAGGCTCTGGTTCGCAATTTCGACGTGGCCGGAAAGGGATGGCTGCCGAGACTGCAGCAGTCAAGCCTCAATCATTGTTTGATGGTGCTTGGAACCGCGGAATCTAGCCGCTTGGCGTGGTTGCGAGCAGGCGAAGCGCTGGAGCGCATCCTTCTGGAAGCCACACGGTTTGACTATGTCGTCAGCATCGCCAGCCAAGTGGCAGAAGTGCCGTCCACGCGCGAACGCCTTCGCAAGGAGCTTGGTCTAGATTTCCATCCCCTTCTCTTAATGAGGATCGGCCAAGCCGCTCCAACGCCAGC
>DATDKX010000095.1:0-4540 GCA_036519615.1 Propionibacteriaceae bacterium
AACTCGACAAGCGGCTCGCCGCCGCGGCGGACACCCAGGCAGACCGGCAATGGCGGCAACTGCTTGCCACAGAAGTCCCGAGCGTTAACGCAGACCCATTCCTTCCTGAGCTGGCAGAAAGGTTGAGCTACCTCACCCGGACCGGCTTCGACGCCTCCCACCTCCTGCGGTCGGCGGCCGCGGCTGGACCGCTCCCCAACGACCACCCCGCCGCAGCCCTCTGGTGGCGCATCCTGGACCAGCTGGGCCCACCGACATCGACCCGGGACGCTGCAAACCCCAACGCAGTCCCGACGACTAGACGCACAACCACCAGCTCACCGAACCAGCCGCGGCCCTTGCCCCGCTCGGCACCGCCCTCTGCGTCCGGCCCAGGCCGCTGAACCTCATACCCGTGCAAGTGGCTAGCTCGGCTTGCCTTTTCGGGGTCGGCGCGCCGCCCACTCTTCGATGGTGGAGCGCCGCCAAACAGCGGTGCTGCCGACGTACCCATCGGGTGCTGGCATCTTCTGGCGTGCGACGTACGCGCGCGCGGTGCTCTGCCGGATGCTTAAGTACTGAGCCACCTGCTGAATCGTCCACCAGTCGGGACCAAGCGGCTCCTCCACACGGCAAAAGCTAGCGCGGCGAAATGCTGCGGCGCGTGATCGCAGCACACTTGACAGGGCAGCATATTGCTGCCCAAGATGAGCTCTTGAGGGCAGCAGATTGCTGCCTCTCGTGCTAGCCCAATGCGGAACACCGACGGGCAAGGAATCCCTTAAGTCGGAAGGAATCTCAGGATGGACCGCACAGAACTTGCTGCCCTTGAGATTGTCAGCGGCGCCGTGCTGGCTGCGTGGCTAGTCAAGCCGGACAATGGTCCCGAACGGGTAATGATCATGTGGCCCGACAAGCCCACTGCTGTGAGCCCTCGAAAGTACTCCGAGGTAATCGCGCACATCACACGAGTGCTGGCCAACAGTTCCATTGAGCTAGCTGCCATCCAAGCAAAGGGCGCCAAGTGATCACCAATACGCATGAGGCAGCACAACCGCTAGTCCGCATGGCTAAGATCAAGAGCCCTGCACCAAGTCACCTGTCTCACTCTTGATCATTCGTAGGCTTAGCCCAGATGCAGCTGCCGACAAGGGACTGCTAGGCCTGTTGCCGACGCAGTCGCATTAAGAACAACGCTTGCCCGTGATCACCTGATGATCACCACCTCCTTATGGAAGGCGTGAAACGTCTTATTCACCCGGCGGCGCCAATCGCAGGTTATGCACAGGAACGCTTCGGAACTGGCCAAATCACGCGCCCGATGCCTTCATGGCACTGTCCCATCGCGCGGCAGCCGGACGTTCGACTCGCTTGGTGCGCGGCGGTGTCGTTGGAGTCGCCGGCAGGACGGCCTAGGCACCGGAAAGGGGTTGATCATGAAGGAGCTCACGACATCCGAGCTTCCGCACCTGATGACGACTGCTGAGGTGGCGTCCGTGTTGCGAGTCGACCGCTCGACGCTCAGCCGCTGGCGTGGCTTGGGTATGGGTCCACGTGTGACGTGGTTGTCCTCCTCATCGCCGCGGTATCAGCGCACAGACGTAATCGAGTGGCTGCGCCAGGCAGCCGTATGACGATTCGAAAGCAGCCATCCGGCCGGTTCTATGCAGTCCTTAAGTCGGGGCGCACTTACGTTTCCGGCAAGACATTCGACACCAAGCGGGCAGCGCAGGCCTGGCTGGCGCGTGAGCGTGCGTCCCTCGCGGGAGGCGTGGACCCGCGCGCGGGTCGAGCCACAGTCCGAACCCTGCTGCCTATTTGGCTCGACGAGCGGAAGCATTCGGTATCTGCCAAGACATACACGGCCGACGCCGCACTCCCCCGCTTGGTTCCGACCGCGTTAGGAGCTCTATCGATCAACGCGGTGACAGATCGGGAGATCACACGGGCCTTGATCATCCTGACCAAGAATGGCTTGGCAGAGTCATCGGTTCGGCGTTTCCGAGACTCGCTGTCGTCGTTCTTTGCATGGGCAGTGCGCGAGCGGATGATTGCGGCCAATCCGGTTACGCCGACTCGAGTGCCGCGTGCAGGAACGCCGCGCGTCGAAATGTTTCCCTTCAGTGAGGACGAGCTCGAGCGCGTCTATCTTCGGGCGACCGCGCGGGATCAGCGGCTCGCGGACTTGCTGCTGATCGATGGTTGGACCGGCCTGCGCTGGTCTGAGTTGCGCGCTATACGTGTCCGGGACTTCGTCGAGGTTCCACTGCCGATCTTGGTGGTCCAGCGCGCGGAGCCCGAGGGCGTTGAGATCAAGAGCACCAAATCGGGAAAGACGCGTCGTGTTCCGATTGCCGACCGAGTCCTGCCGCTCGTGCGAGCCATGGCTGTTGATCGGGATGCAGACGCCCGTTTGTTCGTGACCGACTCTGACCACCAGCTGCACGCCACGGCCTTCAAGCGGACTCTCGCTTGGACCACCGTTGCCGCGGGCCGACGCATCCACGACCTGCGGCACACGGCCGGATGCTTGTGGCTGGCGCGTGGAGTTGATCCTGTAACCGTGCAGGCGTGGATGGGGCACGCCTCGATCGCAACCACGAACCTTTACCTGCACCATCTCGGAACCTCTGCTGATCGGACAGGTTTGGACCGTCTGAACGCCCGGGAGCACAAAGGGGGCACACGCGAGCCAGGAGCCGAAGAATCACAAGCATGAGAGCCGCGCTTGCATCGAGCATCGCGCCTCGTCAATGGCGGAAACGAAGGGAGTGGAGCTAAGGGGACTCGAACCCCTGACCTTCTCGTTGCGAACGAGACGCGCTACCGACTGCGCCATAGCCCCGCGGACCGGGTGGGCCGATCAGCACCGAGACTTTACCACCGTCAGGCAGAAGCGGATTTGCGCTTTTCCTCGCCTGCGGCTGTGCTCGATGAGTCCGAGTCCGAGTCCGGGGCCGGAGCATCTGCGGTGACCGGCCCGTCTTCCCGGGCTGAAGATGCGACGCCCGGACCCGAGAGGTCGATCGTCCGTACAGTCCGGGGTGCCAGCGGTTTGGAAACGTAGGTTGGCATGGTGATCGGGATAGGCTCCCATAACGGGCCCGGTCGCGAGGCCAGATCAGTCCTACCGCTCTCACGATTCCGATCCATGCCGCCCTTCGGGAAGTCCTTGCGGCTGAGAAAGATCGTTGACTCGTTGCTACCGTGATGGATTTCGCGATACCGAGTGTCGAGGTTCCGTTGCATTATCTGGACACTGAACCGAGCGACTACAACGAAGATCACTAACAGTCCTGCAGGAAAGGCGGTGCTCCACCACGGCGTGAGGTGCACAGCACAGAAGCCGATCACTCCGCTCAGCATCGCGAGCAACGACAGCAGCACGCGGCTCCGCCTTGAAGCAGCCAGCCGTTCCAGCCGACGCAAGTCATTGATCGCGGCGCGCCTGGTCTGCGGTGTCGACACCTCGAAGGGCGCGATCTCCTCAAGATCATGATCGAGAAGCGGCGCGGTGCCATGCCGGACGATGCGCATGGAGTCGGAAAAGCGGTCCGCTGGGTCGGACTCGTTCAGCTCCTCATCGTCATCGCGTCGGCGTACGAAATGCGGGACGAGATAGGCAAGCCACGCCACTGCGATGGCAGCAAAGATCACACCGGTCGTCCCCACACCCAGACGGTACGGGGGCCGCCGGACTCTCCAGGTGATCTTGAGCGGTGTGTCGCAAGAAACGGATGTGACGAATGGTGCGAGAGTCGCCTAGAAGAACCGGCTCAGCGCTGTCGAAGGTTCTCCCACCGCCGCATCAGGCCCTCTGGAACCTCTTCGGCATTCAGCGCAAAGACCAAGTGATCGCGCCAATCGCCATCGATGTGCAGATACCGCGGCCGTAACCCTTCCGGCCTGAACCCCAATTTGCCCACCACGCGAAGGCTCTTAGTGTTCTCCGGTCTGATCGCGATCTCTATCCGATGCAACGACATGACCTGGAAGCAGTAGTCGACCGCCAGCGCGACGGCAGTCGGGATGATGCCGCGTCCAGCCAGCCGCTGATCAACCCAGTAACCAATCTGGCCCCAGGACGCCGAGCCGCCAACGATGCCGCTTACCGTCAACTGGCCCGCGAGCTGCGGCCTGGCGCGATCCGACTCCTCGTCGTAAAACACCAGCCACGGCAGCATCCGTCCCTCTCGAGCTTGACGCGTCACTGACCGCACCAGGCCGGCGTACGTCGACGGCCCCATTGGGGATCCCGGTGGCAGCGTTGCCTCCCATGGCCGGAGCCAGCTCGCGTTTTCACGGCGGACTCGCTCCCAGGCGGCGCGATCCCGGTGGCGCAGCGGTGCCAGAATCACTGCGCCGTGCTGCAGGGTGACCGGCCAACGGTGACGACTGAAGCCACCCAGCCCGTGGAGTCCGTGAGCCGGCTGCTCAAGGCTCGCCATCTCAGTGATCGCCACCCCGCAACTGACTTACCGCGTGCCTGAGCACCGGCCCGAGTACGGCCATGCCGTCTCGTGCACCACCGCTCGACCCAGGCAAATTGACGATCAAGGTG
>DATDKX010000096.1:0-9744 GCA_036519615.1 Propionibacteriaceae bacterium
CTGGACTGCCGAGTGGGCTTTCACCGTGGCGTTGGGAATTGTCGCCTACCGGGACGGCGGCGCGACCGCGGTTGGGCTAATGAGCCTGCTGCGCATGGTGCCGTCGGCGGTTGTGGCACCTCTGGCCGCGCCGTTGGCCGACCGAGGCCGCCGGGAACGAGTCCTTGTCCTGGTATCCACGTTTCGCGGGGTCACGATCGGGGCGGCTGGAGTCGTTGTCGCGATCGACGGCCCGGTGCTTATCGTCTATGTCCTTGCCGTACTCGCTACCGTCATTGCGACCCTCTATCTGCCCGCACATTCAGCGTTGCTGCCGTCACTGTGCCGCACTGGGCATGAACTGGCCAGCGCGAACGTCGTACGGGGATTCTTGGATTCGGTCGCCACGCTGCTCGGTCCGTTATTGGCCGCTGTGCTTCTCGAGTTCACCGGAGTCTCCGCTGTGTTCGCTGTCGCGGCAGGTGCCTCACTGGCCGCGGCGGTCATCCTGGTCGGACTGCGGTACGTGGCTCCGCCAAGACCAGCTGCGCCACGAGCGCTTCACCTGATGGCCGAGGCGGCGGAGGGAATACGCGCCATCGTGCGAAACCGCGACCTGGCGCTACTCAACGGCCTAGCCATCGCCCAGACCTTCACGCGGGGTGCGCTGACCGTCTTCACGGTCGTTGTGGCATTTGACCTGCTACGAACTGGCGAGCTGGGTGTCGGAACCCTTACCGCTGCCATTGGTGCAGGTGCGGTGCTGGGCTCTCTCACCGCATCCCTCCTGGTGGGAACTCGGCGGCTGGCTCGGTGGTTTGGTATCGGCATTGCGCTGTGGGGATTGCCCATCGCGCTTATTGCCGTTTTTCCGCAGCAGGCAACCGCGCTGGGCCTATTGGCATGTGTGGGGTTTGCTAACGCGCTCGTCGACCTCGGCCTGTACACGCTCATGGACAGATTGGCTCCAAATGACATCCTTGCCCGAGTATTTGGCCTGCAGGAAAGCCTGGTCTCTCTCACCGTTGGACTGGGTGCCATCGTTGCTTCCGTCTTGATCGATCTGACCAGCGTGCGCGTGGCCATGGCCGCCGTAGGTTTGCTTTGTCCGATTCTGGTGGTAGCGAGCTGGCGTCGACTGAAACGCCCGGACCGGTACATCGGAGAACTGGACGATGAGATCGGACTGCTTCAAGGCGTGCCGATGCTCCAGCCGCTCCCGCTGCCGGCCATCGAACAGCTCGCTCGTGGCCTAGAGCCAGTCAACGTGTCCGCCCGCCAAGTAGTGATTCACCAGGGTGATCCAGGCGATCGCTTTTACGTGATCGAGAAGGGCCGAGCCGATGTGATTGGAGATGGTCGCCTGGTGACAACGCTCGGTCCAGGTGAGGGCTTCGGGGAGATCGCTTTGCTGCGCAGAGTGCGGCGTACCGCCACGGTTCAGGCGGCGACCGACCTCAAGCTGTACGCGTTGAGCTGTAATCGCTTCCTGCCGGTCGTCACGGGGTTCCCGCCGAGTTCGCGGGAGGCGGGCACCTCGGTTGAGACAATGCTCGACAGATTCAGCCCAGAAAAACCGACTGACGATCAAGACGGGCCGCGACACTAGCGCTGAAATCCACTAAGTGGGAGCCGACTCCAGTAATCTCCTGAGCGCGCTCCAGCGCAAATCCTTCTTCTTCCCCGGGGGAAAGGCTGTCCAATGACGCCCAAACAATCATTTATTCGACGCTGTCTCGCTGTACTGAGCGGCACCCTCCTAGCCGCGTTGGGTATTGCGGTCAGTGCTTCGGTTCCTGCCGGTGCAACCGGACCACACAACGACGCGGATGCCCTTCAAATCGTTTTGATCACCGATACCGGCTCAGGCCTGCAATATCCCGTTCAGGGCCGTCCATTCAATGTCGTCGTGCAGGTGGTTGATGATCATGGTCAACCCGCGAATGTCTCCGAGCCGACCAAGATCAGACTGAAGGAAGTCTCTGGCCCTGGTGACCTTGGCGGAAATACGACGGCGATCATCCAAGCCGGCTTCTCTAGCACGATCATCACGGGTGCGACATATTCCCAGTTCGCAAACGGCGTCGTGCTGGCCGTCAAGGTGGTTTACGGCGAAAAGCTGGATCGGGACAAGATCACCGTGGAGGTTGCTCTCACGGCTGTCGGCGCTGATGCCACACCAGGCAAGCCGTTAAACCTCACAGATCCAAACTGTGCCGCCCCAACCTCGAAGGTGCCGACCTGCGGCTTCCTTAATCTGAACAACGGTGCCGATGGCCACGTCACCTTGTCGGTCGGCTCCTGTGACGACCTTGCCGACAAATTTGGCGGATGCCGCGAAAGAGCTAACACCGAGGCGTTGGTAGTCACGGCTATTGCGAGCCTCAAGGATGCTGACGGCGACCCGCTCTACAGCAGGAAGCACCCTGCCAAGGCCATCCTGGCGTGCGACAAGGTTCTCTGTGGCAAGAGCGGTCACAAATGGCATGGCAAGACCGGCCACAAAAAGCCCAAAATCCGAGTGCTCTACACCCTCAACAACACTGGCCCGCTGACCAACGTTGCGCCTCCGTGCCCGAAGAAGGGTGTACTTGGCAAGGGCCAAAAGGTGTGCGTTGATTACAAGAACAGCAAGAGGCGCGACGGCGACCTCTACTTGCCTGTGCTCTACAAGGTTGACGCCCGTTACAGCTTCTAGCTCACGCGTCGAAGTCATGCAGCGGCACCCGAACGACGCCCAGCGATCGTAGGGTGCCGCTGGCCTCCTGCTCGAGCTGTGCGGCGTTGAGATCCTGATCATGGCGGGCTACTCGGGCGGCGACTGCAAGCAGGAAGCCCCGCTCGTGCGCAACGTCAGGCGACGAGCCTTGCCGCAGGCCCTGGGCCACAGCCTCTCGAGCTTGTGCGATCTCACCCATCGCAAATAGGGCTGCGGCTTGAACGCGGAACGCCGACGGCAACAGAGTGGCGGCCTGGATGGCGGCGGCTTCAGGCAACGCTCTCTCGATCAGGGCCAAAGCCTGCTCAGGCCGACCCGCCAGCAGATGCGCCTCGGCGGAGGCGATATCAGCATCCACCACCTCTTGCGGTTCTCGGAGTCTGGTCAGTTCAGTTCGAGCTTCCTCGAGCAATATCAGGCCTGCCGGTACGTCGCCGGCCCGGCTCAGCGCCCTACCCATTTCCTTGCGTACCAGAGCCACCAGGTCCTCGTCACCAACGGCACGGGCGACCCGGAGCGTGTTCTCAAGCAGTGGCAACGCCTCCTCCGAGCGGCCCTGCCGTACCAGGACATCCGCCCGGTTGTAGTCAGCGTTGGCCGCATTGGAGGCGTCGCCGAGCCGGCGAAAGGACTCAGCTGCCTGGGCGAACATGCGCAGCGCATCAGGCCAGCGTCCGGCGGCGAGCCGATGTACGCCCAGGTTGTTCAACATATGGGCCTGCTCGGTAAGGTCCCCGAGCTGCTCAAAGATACGCAGCGCCGTCTCCCCGTGCTCCTCGCCCTTGGATCCGCCTGACAACCCCTCCACAGCGTGCAGTACTGCGTGCGCCTTGGCCTGCGCTTTTAGCTCGTTGGCCGCCTCGGCTTCGGCGAGTCCTCGCTCCGCCCATCTGCGGGCATCCCTGTAGCGACCCTGGTTCACCCGGCACACCGCATAGCGGACTTGCAACTGGGCACGAACGGCGCCTGCTTCCTGACCTGTCGCGCCGTTAACTGCCCGCAGGCCCAGACTCGCTCGGCGAAGTGCATTGGTGTAGTGGCCACGGCGTTGCTCCACAAGGGTCTGTTTAAGCGCCACATGAGCCTCCCGCAGCGGCTGGCCGCGTACACCTCGCAGTGCTTCCAAGTAGGCGGCTGCTGCCTCGGTAGGCCGGCCTGCCAAGAACTCTGCGTCGCCTAGCGCTTCCAAGTAGAACGAACGCTCGCTCGGGCTGACGCTGGGCGAGAGTCGGGCAGCCTGAGCCGCCCTTCGGTAGGCGTCGGCGGCGGCAGCAGGCGCGTATCGTGCCATCGCCCGCTCCCCGGCCCGCCAACCGTAGTCCATCGCCTTGTCGTAGTTGCGGGCCACGAAATAATGAAGTGCCAGGATCTCGGGGCGCCGGTCCGCCGCCGTGCTGGTGGCTTCCAGAACCTCAGCTGCCTTCGCATGCAATTCGCGGCGTCGTTTGTAGGGCAGGCCGGCGTACGCGACTTCCCGAAGAATCGGGTGACGAAAGCGGAGCTGGTGACCGGTCGACACAATGAGGCCCGACAGCCCGGCGAGTAGTTCCGTTCCCGAACTCTCTGGCGCAACGTCCCTGAACATGTCCATAAGCAGGGCCTCGGGGAATTCATCGCCGAGGACAGCGGCGCGCCGTAGCAGTGAACGCTGCGTCGGTGGCAGCTGGTCGATCTGACTCGTGGCAAGCTCTTCGACAGTCGAGGGGAGCTCGTCCGGGTCTTCCCCGCGGGCTGCAGCACGGGCGAGTTCACGCAGCAGCAGCGGATGTCCGCCCGAGCGCGCGGCCAGCTCCTCGGCGATCGCAGGTGGCAATGGCCGGTCTGGGGTTGCCATCTCTGCAAGCTCTATCGACGATCTCATGTCGAGCGGACCCAACTCAATTCGACCGGTAGCGGCGGGGATCCAGCCGGTGGGACGGTCGTCGCGCGTCACAAGAAGCAGCCATGGTTGCTGCTGTTCCCGTCGAGCAATCGTGGTCAGCACACCCTCGCTGGCCGGATCCGCAAGATAGGAGTCTTCGATAATGAGCATCACGGGACTCGGAACCATCAGCTCAAGCAGGTCTGCGACGAGCTCAGGTACCCGTTCCGCACGATGCTGCTCCTCCAGCTCAGCCACTTCCGGGCTGGGAGGGATGGTCACGTCGAGCACAACACCAAGCAATGAAGTCCACGGGGTTAGCTCAGGCGCTGCGGCCACCACGCAATCCTGAAGGCACTTGGCGACGGCGTTCGGGTCCATAGCGCTGCTGGTGCCGAGTACCTGGTGTAGCAGGCGGCGCACGGGTGTGTATGGCGATGCAGCGCCCGTTCGCTCGCAGTCGCAGCGCAGCACCGTGACATTGCTGGCCTGGGCGACCGCCTCATCAACGAGCCTGGTCTTGCCGATTCCTGGCTCACCGATCACTTCGATCAGGCCGCCTGATCCGTTGATGAGCTGCTCAGTGGCACCTCTCAAAATGGCCATTTCGGCGTCCCGGCCAATGAAGAAGTCCTCACTGTTCTGCGGCCTGCGAGGCTCGAGCGGCTTGCCAAGTGTGACGACTGGCACCGGTTTACTTTTGCCTTTCAGGCTCGCCATAGGCGCGTCATTGACGGCGTACGACCGCCGCGTGTGCTCCAACACGTCGGCTGCCATGAGGATGGAGCCAGACTCTGCGTGCGCGGCCAGCCGGGCAGCGAGGTTGACGGCGTCGCCCTTAACCGAATAGGTCCGGCGACTGGGGGAGCCGGTGTCGCCTGTGAATACCCGGCCGTGCGATATGCCGGCTTGCAATGGCAGCCGACCAGCTCGCTCGACGGTCTCGCAAACTGCGGTCAACAGCCGATCGGTGTCGTCGCCGGCACTGCGAGGCGCACCGCCGACGAGCACGATCTTTCCGCCATTGATATCCACGTCCGTGTCGAGAAAGGAGATGTCGTGGGCGACTGCGGCCTCCTGCACATTTCGAAGCACTTCATCGACGGCTGTCGTCAGCACCTCTTCGCCATCCTCGGCTAACAACGTGTCCGTACCGTCGAAGCGAAGGAACGCCACGGCCACGGTCCGGTGTTCCGGTTCCCGCGACGGCTGGGAGAGGTAGGTCCACAGTTGCGGCGGTAGTAGCTGCTGAACTGTTTCCGGCATCGGCTCAGGTTCTGGTTGCGGTGGGCGGTTGGCGGGCCTTGGTACGCCCGCAAGCAGATGCCCCCAGCCCTCGTGCGGACGTAACAGCTCCGGACCGAGGTTCGCAGCCGTGACATCGCCTACCAACACCTCACCAATGCCCGCGGAGTGTTCCAGCATGGTGACCGATGTCGCCGTTGGCCCCAGCAGAACCAGCTCCCGGTGCAGGGCCGGATTTCCCGCCAGTATCAGGTGGACTGGACCAGAGTCGATACCAGCGGAGGCACGCAGCTTGACTCGGCCGATGGACGTCTTGGCGCGTCCGATCTGCGCAAGAGCTCGGTGCATGCGCAGTGCTGCCCTAGCCGCGCGGCGGCTATGGTCTGCATCGTCGAAGAGCAGTAGCAGAGCGTCACCACCCCACTTGAGAAGGTCGCCACCCTCGTCCTCGGCATCCATCAGCAACTGGCTGAAGACAGTGTCGAGGAGGTTGCTCAGCTCCTCAGCGCCTTCCCGGCCCCGGCGGGCAAGCCGTTCGGTGAGTGGGGTGAAGCCCGTGATGTCGAAGAAGAGCAGGCTTCCATCGACAACTCGGTGGGCAGCCCCCTGATCAGCGGCAGCCCACGCAGGCAGCAGTCGAGGCACGTATGCCGTCGGGCCCGGGCCGTCCTGAAGCGCCGCTCGCCCGGTTTCGCTGGCGCCCATAGTTAACTGTAAATGGGGATGACCGAAGACGGCGAAGTTGATCACGGCCCCAATCACGGACCGACTTGTCAGAGTCTGAGCACCAAATATGGTGCTGAGATTCTGACAAGACGGTATCGGGGGGAGTGGGTACTACGCCCTTCCGGTCAGCGCACGGACACACACAGCTGTGATTCATGCCCAACCGAGCGCTACCGCGATGGTGAAGGCGATGTTGATCAAGGGATTGCAGGCTCCGGAAGCGATTCCGGCGAAGGCAACGAGATAGTAAATACCGATTGTCGCGGAAGCACACGGCCCAGACGCGATCGCCGGTCCGTGGCGACCTGCGGGCAGCGGCAAGGCACGCCACGATCAGGCCGAGAAAGCCGATTCCGCCCGCCACCAGGTGGCCCATCCCGCTAGCCGTCACCACAACAGGTGGCCCAGGCGGTGTACCAATCGGGAAACCCTGGGCAGGGTCGGCGCGCAGCAGACCAGCTGTGGCAATGCCCAACCCATAGATCACCAGCCCGATGATCATGGCGTACGAGCGTCGACCGACGTGCTGTTGCGTGTTGGCCAGCCCGAGTGCGCCGATGAGGGTGAGCAGGCCACTGACAACCATCATCGCTGAGTGGACCCAACCCCAGGGGCCGTTGGCCACTGCGCGCAAGCGGGAGGCGATCCTCGAGGCGGCCACTGAGCTGTTCTTGAACCATGAGTACGCCGGGACGTCGATGGAGGACATTGCCGCTGCGGCCGCGGTCTCGAAGCAGACCGTATATAAGCACTTCAGCGACAAGGAGACGATCTTTCGAGAAAGTCGCACTCGGCAGCGTGGGGTACGTCGGCGGTGCCTTCCAGGCCGAGGTGGCCGCCGCTGCGGAGGCGCCCGATGTGCCGGCAGCCCTCCACGAGCTGGCGCGCAGTTACCTCAATGCCGTTATGAATCCGGTGCTGCTGCGGCGCCGGCAGTTGGTGCTGCGCGAGGCCGGTCGCTTTCCCGATCTTGCTCGCAAGTACCACCAAAGTGGGCCACGCCGCACGATAGAGGTCCTCGCCACGGCACTCGACCGGCTCGCCGAGCGCGGAGAACTAACAATCGATGATCCGCGGGTTGCTGCGATGCAGTTCGCTTACCTGCTAGTGGGCGAGCCGCTTGACACCGCGATGTTCCGCGGGGCGCGGCGCCGTACGCGCCAGGAGCTCAACGCGCTGGCCGACGCCGCCGTTGAGGTGTTCCTTGCTGCGTACGGAAGCACGAAAGAATCTTCGCGGCCCCGCGGGCCCGCGAACTCGAACAGCTAGCCTTAGTTGCGCGTTGTTCAGACGACGCAGGCAGTGCCGTCCGACAGATTGAGAGATTTTGACTGCTACCCAACACGCGCTGGAACTAACCCGCGTGGCTGCGAATGCGGCCGTCGACAAGCTCGGCACCGATCTAGTCGCCTATGACGTTTCTGAGCAGCTGGCCATCACCGATGTATTTCTGGTCATCACCGCATCAAACGAGCGCCAGGTCGGCGCGGTTGTTGACGGAATCGAGGAGTCGCTTCGCAACCATGACGCGAAGCCAGTACGCCGTGAGGGCTATCGGGAACAGCGCTGGGTCCTGTTGGACTACCTCGATCTTGTGGTGCACGTGCAACATACCGACGAGCGGCGCTTCTACGCGCTGGAACGGCTGTGGCGCGACTGTCCGGAAATCGAGCTCAACGTAGACGAGCGGCGATGACGGCCGCACGGATCATCCTGTGGCGCCACGGTCGCACCGAGTGGAACATCGTCAATCGCTTTCAAGGTCAAGCCGACATTCCCCTTGACGAGGTGGGATACGAGCAGGCGAGCCGCGCGGCGGCGGTGCTGGCCGCGTACCAGCCGTCGGCCCTCTACTCCAGCGATTTGTCGCGGTGTTATCAGACCGCCGAGCTACTGGCCCAGCGTACTGGGCTGGAGATCATCACGGACAAACGGCTCAGGGAGATCCATGTCGGATCATGGGAGGGCCTACTTGGCGAGGAAGTTAGGGCGGCTGACCCAGAGCTGGCGCGTCGGCTATGGGAGGGGGAGGACGTACGTCGGTCGGCGACTGGTGAGAGCCCGAGTGAGGTTGCCGAGCGAGTGTCCGAGGCCCTGACAGATATGGCCGAAGCGGCTGAGGATGGTTCGACCATCGTGGTTGCCACACACGGGCTGGCTGGTCGGGTGGGCGCATGCCGATTCGTCGGATTCCCGTTTGATCAATGGCGACGGTTCGGCGGGCTGTCCAATTGCGCCTGGGTAAGCATTGATCGGCATCGCTCCAGGGCGTACTGGCGGATTGAAAGCTATAACGTGACCGCCGACGCCGATCTTGAGATTCGTTGACAATGGCACCTGATTGTGGCCGCCCGTGAATGGCTGACCACAACGGGCTCAATGGCATGCTGGTCGGGTGACGACGGCACCGCCAAGCGCGGAGGTTGAGGCGCCGCCGCGGTTTTCCTGGGCTCTGGCGCCGGCGTTCGGCGTGTCGTTCTCCGCCTTTCTCCTCTTTGGGATACAGCACGAGCCGTCGGGTTACGCCGTCCTTGCCCTCAGCGTGATCTTGGGATTCATTGTTGATCGTGATCTTGGTAAGAGCCTGCTGCTGATCGGCTTCGGCATCGGGATGATCGGAACGATCTCATTGGCAGCGGACATCAGCTATGGCCACATGGTCTTGATGGGAAGCATTCTGCTCATCGCCGTCGTGGTTCCGTACGTAGTAGACCGTTTCGTCTTCAAGCGTCACATCGTCCGGTTTCCGATCAACACCGGCCGACGATGGACGACCGGTGAGTATTTGTGGCTGGTGAGCGTGGTGGGACTTGCCTGGCTGATCATGCCGTTCTACTTCATCACCTCCGGCACCTATCTCAACTGGCCCACAGTCCGTGAGCCCAGCGAACTGATCCGCCTCTTCCTCGCCGTCAACGCTGTTGGCCTATGGGACGAACTGTTCTTCATATGCACGGCGTTTGCGCTGCTGCGGCATCACTTTGTGATGTGGCAAGCCAATATCTTGCAGGCGATCATCTTCGTATCGTTCCTGTGGGAGTTGGGCTACCAAGCTTGGGGACCATTCCTGACCACCACTTTCGCTCTGGTGCAGGGCTATATCTTCAACCGCACTCGGTCATTGCCGTACGTCGTGAGCGTGCACTTGGTCTTCGACTGCGTGTTGTGGGGCATCCTTGTGCACGCGCATAATCCCGGCTGGCTGCCCATCTTC
>DATDKX010000097.1:0-5754 GCA_036519615.1 Propionibacteriaceae bacterium
GGCAGCGGCGAGAGTATTGATCATGGTCTCGCGTCGAGCACCATACGTCGGCGCAGCGAGCACAGGATGCCATTCCGATCCAGCAGCAATGGCTATCTCCGAAAGCCAGGCGCGTCGGAACTCGTCGTTCTCAAACGCGCCATGCCACATCGTGCCCCAGGCCTGTCCATACCGGCAGCCGTCGAGGAACGGCTCGGCTTCACCGTCAATTTCGGCAATCCCGTGGTGGATCTCGTACGCCTCAACCTGGTGTCCGCACCACGTGCCCACCGGCCGCTGAAGCACTTTGTCAGCCTGAAAGCTGATCTTGACCGGTAGCAGGCCGAGCCCCTCGATCATGCCCCGACCTGACTCAACCGGGTCGTCGATCGCCTCCGCGAGCATCTGATAACCGCCGCAGATACCCAATACCGGCGCACCACGCCGGACCCGATCGTGGAACGGCTCAGCAAGTCCGGTTCGACGCAGCCAATCAAGATCACTAACAGTAGACCGAGTACCAGGCAGCACCGCAAGATCGGCGGCAGCCACGGTGCCGGCATCGGTGGTGATGAGCACCTCTATTCCTGGCTCAGCCGCCAGCGCCTCCACATCCGTTGCGTTCGACATTCGCGGTAGTCGTACTACCGCGACGCGAAGCGCCGCAGCCATTGAGCCGCGCTGCCGCTGCCAGGAACCGACAGCAAGACTGTCCTCCGCGTCTAGCCACACATCTGGTAGCCAGGGCAGCACTCCAGCGAACGGCACCCCGGTCCGTCGGGTCAGCTCATCCAATCCCGGTTGCAGTACGCCAACATCGCCCCGAAACTTGTTGATCAAGAAAGCCTTAATCAATTCCTGATCATCGGAATCCAGCAGAGCCACAGTCCCGTACAGCGAAGCAAAGACCCCACCACGATCAATGTCGCCGACCACGACCACCGGCAAACCCTTTGCCCGAGCGAGGCCGAGATTCACGTAGTCACTGCCGCGCAAGTTGATCTCTGCAGGCGATCCAGCACCTTCACAGATGATCACATCAAAGCGGTCCGCAAGCTCGTCATAGGCGGCAAAGGCCACGGCCGCCAGGTGGTCGCGGCCGTTGACGTACTCCGCGGCTTCCAAAGTGCGATACGGCCGACCTCGGAGCACAATGTGCGAGCGGTGATCAGACCCGGGTTTCAACAGCACCGGATTCATTGCTGATTCGGGAACGACCCCGGCAGCTTGGGCCTGCAGATATTGCGCGCGCCCGATCTCTGCGCCATCGCGACAAACACAGGAATTGTTCGACATGTTCTGTGCCTTGAACGGGGTGACTTCGATCCCTCGCCGTGCCACCGCCCGACACAACCCGGTCACGACCAGCGACTTTCCCGCGTCGGAAGACGTGCCCGCGATCAGCAGACCGCTCGAGCCGTCTTCAGTCCCCACCGGCGCAGTGTACGGCGTGTCCGCAGACCGGTCCGCTGCTTGCCGGATCGGGTGGATTGTGTTTGGCTTGTCGCCGCCGTAATCAAATCGTGACCTACTCGGGGGTCGTCGTATGCGATGGGGGGCACCGTGACCGGCATTGGACTTCGAATCGCCTCTGCGAGCGCTGCGATAGTCGTAAGCGCGGCGGTTGCCGGGGCCGCCCTGTATGGAGGTGCGGCACTCAGCGACCCGGGCGCGCCAGGCCCGGATGACCGACTCATTGCCGTACCGGCGACTCCATCGGCTTATCAAAGCGAGACTCCATCGCCAGCGCCCAAGGCGATCACCTCAAGCAGCACCACCCGGACGCACCTGGCTCGTCCCCTATCTCGCCCTCACAAGTGCAACGTCCAGCAAAAGGACAGTCAGTGCTATCGGCAGCTGAAATCGCGTACAACTCCAAAGCCGGTTGCACAAAGCACCAGCCGTCGCCGCGCCCCGACCCACACTGAGCCGACAACCGCGAAGCGGCGGACGCCGACGGCAAAGCAGACCCACAGCACGAGGCCGACGCCGACCCCGAAGACGAACCCGTCAGCTAGGTCCGCTCCGAGCAAGTCCGCATCGAGCTCATCGAGCTATGCAACCCGCTCTGATTGGGCCGACGCAGTGCTCAAGGAGCTGAATGCCGAACGCGCGGACCACGGACTCCCGGCGTTGAAGATGAACAGCAAGCTCGTTGACTCCGCGCATACCCACAACTTGGCAATGGCCAAAGCCAATACGCTGAGCCACCAGCTGAATGGCGAGGCAGGACTCGGTTCTCGAGTCTCGGCCGCCGGATATCACTGGAGTGCCGTCGGCGAAAACATTGCCTACAACAGCAACCGTTCGGAGTCCGGTGTCCTCGCGCTGCAAAAGGCTATGTACAACGAGAAGCCGCCCAACAACGGGCACCGCGAAAACATCTTGAACAAGAGCTTCGTCGACGTCGGGATCGATGTGATCAACGACTCCACGCGCGGCAAGGTCTGGTTGGTCACCGACTTCGGAAAGCCCTGATCAGGCTTCAGTTCTCAACATGTTCATGCGCCCTAAGCTTGTCGAAGGGCGCGCTTCGAAGGGCTTAACGCATACGCGGCCGCTGGACCAGGGTGATCCCAGCCAAGATCAAGGCACCACCTACCAGCTGCATCGGTCCAGGACGCTGCCCAAGCAGCAGGAACGCGAAGATCACCGCGAAGATCACCTCGGTCAACGCCACGAATGAACCGAGACCGCTGCCGAGGCGACGTACCGCAACAATCCCGCTAGGGTAGGCCAGCACCGCGCTAATCAAGATCAACAGTAGTAACGGGAGCCACCAGCCGACGGGTGCGTCCGCCAACATCGCGGTCCCGCCATGTGCGGCCAATGGCAGGACGCCGGCCGCCGAAGCAGCCAGCAGCACGACCGCGCCGATACCGGTTCCGACGGTGGTCAGCAGCAGGGGGTGGATCGGCGTATCGGTCCCGGCGTCCTCACTAAGCAGGAAATACGCGCTGAGGCACAACGCAGCACCCAAACCCCAGGCGACGCCAATGGGATTGAGGGTAAAGCCACCGCGAAGGTCAAGCACGAAGGCTAAGCCGATGATTGAGAGGCCGGCGCCAGCGAGCACCGGCCAAGCGGGCCGGGTGCGGCTGCGCGCCCAATGCCAGCCAATCAGCATGACCGGCGCCAAGAATTCCAGCAATAGGGCGACACCGACCGAGAGGTATTGCACGGCGCTGAAGTAGCACAGCTGCGCCAAGGCGATCGCCACTACCCCGAACGCGAGCAGCCGCACCGCTTGCCGACCAGTCGGCAAGCCGATCCGTCGAAGAAGAACCAGCGATGGTATGAGAAGGATGAGAGACGCCCCTCCTGCGCGTGTCGCAACTACAGCTGCGGGCGACCAGCCCAAATCCAACAACGACCGAGCAAGAGAGCCTGAAAGTCCAAACGATGAGGCCGAAATCAGTGCTAGCACCACTCCACCGGCGTAGCTTGGAGCGGCGATCGTCCGAGTGGCCTCGGTGGCAGTGCTCGTCATATCACCCTCCTCCGCTTCGCCGCCGATGTCATGACCAAAAATGAGTACACTAGTGACACTAGAGGAAATGGATGTCAGGAGTCAAGATGCTTTTCAGTCATGACACCGAGGTATCCCTGGCCGAGGCTGCGGCTCTGGTGAACACCATCGGCCTCGACGGCGACACGCTGGTGACGCTCACCGACCTCGACGACTTCCTAGCCCGCAACCGCTATTCCGGCGTAATTCAACGGACTCCGGAGGAGCTCGAATCCGTCCGCGCCCTCCGACAACGACTCCGCAAATTTTGGAATGTGAAAGACCGGGATGCGGCTGCGGCGCTTGTCAACGACATCCTCGAGGAAGCCGACGCTCGGCCCTACCTGGCCCGCCACGACGAGTGGGATTGGCACTTGCACGTAACCCGCCCAGGTGCTCCGCTCGCCGACCGGATCGCGGCTCAGGCTGCTATAGCGTTTCTGGATCTGATCAGGGCTGATGCGCTGAGCCGGCTGCGGATCTGCGCGGCCGAAGACTGTGAGGATGTGCTGGTCGATCTTTCAAAGAACTCCTCCAAGCGCTATTGCGACACCGGCAACTGCGGCAACCGGACCAATGTTGCCGCCTACCGCGCCCGCAAGAGGCTGCAGAGCGCATGAAGCCCTCCCGTCGGGCCGCGGTCCCACCGTTTGCGGTCATGAGCATCCTCAACCGCGTGGCGCAGCTGCGGGCCCAAGGCCGGGAGATCATTTCGCTCTGCGCCGGCGAGCCGTCCCAAGGCGCACCCGCGGACGTACGGCGTCGGGCCGCTGAGCTCATGGTCGACCGTACGCCGCTGGGTTACACCGAAACCTTCGGAATCAAGCCGTTGCGGCGCGAAATTGCCGGGCACTACCGACGCTGGTATTCGCTGGATATCGATGAAGATCACATCGCGCTGACCACTGGATCATCTGGCGCGTTCCTGCTCAGCTTTCTAGCGGCTTTTGATCATGGTGACCGAGTGGCATTGACCCGGCCAGGTTATCCGGCCTACCGGAACATCCTTGCGTCGTTGGGATGTCAGGTCGTCGAGTTGGCCTGCGGTCCGGCCGAGCGCTTCCAGCCGTCGGTGGAAATGCTGGAAGAGGCACACGCGGCAGCACCCTTGGCCGGGCTGGTGGTCGCGTCTCCGGCCAATCCCACTGGCACCATGATCGATCGTGATCGGCTGGCCGAACTCGCTGGTTGGTGTGGTGATCATGAAGTGCGATTGGTCAGCGACGAGATCTACCACGGCATTACTGACGGCACGGTCAAAGCCAGCTCTGCCTGGGAGCATGATCGCGAGGCTATTGTGATCTCTTCGTTCTCGAAGTACTGGGGAATGACCGGCTGGCGGCTGGGCTGGAGCTTAGTGCCGAGCGACTTGTCGTCGGTCTTCGACGCCCTAGCCGGCAACTTCGCGCTATGCCCTCCGGTGCCCGCGCAGCATGCTGCGATCGCCGCCTTCACCGAAGAGTCCTATCGAGAAGCCGATGCCGCGGTCGCAGCCTTTGCTGACGCCCGAGCGATCGTTTTGGAGGCCGTCGATGATCTTGGCTGGACCGGCGTTGCCCCGGCCGATGGCGCCTTCTACGTCTACGCCGGCATCGGTGATCAGCTCGGTCCTTACCATGACTCGGAGTCGTGGTGTGAGGCGCTGCTGGACGAACACGGCGTGGCGCTGACTCCCGGAACCGACTTCGACCGACTGGACGGCGGCACGACCGTTCGCGTCTCCTTGGCCGCCGGTCCTGAGGCCGTAGCTGCCGCCTTGATCCGGATCTTGCGCTTCCAGCACGGTCTGCTCATGCGCTAGGCGGTCGGTGGCTTGCGCACCCACACAGCGGTCACCATCCAGCACTGGGTCCAGTAGTTCGGGTCATCGAGCAAGGCCGAGGCAGTGTCGATCGTTGCGGCGTCTAGATGCCCGGCAGTGATAACGCGATCGCGCACCTCGGCGATGAACAGCTGGAAATACAGTGCCCCTCGATCGCGACCGCGGATGTTTTGTACGTCGGTTTTGCCTGCGGATGCCCGAGACCCAGGTCGGCCACCAGGCTCGGCAGCTTGCGGCCTATGAGCCACCCGACTCCATTGGCCTGTCCCCACTCGATAAGGCCCTGCCAGGTGCGGGCCCATACCTCCGGCTCGGTGGTAGGTGCGAGGTGGAAGTCGGGCTCTTGGATCAAGAGCCATCCGCCTGGCCGTACCGCCGCCGCCATCCGCGCCATGACCTGTGGCGCGTACTCGGCGATCTGGTGCAACAGCGCGCGGCAAGTGAC
>DATDKX010000098.1:0-5898 GCA_036519615.1 Propionibacteriaceae bacterium
ATTCGATTGCGAGGGCTGTGTCGACTGCTGCCACTGCCGTGCGCGAACACCACGACGCCCGCCGCATCGGCCGGCGTGATCAAGTCGCCGTCCAAGATCACTCCGGCCGCCGGGATCTGAACCGGACTCTCAAGATCACTAGTCACCACTCAAGTGTCCCTCCGCTACGTGTAGCGCATCCATTGGCATCTGCTGCTGGGTACGAGTGCGGCGGGCCAGCTGGCGGGCACGCCGTAACGGCTCCGGCGTACGACGCCTCCTGGTAAGAAAAGTGACCGCATCAACCGCCGTTGCCAGATCCACCCGCCAGCCCGGATGCACCGCCAGCGGGCGTACGCCGGATTGGGTCCGCAACCAGCAACCGACTACCGAGTCGTTGAGAAGAAGTGGGCTCGTGGCACCCCGCTCCTCACTTGGCCATTCGCCGCCAGCAACCAGCGGGCGGTGCGTCACGCCGATTGTCGGAATGTCCAGTTCCGCACCCAGATGCAGCGCCATCCCAGCTCTACGTGGATGATCACGAGCCGTGGCGTCCAGCAGCAATAGGTCGGGACGACCGGACAGCGCCCGTATGGTCTGCTCCATAAGCGGACCGATCCGCAGCGCCATCAGCCCGGGCACGTACGGAGCGCTCGTGCTGCCGTTGATCATCTGCTGTTCGATCAGCCGGCCGCGCAACATGATCACCGCAGCACACCAGGCCGGATCATGATCAGTTCCGGGTCCGACAAGGCGACGGGGAAAGCATACCCAGCAGCCCGCGATCACGGCAGTACTGGGATTCAAGATCACCTGCTGCGGCGAGGCACTGGCCAGCTTCTGCTGATAGTTCATCAGCGAGTCGGCATCAGTGGGCCACACGCGACATCCTCACCTACCTCGGGCACTCGGCTCAAGGTGGGTTGCCCAAGGTCGGCTTGTCGTCGAAGGGCGGGCTGCCGGAAGATGAAGGGGTGCCAACGACCACTGATTCCAGCACCGCCACCGAGCGCCACTTCGCCGCTCTGCAGCCAGGCGAGGCCAGTCAGGACAAGATCACATCGGTCACCTTGTCGCTGGTGTTCCTTCCGCTCGACCGCCCTATCAGCGACGCCAAGGTGCTCACCGGCCGGCAGCGGCCGATGGCCCAAGTCGCCTTCCTTTTCGCTGAGATCGCCACCCTCGAAGGACACGAGGGTGTCGGGTACAGCTACTCCAAGCGCGCCGGCGGCCTGGGTCTGTACGCCCACGCCAAGGAGATCGCCGACGATGTGATCGGCGAGGACCCCAACGACATCCAGCGGATCTGGACCAAGCTGGTCTGGGCAGGCGCTTCAGTCGGCCGGAGCGGCCTCGCAACTCAAGCAATCGCGGCCATTGATATTGCACTCTGGGACCTCAAGGCCAAGCGGGCCGGACTTCCGTTAGCAAAGCTGCTCGGTGCCCACCGGGATTCGGTGGCTTGCTACAACACCTCCGGCGGTTTCTTCTCCTCTCCGCTCGAAGAGATCATCGAGAACGCGCACACCTCACTCGAGCGGGGAATCGGCGGGATCAAGATCAAGGTCGGACAGCCCGACCCGAGGATCGACCTGAATCGGGTCGAGGCGATCCGCGCCGAGCTGAGCGACGAGGTGGCCTTGATGGTTGACGCAAATCAGCAGTGGGATCGAGTCTCCGCGCTCCGCATCGGCCGGCAGCTCGAAGGCTACGGCCTGACGTGGATCGAGGAACCCCTGGACTGCTACGACGCCGAGGGTCACGCCATGCTTGCCGACAAGCTTGACACCGCAATCGCCACCGGCGAGATGCTCACCAGCACTGCCGAGCATCGCCTCCTCATCGAGCGCCGCTCGGTGGACTACATTCAGCCCGACGCTGCCCGGGTCGGCGGCATCACCCAATTCCTGCGGATCATGGCGTTGGGCGAGGAAGCCGGGCTCAAGCTCGCCCCGCACTTCGCTATGGAGATCCACCTGCACCTGTCCGCGGCGTACGCGCTGGAGGCTTGGGTCGAGCACTTCGATTGGCTGGAGCCGCTGTTCAACGAGCGGCTGCGAATCGCCGATGGTCGGATGCACGTGCCGGCTCGGCCTGGTCTGGGATTCTCACTCAGCGACCAAGCGCGGGCGCTGACGGTCGAGACCGCGACCGTTGGGGGTCCGCTAGTCAGGTAGTGCATCCCTGCTAGGCATATCGCGTGGCCAGTTCCCTTGCTTCTGCTGCACTGAGTCGACCGTCGGCAATCGTCACCTCAAAACGCCGCTGGAGTTCGGCACCAGGAGCGAGGATCGCGGGACGGTCCCAGGCGAGCGCCGAACCAATGCCTGGGTAGTCGCGCACTCGTACGAACCAAGGCTCTCCGGCCGCGGCAGCGTCTGGCGCTGCAATGACGATGGTGGCGGGCCCGCTGATCCCCGGTCCCGCGGCGAAGTCGGCCGACCACGCCAGCCATGGCGCCAGACTGCCGTGGACCTCGTCCTCACCGCGAGCTTCAGCGGTGAACACTTTCACGTCCTCACAAGCCGGAAACCGCCAAAAGAAACCGCCATAGCCGGCACCGACGCGGCCTTTGCTGCCAGGCGAGTTGAGCTCTGCGCCGGCATCGGAGTGCAGCCGCGACTCGAAGATCAATTTCCAGCTGTGCTGGTCGATGACACTCCAGCCGACCGACCGTTGCTCGCGTAGCGCGACCGATCCGTCGCGGCCAGTCCACGCCAGCTCCTGAGTGAACGCGTCCTCCCCCAGCTCCAGCGGCTCGCCGACGATCACGGCATGGTTGTCGAGCAGTACGTACCCCCGTCCGTGGATGTACGTGCCACCACCCCAGAAGTTGCTGCCATTCACATCAGGTATCGCCATGCCGACACCGTTGTGCCAGTCGTGATCGGCCGTATGGTGCGCTGACACCACCACGCCAGCACGAGTGCGCACCGGATGCAGGTACGGCCGCGGACTCGAGGTGGATATGGTGCCGCGCCCGTCGCGGTAGACCGCAACCTCGGTTTGCGAGAGCCGAGCCCGAACGAGAAGCGTGTCCCGTACCTGGTGCGCCCAAGGCACCTTGAGTTCGGCGAATGTCTGCCCGGTGGATGCGGCCTGCTCCAGCCACTGGTCGATCTTCGCGACGATCGCCCGCCGGTCCTGTCCTTCGCCTTCCCATTGAATGCCACGGGGGTGGATCCGTACCGGCTCATCAGCCTCCGCTACTGCGGCCAGTACTCGCATGAACGCTCCGGTACTGACAAGCGGCACCAGGAGCGGTGCTCCGTCACGGCGGTGCGCCAGGAGATTCTCGAGCAAGTCCACACGGGGCGTAACCTCCGTACGACCCTGAGCGGCTGTGTCGACCTCCACCCGGTCCGCGGTATAGGCGAAGGTGGCGCGGCCCTGTTCTCCTTCGACATACAGCAGCGGCTCATGTTGAACCGGCGCACAGAGAGTCAAGGCGCAGATCACCTGCGTGCCGTGAGCAGTTTGGATCCGAACCACCGAGGTGTCATCGCTGTCGATGGCATTGGCCCGGTAGAGATCCGTCTCCACGGTCTCGACGTCATCCAGCTGGCGGCAGCCCCCAATGGCGAGCGCGGTGACCACCGCATGCGCCAGCGCGTTCGTCACAACGCCGTCGACAACGGCTCGGCCACCTAGGCTGCGGCGGCCAGCCCATGGAGAACGGGTCCAGTACCCAACGGTGCGCGACCACGCTCCTACGGCGCTTACCTTGATCAGCGATCCGATGCCAAAGGCGTCCTCGGTGAGCATCCGGACTGCATGCGACCCGAAGCTCTGGAAGCCGACCTGGATCACCCGCCCAGTCTCCTGCTCGGTCCGCAGCAGAGACTCAAAGTCGTCCAGCGAAGCCACAGGGGGCTTCTCCAGATAGACGTCCGCACCCGCGGTAAGGGCGATGGTGGCCAATTCGAAGTGCGCACCGAGCGGCGCGGCGATTACTACGACGTCAACTGGGCCGACTGCAGTCAGTGCCTCGGCCAGATCGGCATACAGGTCCACTCCATAGATGGTCGGTGGGTCGAGGACAACTCCAGGATCGACGGCCGCGACCAGCTCCACCAGGCCCTGATCCGTAAGCCGAGCGATCCGCTCCGCGTGGACCTGTCCGAACCCCCGTACGCCGACCAGGATGAGACGCGCTGGAGAATCTGAGGAGTTCGACGCCGCAGCGGAAAGGTTCATCCCTGTCCCCGCCCCTTCCACGCCATGATCGTGCAAATAGCCGTGCGAAGCCTAGAAAACGCCTTCACGAACGGTACCGGATCCCTCAGACGCTCACGACGATCCTCGGGACGCGTAGCAGACCGGACCGCACCGACTCCATCGCACGGTCCAGATCCTGCATTCGGAATCTGCGCCCATAACGGGCCTCGCTTTCCTCCGCTAACCGCATGATGTGCTCGTCAACGGCGAGGGCATTCGCCGCCGTGTTGTACACGATGATCTCGATCTTGTTGGTGCCGCTGCGCAGCGCGCCGGTGATCTCCACTCGGTACGGCGGCGCCCACGCCAGGCCACAGTCGATGCCGTTTACGCGAACCTGGGCGACCTCGCCGACCGGGCCACGTACCGCCACCCGGTAGGAGGGGCCAACCAGGCCGCGCTCTGTAGCGCCGCCGTTACGAACCTCAGGATCGCCGAAGTCGATTGACACCCGGCCGTCGACGGCGTCCAGATCGATGCTGGTCGTATAAGTCGCCGCCCCGGAGTAGTGCTGCCGCCCGGGTTCGTCTTCCCAGATGTGCGGCAGGTCGACGGGCTGCGCCGGTTCATTGCCGTACGCGACGTGCCAAGGACCGCTAACCAGCACCGACCACGGTCGCCTCGTACGGATGCAGCGTCAGCTCAATTCCTTCGCCCATCGCTTGTGCTCGGAGTACCTGGCCGGATAGTGGATCCCACTGTTCATATCTCCGCGCACTCGTCCGCGGGGCAACGCTAAACCTCTGCGTCAGCGGTCCTGTGTTGATCACCACATAAGTCTCGGTATCCCGGGAGCGTCGGTGTACGAAGCCAATGCCCGGCGTCGGCGGCGAGATGCTCAGATCCGGGGTGACGGCCGCGACCAGGGCATCGGACAGCTCCTGAGTGCTCACAGCAACCGCCCCAGGCACAGTGACGCTCGAGTCGATCATGATCACCGACCCGCTGGCCGCAGTCACCTTCTCGAGCCAGGCCGCGGTAACGTCCGTGATCATGGTCGTACCCGGCACGATAACCGCTCGATACCGGTCCGGCGGCGTGAACGGGAGCGCCTCGTCGTCGATCAGGTCGTAGTCCAGCCCAGCCGTCCGGATCGCCGCCGGGATAGCGCTCGGAATCCGCCGAGTTGCCTCCCGCCAGGTATCAAGTGAACCGCCCTGCGCCGCACCCATGATCGCGAACAGATCCTCGTTCGGCACATACATCGCAATATCGCGCACCGGCTCGCCTTGCTGCAGCAACCAGCACAACCTGGCCAGGTACCTCGCGAGCTCCGGCATCGCCGGCCACCACGGGTTGCGATCGTCCAGGGCGCCGGCAGCGTAGAAGAACCAGCCCAGCCCAGGCGCGTTGGTTGGTGAGTAGGGCCAGCCATGCCCGACGAGCTGATTGACCCCATTGAGGAAGTGCTCGTGTGCCTCGCCCTTCAGGTCGAGTGGGGTGGCGCGGAAGGAGGGCGAATGGACCCAGGTCCAGGCCTCGGCGGAGACCACTGTGCGCCTGTAGAGATGCGCGGCCGAGGACGCCCACCGGGTCTGGGTGATCTCCCGCCAGCCCCATCCCTCACCCTCGCAAAGATCCGCGAACCGATAGCTACTGACGGTGGCGGGCGGCGTTCCGTAGCTTTGGATCCGGAAGGGCACGCCCCGCCCGGCCGCCCAGCGCTGACACACCGCTACGAAGTTCTCCTGATACAGCTCA
>DATDKX010000099.1:0-18696 GCA_036519615.1 Propionibacteriaceae bacterium
TTGCATCAAGGCGCTGGCACCCAGTCGGTTTGCTCCGTGGTCGGAGAAGTTGGCTTCACCGGTGACATAGAGGCCGGGAATGCTGGCCTGGAGGTCGTAATCGACCCACAGTCCGCCCATCGTGTAGTGCACGGCCGGGTAAATCCGCATCGGGGTCTGGTACGGATCCTCGCCTGTGATCTGGGCATACATCTGAAAGAGGTTGCCGTACTTGGCTTCCACGGATGTGCGGCCGAGTCGCGCTATCGCATCAGCGAAGTCAAGGTAAACCCCGAGTCCGCCGGGCCCGACGCCGCGGCCTTCGTCGCAGACGCTCTTGGCAGCACGGGAAGCGATGTCACGCGGCACCAGGTTGCCGAAGGAGGGATAGAGACGCTCAAGGTAATAGTCGCGATCTTCCTCAGGGAGCTCTCGAGGGTCCCGCTTGTCCTCACCGCTCTTCGGTACCCAGATTCTCCCGTCGTTGCGCAATGACTCGCTCATCAACGTCAATTTGGACTGGTAGTCGCCACTAACCGGGATGCAAGTCGGGTGGATTTGCGTAAAACAGGGATTCGCAAAGTAGGCGCCCTTGCGGTACGCCCGCCAGGTAGCTGTGACGTTGCATCCTTTGGCGTTGGTCGACAGAAAGAACACGTTGCTATAGCCACCGGTAGCGAGCACTACCGCGTCGGCAAAGTACGTCTCGATGGCCCCCGTCACCATGTCGCGTATTACGACGCCGCGAGATCTGCCATCGACGACGATCAGCTCGAGCATCTCGTGCCGGGTATGCATGTCAACCGTGCCAGCGGCGATTTGGCGCTCCAATGCCTGGTACGCGCCCAGCAGCAGTTGCTGGCCCGTCTGGCCGCGCGCGTAGAAGGTTCGCGACACTTGGACCCCGCCGAATGAGCGGTTGTCGAGCAAGCCGCCGTACTCCCGGGCGAAGGGCACCCCTTGGGCAACACACTGGTCGATGATTTGAACGCTTAGCTCGGCAAGCCGATAAACGTTGGACTCCCGGGCGCGGAAATCTCCGCCCTTGACGGTGTCGTAGAACAACCGATAGACCGAGTCCCCGTCATTGCGGTAGTTCTTGGCGGCATTGATGCCGCCTTGAGCTGCGATGGAATGAGCGCGCCGGGGTGAATCCTGGTAGCAGAAGCAAGCGATGTTGTAACCCGCCTCGCCCAGAGTTGCCGCCGCGGAAGCGCCGGCCAGTCCGCTGCCCACGATGATCACGTTCAGCTTGCGCCGGTTGGCCGGATTGACCAGCCTGGCGCGGAAACGGCGTTCCTCCCACCGCCTGTCGATGGGCACTTCCGGCGCCTTCATGTCGGCAATCTCGGCGCCCTCGAGATAGAACGAATCGGAATCGAGCGAGTCATAGAGTTCGGTGTTGCTCACAGACACCTCTTGACGCTGCAATAGCCGCGGCTCATCAGCTCACGAACCCGAACAAGATGGCGAAGGGAGGAAGCAGAAAGCCAATTGTGAGCAGTCCGGCAACGGCGTACGCGATGACGTTCAGGCGTTGGCGCGCAAGGCTCGAGGTGTTGGCTCCAAGTGTTGTCAGGGCGCTCCAGGTGCCATGCCGGACATGCAAGCCGACGGCGATCACAGCGATCGTGTACGCAAGAACCACCGACCAGATCTGGAAGCCGTTTACTACCCGGTCGTACGGCGTAGCGGCCGCGCCGCCAGGATGAATGACGTTCCAGGTCAGGTGCAATAGGTGATAGATCACGAATAGCACGATCACTACGCCGCCCCAGCGCAGTGTGAACGAAGCGTAGGTCCGCTGTACTCCCAGACGAGCTTTGTTGCTGTGGTATCGCCTGACCCCGCCGCGTGCCTTATGGGCTCGAGACCATAGGGTGAACGCCGCATACATGTGGGCGAAAATGCTGACGAGCAAGATCACGCGGATAATCCAGAGCACACCGCTATACGGAAGTATCGGCTCACCGAGCGTACGCAAATGGTGGGCGTATTCGTTGAATGCCGCGGGCCCGGCAAAGACCTTGAGGTTGCCATACATGTGAGCCAGCAAATAGCCGATCAAGATAAGGCCGGTAACAGCCATCAAGGCCTTCAGCGCAACAGTTGACCTTGTCGCCTGCCGCGCAGGGCTTAAGGAAATTGTTGCCACGCAGCCACATTAGAACTCTGCACCGGGTAACAACGACCTGAGACCACCCCGCTGACTGGTGTTTTTGGCCACAGTGTTTGGCGAGGCTTTGCTGCTCGCGCATCGCGCTTTGAATCCGTCGTCGTCGCCGCCGCTCGTAGAGGAAGGAGCGCCTCTACTCGCTCCTCCTCCGTGCGGCGGCGCGCGATTTTGCCGACGCTCGCAGCATGCGGGACAGTCTGGTTGCTTTACAGCCAGCGGGCGGCAGCCTCTTGTGCCCGCTCCGACCACCAGGCCAGCTCATCGGCGTCTCCGACCGCCTTCTCCCAGCCCATCGTGGCTGCCATGGCCAGCAGACACAGTTCGAGCTGCCGGTCCCACCAGCTACCCGTTGCCACCCCGGCACCTTCAAGTGCGTGGCGGTACCGCGCGATGGTGTCGGACTTGCTCTCTGGTATTCGTGACCGGTTGAGGGCCAAATACCAGGCCAGTTCCCAGGCAGGAGGTGCCTCTCCCGGATAAGCCCAATCCAGCACCACGGTCTCGCCCGTCGGTCTGCTGCCTAAGTTGCCCAGCTTCCAGTCCCCGGCGATGAAGGTCTGAGGCGTCTCGGCAAGCAGTCCGGCCAGCGTAGTGGGATCCTGATGCACTGTGCTGACGAGCTCGAAAAGCGCAGGATCTCGCTCGGGAAGCAAAGCCCAGCCTCGCTCGGCAACCTGCAGGGTGAGCGGCACGTCGTCGCGGGCTAACTCGGGCGCTATGGTGGCCGGTGCGAAGAACAATGGACGATGCGCCAGTGGATACAGACCAAGATCATCCCGCCAGCCCATGTTAGCTGCATGCATGAGCGCGAGATGACGGATGAAAACCGCGTGTTGCGAGCCGGAGATCCGGTCGTCGCCGGCTGGTACCAGGTCGGCGGAACGATCATGCATCAGCATCGCCATCCGTGGCACACCGCCGAAATTCTCGAGTGCCATGCCGATCATCGCATGATCAATGATGGTGGGTGCGCGGTGGTAAAGACCGGCCTTCCACACCTGAAACTCCCACTGCATGTTGCCGGTGAGCCGCATGATCCAGTCGTCCTCGGCGGAAACCACCTTGAGGAAACAGGGGCGACCTTCAATGATCAACTTTTCGAATGACGCACCGGACCTAGCATCGGCTGAGCGCACTGCAACGCGGTCGGTTGCGCCGTGCAGCAGAGCATCCAGCGAAGGCGCAATCCAGGGCCGGTTCGTCATGACAGCAAGTCCGGGCGTCGCACCTGCGTCCTCTCGATGGCCTGCTCGCGACGCCATGCGGCGATCTTCTCGTGATGACCGCTGAGCAACACCTCGGGTACGTCCAGCCCGCGCCAGCTGGACGGCTTGGTATACACCGGTCCTTCGAGCAGACCTTCGTTGTTGGCGCCGTGCGACTCCTCGATCAAGGATTCTGGATTGCCGATCACTCCGGGCAGCAGCCGAACTACAGCCTCGATCACCACCATCGCCGCCACCTCGCCGCCACTCAGCACGTAATCGCCAATACTGAGCTCGTCGACGCGCAGTCGCCGAGCGGCGTCCTCGACGACGCGAGCGTCGATGCCCTCGTAGCGACCACAGGCGAAGATCAAGTGTCGCTCCTCGGCTAACTCATAAGCAAGGGACTGGTCGAAGGGCCGACCTGATGGCGAGAGCACCAGCAGTCGCGGGTCGTCCTGCCCAGCCGTCACTGCGTCCAGGGCCAATCCCCAAGGCTCCGGACGCATCACCATGCCCGCCCCTCCCCCGTACGGCGCGTCGTCGACCGTCCGGTGCCGATCGAAGGTCCAATCGCGAAGATCGTGAATGCGAAGGTCGACTATCCCATTCTCGATCGCCTTGCCCACCAGTGAAAGGCGCAGCGGTTCAAAGTAGTCGACGAAAATCGAGATGATGTCAATCTTCATCGGCTTCCTCCCGATCATTGAGCAAGCCGACGACATCGACCACGGTCAGACGGCCGGCATCAAGATCAACTTCGGGAACCAATGCAGCCACGAACGGCACCAGCCGGGTGCCAGTGGCCGTCTCGATCTCCAGCACATCCTGAGCGGGCAGGTGCAACACCGAACCGACCACGCCGACCTCGGCGCCATCAGGCCTAGTGACTGTTAGGCCGATGAGTTGGCGGTCATAAAACTCTTCCGGCTGGTCAGGCTGCTCATCCGGTTCGACGCTGGCGATCAAGAGCGTGCCGCGAGCCGCCTCCGCGCTGGTCCGGTCGACAACCTCAGCGAACTTCACCAAGAGGTGGCCAGAGTGATCACGAACCGACCGCACCGTAAAGACTCGCGAGCCGCCCTCTTCGCCAAGTACCTGCCCGGCCGCGAAGCGGCGCTCCGGTTCATCTGTCCGCAGCTCGACCGCAACCTCGCCACGTACACCGTGTGCTCGGCCGATGACGCCGACAATGATGGTTTGCACTGCAAGCCGGCTCGCGTGTCCGGGCCAGCTAGCGGCGCCGGCCACCGCCGCCGCGTCGAGCCAGCTTGTCAACATCGACGAAGTCAAGGCGGACGTCCTGTGCTCCGGCGAGCGCACCAATCACGGTGCGCAGCGCAGTTGCGGTACGGCCCGAGCGACCGATGACCTTGCCTACATCGTCGGGGTTCACGCGCACCTCGAGCATCCGCCCCCGGCGCAGTTCCTTGTCCTTGACGGTGACATCGTCGGGATGGGAGACGATGCCCCGGATCAGATGTTCGAGTGCGTCGGCAAGCATTTAGGACTCGCTGGGCCCCGCATCGGCAACACCGGCGTTGGCAACACCGGCATTGGCAGCCTGCTGAGCCTCCTGTGGAGTGCCCTCCACGGAGGTTTCCTCAGTCTCGTGGGTCTCGGGCTTTGGGGCGGCCTTCTTCGCTGTTCGGACCGCAGTCGTCCTTGGCTCTTGACCCGCATCAGCGAGCGCGGCGTTGAACGCATCGGTCTTATTAGGCTTCTGAGGCTGCGGCAGGACTCCGGACGGCGAAGCATCACCTGAGTACTTCTGCCAGTCACCAGTGCGCTTCAGCAGAGCGATAACGGCATCAGTTGGCTGGGCACCAACCGATAGCCAATACTGGGCCCGCTCAGAGTTGACCTCAATGACTGATGGGTCGTTCTTCGGGTGGTATTTGCCGATCTCCTCGACGGCGCGGCCATCCCTCTTGGTCCGAGAGTCGGCAACAACGATGCGGTAATGCGGCGACCGGATCTTGCCGAATCGCTTGAGACGTATCTTGACAGCCACGTGTGTGGTTACTCCTGTGGTGGTAATGCGACAAGGCCCGTGGACCCGTCGCGCTTGCGGTGATCCCATCCTCACGCGGTGGGGCGCGCACGCGATGATCTCAATGGATCTGAGCCGCCCGGGTTGAGAGGGCACCGCACGACAACAGATGCGGCTTGCATTCTGCCAGAAGCATCCAAGAATGTGCCAACCGTGTTCAATTGCGGCGGCTCCGTGCGTCGTGGTACGTGTCACGAATGCTCCGGCTTATGGTGACTCACCAGGCCGACCGTATTGCCCTCGGAATCTTTCACAAACGCCATCCATTCGTCCGTGCCCGCGGGTCCGAGACTGTCGTCGCTATGGCTGAAGATGACCTGCGGCTCAGCGACGATCTCCACACCTTCGGCACGCAGGGATTTGAGCGACTCTCGCACATCGTCGACCTTGAAATAGATGAGCGCGCTCGTCGCGGCCTGCTCCAGCAGCAGGCGTACCCGGCCTGCTTGGAAGAACAACAGCCCTGGCGGGTCGAAGATCCCGGTGGGCTCGGTGTTGAGCAAGCGCTGGTAGAAAGCCCGCGCCCGAGGAAGGTCATCAGCATGCTGTGCTACCTGCAAGACGTCCATGTGAGCGAGTTTCGCACGGATGGGTCGCTCAGCTGGTGATGTCCTTCCGCAGGAAGTACCAGAAGGCGAACCAGACCGCGATGATGGCGTAACCGATGGACCACAGTGCGCCAGTGATCATGTCTGAATAGTTCACGGTTGGCGCGAGGGCATCGCGCCACGCGTACGCGTAATGGCCGGGCAAGCCGTCCCGGATACTGCCCAAGGCCGTAATCGAGTCCAGGATTGCGCACAAGATCATCAACAGCACAGCGCCGCCAACTGCGGCGAGTGGCGCATCGGTGAGCACTCCGAGCATGAAAGCGAAGGCAGCCACCACGGATAGTTCGAGGAGCAGGTAGCCGACGATGATCAACAGCCGGCCCGCAAACTCAGGCCAACCGATCTGAGTCCCGGTAGGGCCGACGTAGGGTCCCCAGCCATATGCGATTCCACCTACTACGAGCGTCCAGGCCGGCAGAAAGACAAGCGCGACCACCGAAGAAAGAGCCGCCACAATCAACTTCTGACGCAACAGACGTTCACGCCGTACGGGTGCAGCGAGCAGGTATCGCAGGCTGGCCCAGCTCGCCTCTGACGGGACCGTGTCGCCAGCGAACAACGCAACGATCACGATGAGAAGGAAGCTGGTCGAGGCGAAGAGCGTGAAGATCACCAAGTTGGCGCCACTCTCCTGTGCCAGGTCGACGAACCCACGCTCGCCTGTCTCGGTGCTGTCGTTGCCGAGCCAGAAAGCCAGCAATAGCACCAGTGGCAGAACCGCGAGCACGAGGAAAATGCCGATTGTGCGTCTGCGGCGCACCTGGCGCCCAATCTCGGCTGCCAGCGGCAGCGGCGGAGCAATCGTCGCAGCGCTCATGGCGCACCTTCGTCGCTGTCTTCGGCACCCTGGCTCGTCGTGCCCACGAGGCTCATGAAGACTTCCTCGAGCTGGCGATGCCCGTCCACCGACTCGACCCCGTAGCCAGCTGCCACTAGCTCCGCCACAATCACCTGACGCGGTAGATCGCCGGTCACACGGAGCAGCTTGCCCTCAGGCTCAGCCTGGAGCCCTCGAGCCTCCAACTTTCGCCCGGCTGCGCGGACATCGTCGCCATTCGTCAAGCCGATTACGGTTACCGTGTCGCTCGCGGTGAGCTCCTCGACTGCCCCGGTGAGGACAACCTTGCCCTTGTCCATGACCACTACATGGCTGCAGGTGTGCTCCACCTCCGACAACAGGTGCGAGGACAAGATGACCGTGCGCCCTGCGGCCGCGTAGTCCGCCAGTACGGCGCGCATCGCCTTGATCTGCGGTGGGTCTAGACCGTTGGTCGGTTCATCGAGTATGAGCAGCGGCGGCGATCCGAGCATCGCCTGGGCAATGCCCAGCCGCTGCCGCATTCCATGGCTATAGCCGCGGACCTTCCGATTGATAGCTGAACCGAGACCCGCAATCCTCAAAGCCTCATCCAGCTGAGCCTCCTCCAGTGGTCGACCGGTCGCATGCCAGTACGCCAGCAGATTTGCCCTGCCACTCAGATGCGGCAGGAAGCCCGGTCCCTCGATGAAGGCGCCGACTGAGCTCAGCACGTCGGCTCCGGCATGCACCGGCTGGCCGTGGACGTAGATCGAGCCCGAATCGGGCCGAATCAAGCCGACCAGCATGCGGATGACTGTGGTCTTGCCGGCGCCATTGGGACCCAGCAGACCCAACACCTGGCCCGCTTCTGCCCGGAAGGAGACCCCGTCTACTGCCCGAAAGCCGTCACCGTAGGTCTTCACCACATCGGTCACAACTAGCGGGATGCCGACCAGCTCAGCGACCGCTTGGATTCCCTGGCGGCGGCGCCACACGAATACTGCGGCGACCAATGAGGCGACTACAAGCGCAGCTACGACAATGATGAGCGGAAGCGGGACATCTACGGTCTTTGCATTCAGCGCCGTCGTGGCAAGCACGGGGATCGCAACGCCCGCCTCGTCGGCCAAGCCCACGTCGTAGTTAGACGCTCGAACTGCGTTTGCGTATGCCTGGTCGGTAGTGGAGATGACCAGCTGGAGACGATGATCGACCGGCACCTTATGGGAAATCGCAGGCAGCCCGATCGTTACCCGCAGCGGCTTATTGGGGTCCAGGCCTGTCAGCTTCACTGGCGCGACGGCGAGTTGGGGAAGTATCGCCGTACTCGGACCGACGCTGGTGCGACCGTTCTCGGTCCGTTCGATGTCGGGTCCCAGATCCCACAGCGACGCAAACAAGGTGGCGGTCGGAGCCGACCCTGTTACGTCGAGATCGATGCGGCTGCTACCGATCAACGTCAGCGGAGTGGTGAGCGCCTCGCTGGTGAAGCGAGCCGATTGACCAGGAAGCACACCTAGGGCGTAGCCAGCCACGCTGGAGGCTTGGCCGACCGCGCCGCCAGTTCCAGGAAGGTTGGTCAACGCCGCCGGCGCACCCCCTGGCGGAGCCACGATGCTTTGCCGCTCGCCCTTCAGCGCTATCCGCTGATCTGTGAAATTGGACCCGCGCCCCGGGTAGGTCTGGACACTAAGTGTCTGCGGCTCGCGGGTGCCACGATCTTCGCCGAGCAGCGATGTCTCCGGCACCAGCACAGAGAAGGAGCTGTCGGGAGTGCTGCGATCCCGCTTCAAGTAGCGGCCAAACCATGCTTCAAGATCATCGATCAATGGATCGACTGAGATCTCCGTGTCATGCCCGCCAGCCACCCACTTCATTTCAGCCGGTGTGGTGGCTGGCAAACCCCGAAAGTTCGCGTCGGCCTCGTCGAGAGGGAACAACGTGTCATCTTCGCCCTGAATGATCAAGGTCGGCGCCTCAATTGCCGGCAAAACCTCTTCCAAACCGGACTCGTCTAGCAATGCCTTCAGTTTGTCATCGGCCTCCCCGGTCTCAGCTGCAGCGAGATATCCCCGACACAGGACCGGATCAAATCGACCGCACAATCCATTCTGATTCTGTGCCTGCTCATTGCTGGGATTTCCTCCTCCTCCTCCGGCGGCATTGGAGAACAGCAATGAGGCCCAACGCTGTTTGAACACGCCCTGCCGATTCGCAGGACTGACGTCAGCCGGTGACTTGGCTGGGCCCACAACCTGATACTGAGGGAATAGCGCCTGCCGCAGGCTGTGCCAGGTGAATGCCGGCGCGATGGCATCCACACGGTGATCAAGCCCGGCGGCAAGGAAAGAGAGCGCTCCCCCGTACGACGCCCCGGCGAAGCCGATCACAGGGTCGTTGTTGCCTTCCTTGGCGACCTCGGGGCGGCTGGCGGCAATATCAACGAGCTTGCGCGCGTCTGCGCCCTCGTAGGCCGGATTGTCCAAGTGAATCCGACCGCCGGATCTGCCGAAGCCACGTGCGGTGTAGATGATCACTGTGTAGCCGTCCCGGGCGAGGGTACGGGCGGTCGGCTCGCTGTCGGCCTTGGTGCCGCCAAATCCATGCGCCAGCACGATGGCCGGGCGAGGTGTGGCCGGATCTGTTGTCAGAATCGTCGTGTCGAGCTTCACCGGCTTGCCGTCAGCCTCAGGTGTACCCGACACCATTAGCTCGGTCTCGATCACCCGGTCTGCTGGGTACGCGGGCGCCGGGATCCCAACCAGTAACGCAACGATCAGCAGTACAGCTGCTGTTCGGGCGCCACGCATGGCCCAATCTTGCTTGCTTACCGCAAGTTTCTTTGGGCTTGTTGCTCGCGCGATACCGACGCTGGCAGCTATGACGGCTCCTTTGCCGACCCGCGAGATTTATTCCGGCTCAACATTTCCCCGACACCCTTGCGCCAGACATTGCCAACCCGATAGGAAGATCAGGTCCTGTGCGCGAGACGCGCCCATCTACTCGATCAGTGCGCTGAGCGCATCATCTTCCCTCTCGAGCGGCGGGTTGCACGCGCCCGCAGCTTCAAAGGAGAGGCAATCGTGCATCGCACTTCTCGGGGGAGCCTCGCTGCCTGCGCTACCGCAGCCTGTTCCCTGCTACTGATCACGGCACCACTCGGAGTGTCCGCCCAGGCCGCTAGTGGCCCGGTCGTCGATCCTGCCGTCGCCCGGTCACCCGAGTTGTCCGAGACCACCCGGCTCTCAGATCGCCGATTTGTGGTGACTGGCGACCGCGCCTGGGCTCTCGGCGCGGCCGACGGCACTTATCCCGCCGCCGGTTTCCATACCCGGGGCGAGATGGGCGGCTTCTGGCTCCCGAATCTCAAGCTGCTCGACGGCATGTGGTTCAACATCAACGGCGACTGGGTCGGCAAAGCCACCAAGACCACCTCCGGCTGGGGCTATGTACGGGCGGACCTTCCGACGACTCACGGCGTATCGGCGAGCCGTACCGACTTCGTACCTCGCGGCGTTTCGGGCGCCCTGGTCGGGCTGAGTCTGCGGTCCGAACGCACCCGGACAATCACGTTACGAGCGGATGCACATTCTGAGCTGATGTCGTCTTATCCCTGGGGAGAGACCAAGCCGAGTCAGACGCTGGTCAACCTCGCCGACTCGGTGTCTGTTCGTGGCAAGCAGCTGCTGTTCCGAGACAAGGGGAAGCCGCCGTCGCCGAACTTCGAGTCCCATGATTGGGCCACCGCCTTCGGCAGCGCCCTTTCCCCGTACGCGACCAAGACAGGCAAGGACTTCCGGGGTCCGCAGGATCCAGCAGTGATCTGCCCCGCATCGGGTCCGACCGCGCCGCCGCAGCCGGAACGCTGTGACGACACCGAGTACGGGAAGGGTGCGGGCGGCCAGCTCGCCTACAAGGTCAAGCTGCAGGCCGGCAAAGTGAAGACCGTCTGGTTCGGCGTAGGTGGATCGACTTCTGGCCCGGCGCAGGCACGGGCCCAGCTGCGCAAGGCACTGGACAATCCCGAAGCTGCCATCGGTGCCTTGGTGCGCTACCGCGAGCGATTGGATGCACGCAATGATGTCTCGCTGCCCGGCAACCCACTGCTGGCCCGAAGCGTGACCTGGTCGAAGCAGATGCTGGCTGCCTCTGAGCAGCGGGTAGAGGATTTGAAGCTTCGAGCCGTCAGCGCTGGTCAGGCATATCCACCGCCAGCGGGGACACTTGAGTCCATGCACTGGCTCGGCGCGGGCTGGCCGGACTACACCTGGTTGTTCGGAACCGACGGCGAGTACACAGCCTTCGCCGCGGTTGCCGCCGGTCAGTTCGGACCGATCGAGGACCACTTGCGCGCGCTGCGCGATGTGTCGCAGATCATCAACAAAGGCAGCGGCAAGATCGTGCATGAAGTAACACCCGATGGTGCGGTGTACTTCGGCGCAAATGCTGACCCCGGCAACACCGACGAATCGTCGAAGTATCCCTCCGCTGTCGCGCTGGTTTGGCGCTGGACGGGTGACAAGAAATTCCTCAAGGACCTGTATCCGGCGAGTGTCAAGGCGATGAAGTATGTGGCCACGCTCGATGAGGATGGAGACGGCTGGCCCGAAGGTTTGGGCAATGTCGAGCGTCCCGGCATGGGTGAAGAAAAGCTAGACAACGCCGTCTACACCATCCGCGGCTACGCCGACCTCGCTGATCTGGCCAGGGCCGTCGGTGACGGCGGGACCAGGCGCTGGGCTACGAAGAAGGCGAACGCGCTGCTAGACAAGTTCGAGGACGACTGGTGGTACGCCTCCGACGACGCCCGCTCCTACGCCGACTCGCTCGATGATCCGGGCAACGAACAGATCTTCCAGCGACACTGGATCGGGCTTACGCCTACCGACGCCGTGCTGCCGAAATTGCCGGGCCGTCGGTCAGCACCGCTCGCATCTGACGAGCACGCCAACACAACGCTCGACCAACATGAGCGGGACTGCTTTACCGGTGAACTGGGCCTCTACCACACCGGCACCGGGCCGACATCGGCTCCGGCTGGCAACCCTGGCCCGACCTGCGACTCGGTAGTCTCAGCGGTGCCGAGCGAGCGGAGCATTTTCACGCTGAACAGCGCCATCGCCGCGGTGAGCGAGGGCAACTTCGGCCGCCTCGGCGCAAATCAGCAGGGCCACTACATCAGGGGCAATGTCCGCAGCCAGCTCGATCCGGATCTGTGGGAAATGCCTGGGGCCATGCCAGAGATCGTTCCTAGTCCGGACTTCGGGGCCAACATCGACCGACTGTTCACCGAGCGGTCGATGGTGATGCAGGCCTGGGGGGCGTATGGCGTGCTCTGGCCAGTCCTTCATCAGTGGCTCGGCGTCGCCCCTGATCTGGGCCGCGACCGAGTCGCAGTGGTGCCGCAGCTACCGGCGGGACAGACCAAAGCGTCGGCGGATAGCGTCAAACTCGGTGTGTTAACTATCGACGTGGCCGCCACACATCAAGGCTCTGCCTATACGACGACGGTGACGAGACACGGCCGGACAAACTTGCGCATCGGGGCTGTGCTGCCGGACGGAGCCACGGTTGCCTCGGCCACGCTCAACGGTTCCCCGGTCAAGCCCAAGCTGGTGCGGACCACCCGTGGGCTCGAAGCGACCGTTGGGGCACGAGCCGGGCAACGTACCGCGACGCTGGTGATCAACATCGCTCCGTGATGGGCCCGCGGTAGGGAACCCACGGGTCAGTTGATGAGGGCGCCGCGCAAGATCACGTGGCGCGGCGCCCTCATTACGCCGAGATCCAGGCGCGGATCGGCGTCGAAGACCACGAAATCGGCCGGGGCACCGTCTGTAAGCGTCGGCGGGTGACCGAGCCAGGCGCGGGCACGCCAGGAACCGGCGCCTAGGGCGTATTCAGCCGAGCTGAACTGTGCCAGCGCAGCGATCTCCTCGCCAACCAGGCCGTGCGGCAGAAAGCCGCCGGCGTCGGTGCCGGCGTAGATCGGAACGCCCGCGTCGAGAGCGTTCGCGAACCGCTCGAGACGGCTGGCATACAGAGCACGAATGTGGCTCGCGTACGCCGGAAACTTCTCCTCGCCGGCCCGGGCGTACATCTCGAAATTGTCGAGCTGGATCATGGTCGGGACCAGAGCGACCTGACGCTCGGCCATCACAGCAGTGGTCGCTTCGTCGATCCCCGTCCCGTGCTCGATGCCGTCGATCCCTGCAGCAACCAGCTCGCGCACGGCTTGCTCACCGAAAACGTGCGCAGTCACTCGGCAACCCAGTTCGTGCGCGCGAGCGATCGCGGCCTCCGCCACCGCAGTTGGCCACAGTGGAGCGAGATCACCCACCTCCCGGTCGATCCAGTCACCCACGAGCTTCACCCAGCCGTCACCACGGGCCGCCTGCCGCACCACTTCCGCCACCAATTCGTCAGGCTCGACTTCCTCGCCGTAGTTACGGAGGTAGCGCTTCGGCCGGGCAATGTGCCGCCCGGCTCGGATGATCTTGGGCAGATCGGTGCGTCGATCCATCCACCGGGTATCGGCCGGGCTGCCTGCGTCGCGCAGCAGTAACGCTCCGGCATCACGGTCGGCGACGGCATGCTCTTCGGCCCGCTCATCAGGGACAGCGCCCTGACGTTCCAGTCCGACGTGACAGTGCGCGTCAACCAGGCCTGGCATCAACCAGACGCCAGTAGCGATGGTCTGCGCGTTGGAGATCGCCTCGGTACGGATGACCCCGTCGACCACCCACAGGTCCCGATAGTCGCCTTCCGGCAGCACTACGCCAGCGAAGTGCAGGCGGTCCCACCCTTCGACAGGCCTGGGCCGCATAACTCTTACTTGCTGAAGCGGCTGCGCAGTTCCGGTGGCAGCTGAAACTCCGACATCGCCTTCTCCAACGCGGCTTGGTCGATCTCTCCGTTGCCGGATGCGGCGGTTGGTTCGATGGAAGCAGCGGGCTGCTGAGCTGAGTTGCGCTTCGCGGGGTTCCCCGATACGCCGCGGCCACCTTTCTTCTTCGACCGAGAAGATGGCTTGCGGGGACCAGACATACCGGGAATTCCTGGCATTCCGGGCACCGCGCCGGTCGCCAAAGAGCTCATCATCTTGCGAGCCTCAAAGAAGCGATTGATCAAGGTGTTGACATCGGACACGCCGACCCCAGCTCCCTTCGCAATGCGGGCGCGCCGGGACCCATCAATGATCTTGGGGTTGTCACGCTCGGCGGGCGTCATGGAATGGATGATCGCCTCGATCCGATCAACGTCGCGTTCGTCGATGCCAGCGATCCGGTCCTTGAGATCGCCCATTCCAGGCAGCATTCCAAAAACCTTCGCAAGCGGACCCATTTTGCGGACCATCTGCATCTGCTGCAGGAAATCCGCCAGGCCGAACTCGCCGCCATGCCCAGCCAACTTGGCAGCGGCCTTGGCCGACTGCTCGGCGTCGAAGGTTCTCTCGGCTTGCTCGATCAAGGTCAGCATGTCGCCCATGCCGAGGATCCGACTAGCCATCCGGTCTGGATGGAATACGTCGAAGTCCTTCAACGCCTCACCGTTGGAGGCGAACATGATCGGCTTACCGGTAACTCGGGCGATTGACAGCGCCGCACCGCCACGGGCATCACCATCGAGTTTGGTGAGCGCGACGCCGTCGAAGCCCACTCCCTCGGCGAAGGCATTGGCCGTGTTGACGGCATCCTGGCCGATCATGGCATCTACGACGAAGAGCACCTCGTCGGGATGGACAGCATCACGAATGTCGACGGCCTGCTGCATCATCTCGGCGTCTATGCCCAAGCGACCGGCGGTGTCGACGATGACGACGTCATACAGTCGGCGCTCGGCCTCCGTAATCGACGATTGGGCGACTGCGACAGGATCACCGCTCTGTTGATCGATGTCGCTCCGCGACGAGGCGTTGCCAGGCTCGGGCGCAAAAACGTGGACGCCGGCTCGCTGACCGACGACTTGCAACTGGTTCACCGCGTTTGGCCGCTGCAGGTCGGCCGCAACCAGGAGCGGGGAGTGGCCCTGCTCCTTGAGCCACAATCCGAGCTTCGCGGCCAGCGTCGTTTTGCCGGAACCCTGCAAGCCGGCGAGCATGATCACCGTTGGCGGCCTCTTGGCGAAACGCAGCACCCTGGTTTCACCGCCCAGAATCGTGATCAGCTCCTCATTGACGATCTTGATCACTTGCTGAGCAGGATTGAGAGCTCCGGAGAGCTCAGCGCCGCGGGCACGCTCCTTAATAGCGGCAATGAACTCCTTGACGACGGCCAGATTCACATCGGCTTCGAGGAGGGCAATCCGGATCTCACGAGCAGTTGCGTCGATATCTGCCTCGGACAGCCGGCCCTTGCCGCGCAGATTCTTGAAAGTGGCCGCCAGGCGGTCTTGCAGGGTGTCGAACACGAGCGTCCTTACGTCGGAGGTCTGGACTGACTCAGCCTACTAACCTGCCATGGTGTCTCGGGTCCTGAAAGCATCTGGATTGGCTGCTTACGCTGGGCTGGTGCCCGAGGAGTTTCGGCTGCGGCAGGTGCCGTACGAGCACCCCGACGTCGCATCGCTGGAGCGGGCCGCCCAACAGTTCTATGTCCAGATCTACGGATCGCCGGATGAGACTCCATTCACCACGGCTGACTTCACCCCTCCTCATGGAGCGTTTTTTGTCGGTTATCTGAATGGCGAGGCAGTGGCCATGGGTGGCTGGCGATTCCGCACGCCTGGGGTCCCGCGGATGGCGCGACAGCCGGCCGAGATCAGGCGGATGTTCGTGCAGGAAGGCGTACGAGGTCGCGGGTATGCCCGCATCATGTTGGCCGCTCTTGAGGCGAGCGCGATGACTGCTGGGGCCGACTGGATGCTCCTGGAGACTGGGGAGCCGCAAGTCGCGGCGGTCGGCCTCTACCGATCAAGTGGCTACGTCGACGTTGAGCGGTTCGGACACTACGCAGCGTCCGAGATGGCGCTCAATCTCGGTCGGCCACTGCGCTGAGACCGGCGTTTGTCCGCACAAGATCGGATGGGCGATCTGGACTGCGCTGATTTGCCCTTCATTCGTGACCCTGTGCGGAGAAATGCAGATGTGCGCACTCATGTAGGAGAGCCCTCGCTGCTAGGCCACCTCAAATGATCGCTTCGCCAGACCCATCTGGAAGTCGTCGATCACCACTGTGGGTGGTGCGGAGGGATCGGTGGCGGCTCCGAAGGTCACGAAGATCGGCGTGTAATGCTCCACCGTCGGATGTGCGTACGGCATTCCAGGCGCACGCCTGAAGTCGGCGAGCACATCGAGCCGGCCCGCCGCCAGCGCCTCTGCTGCCCAGGCGTCGAAGTCGCGCGACCAGCCCGGGATGGCATTGTGTTCCCAGCTCTCCGGGCCAAGGAACGGCAGACCGTGGGTCATATAGCCCGAACCGATGATCAATACTCCCTCCCCGCGCAATGGCCGGAGCTGCTGCCCGATCCGAAAGAGCTTGTCCGGATCATGGGTTGGCATGCTCAGTTGCAGAACCGGGACGTCTGCGTATGGATACATCACTTTCAGCGGCACCCACGCACCATGATCAAGACCGCGGCTCGGATGCTCGTGCACCGGCTCAAGGTCCGACATCAGCGCGGTGACCTGTGCCGCCAGCGCTGAGGCATCAGGTGTCTGGTAGGTCATCTCAAAGTAGCGGCGGCCGAATCCGCTGAAGTCATAGACCAGTCGCGTCCCGATCGATGGCGAGGACAGAGCGAGCGGGGCCGCCTCCCAATGGGCGCTCACGATCAAGATCGCCGTTGGCTTCGGCAGGGATCGAGACCAGCCGAACAACTGATCCATCCAGTGCGCGTCATTGAAAACTGGCGGAGCGCCGTGACTCAGATAGAGGGCTGGCATGCTGCCATCAGTTGGCTGCCACTGCCGATGATCATGACTGGCTGGCGCTGAGGTCTCCATGAACGCGTCGAACGCTGCACCTTCGACAGGTGGATGCAAGATGCTCGTCATGCTGCCTGCTCCAGTAACGCGTCGACAAAGAATTCCGCGTCGAAGGGAGCAAGATCATCCGGCCCTTCGCCAAGTCCGACCAACTTGACCGGTACGCCGAGTTCACGCTGCACCTGTACCACGATGCCACCCTTGGCCGAACCGTCCAGCTTGGTGAGCACGATGCCGGTCACGTCGACTACCTCGGCGAAGATCCGAGCTTGGGTTAGCCCGTTCTGCCCAGTAGTCGCGTCTAGCACCAAGAGCACCTCCCCTACCGGCGCCTGACGCTCAATAACCCGCTTCACCTTGCCCAGCTCATCCATCAGCCCGACTTTGGTGTGCAGCCGGCCAGCGGTGTCGATCAGCACTACATCGACCTCCTGTTCGATGCCGGCTTTGACTGCCTCGAAAGCCACGCTGGCCGGATCGGCCCCCTCAGCCCCTCGTACGGTCGGCACTCCGACCCGGCTACCCCACGTCTCGAGTTGATCCGCCGCGGCGGCACGAAACGTATCAGCGGCTCCGAGCAGCACGTCCTTGTCCTCGGCAACCAGGACCCGGGCAAGCTTTCCTACCGTCGTTGTCTTGCCGGTACCATTCACGCCCACGACCATGACGACTGCGGGTTGGTCGGTTCGATCAGCGTTGAGGCTGCGATCCATAGTGGGATCGACCAGCTTGATCAGCTCGGCGCGCAGGATGGAGCGAGCCTTTCCTGGCTCAGCAATCCCTTCCACCCGCAGCTTGTCGCGCAGCGACTCGACCAATTCAGTCGTCGGCAGGACACCAAGATCGGAGGTGATCAGTGTCTCCTCGAACTCTTCCCAGGTGTCCTCATCGATCCGGTCACGGGTGATCAGCAGCAGCAGGCCACGACTCAATGGGCTGTTCGATCCGGCGAGCCGGCGACGAAGGCGTACCAGGCGGCTCTCTGGAGCTTCCGGGCGCTCGAGGGCTCGCGCCTCCGGAGCAAGCTCAACCTCGGGAAGCTCAACCTCCGGAGGCGGCGCCGCACGAATATCAACTTGTGTTGCCGAGGATTCGTTTCCGGCATCCTCGGCAGGCTTTTCCCAACCACGTGGTGCTGGCTCGACGCTGGGCGGTCGTTCACCCGTACGGAGCACTCGGCGGCGGCCGACGGCGAGGAAGCCGACAAGAGTGACGGCCGCCAGCAAAATCACGCCGACGACCACCCACAGAGTTGTCGCATCCACCGGCTCATCTTAGGTGAGGAGAGCCGGACGGCCTGCCTCAGCGACCGCGGGTGGACTCGATTAGCTTGACCAGGCGAGTGGGAGGCTCCCCATCACCGTTGAGATGCTGAGCGGCGCGGGCCATCCGGTCGGCGAGCTTGGGTGCGCGCTCCTTGCCACGCCCCTCAATCCCCAGTAGGACCAGCCCTACTGTGCAACCAGCAAGGACCAAGATCACAATCATAGCGACGACGATGGAGGTCACGACCTTCCTTTCAGACAGTCGGTCTAGACAAATACGTGGGGAAGGAACTGTCTTACGGGTCGTACAACCGCGCCTGCGATAGACGCGGTGCCGGTGGAACAGCTCTCGACCGCTAAGTCTGCCAAGCCAAGATCACGATGTCGGTATCGAGAGACCGATTCTTAGCTCTCGATTTCATCACAACTTTGGATCGCACTCTGAGGTCAGGCGACGGACTCAGTCTCACGCAGTCGCGAAGAGATTACGGTCGAGACACCGTCACCGCGCATGCTGATGCCGTACAAGGCATCAGCGATCTCCATAGTGCGCTTCTGATGAGTGATGACGAGCAACTGACTCGTCGCCCGCAGCTCTTCATAGATCTCCAGCAGGCGGCCAAGATTTGTGTCGTCGAGAGCGGCCTCAACTTCGTCAAGGATGTAAAAGGGGCTGGGCCGCG
>DATDKX010000100.1:0-9279 GCA_036519615.1 Propionibacteriaceae bacterium
TCATTCTTAGTGTCGCGGGTTGACACCGCACTTCAGCTGCTCGGACTCGAGTCAGTCGGCGCAGCCGCCGGAGTCCAGTTTGACTCCCGCCTGCACTCAGCGGTGCGCCGCGTTCCTACCGGGCGCAAGTCCCTCGACGGAGTGATTGAAGAGGTTCAGCGACAGGGATTTATCTTTCCCAGCGCCGCGAAGGCCAGCATGTACGCGCGGGTGACCGTCTACGCATACGATCCGACGCTCGACGATGGCACTATGGATGAGATCGAGCCCACAGCAGAGGAAATCACGACGCAAAGCCCATTGGCTCCAGGACACATAGAGAGATAATTCTATCCATGCCCGATACAGTGCCCGATACAGTGTTCGGAATAGACCTCGGAACCACGTACTCAGCAATCGCGTATATGAATGATTTTGACCAAGCTGAGGTCATTCGGAATGGCGAGGGTGACGAGACCACTCCCTCAGTCGTCTTCTTCGAGAGCGAGTCCAGTTACGTCGTCGGCAAGGAGGCCAAAAACGGCGCTGTCATTTATCACGAGAATACAGTTTCCCTAATTAAGCGAGAGATGGGAAGCGACACCGAGCGGAACTTCTTCGGCAAGCCGTACCGGCCAGAAACGATTTCGTCACTAATCTTGAAAGATCTCGTCGAAGCTGCCCAAGATGCGACCGGGCTTGACACAAATAAAGTCGTCATTACCGTTCCGGCATATTTCGGGCTGACCGAGAAGGAAGCGACACGGCAAGCTGGTGGCATTGCCGGCCTCGATGTCCTCGGCATCGTCACAGAGCCAGTCGCCGCCGCCCTGTCGGTTGGCATTCGCGGCGACGAGACGAAGTGTCTGTTTATCTACGACCTCGGTGGCGGCACTTTCGACTGCACAGTGATGGAAGTATCCAGCGGCAAGGTCGAGGTAATCGTCATCGATGGCAACCGACGGCTCGGTGGCGCCGATTGGGACAGCCGGCTTTATGACTTAGTAGCGGAGAAGTTCCGGGTCCAAGCTGGCCTGTCCGAGGATCCAACAGACGATGAGGATTTCGCGCAGCGGCTCCTTAACGAACTGGAGACTTGTAAGAAGACCCTTTCCAGGAAGGAAAAATCAACCATTCGCTGTAGCTATGCGGATGTGGTTGAGATGATCGAGGTGACCCGCGCGGAGTTGGAGCAAGCTACGGCATCGTTGGTCGAAGAAACTCTGGACATCGTGCAGCGCTCTCTGGACTCGGCTCAGGCCAAACGCCCGGGACTCAAGTTGGATGAGGTGCTCCTGGTCGGCGGGGCCTCCCGGATGCCCATGATTCAAGAATCTTTAAAAGCTCGGTTCGGGTGGAATCTCCGTCTTACAGATTTTGACCTTGCCGTCGCCAAAGGCGCCGCAATGTATGCGCAGGGCGGCACGCTGGCCGAGACAACCGCGGGCGGCACAGAGCTGACAGAGGCTGCTTCGCCCGATGCCAAGCCAACCGACAAGATGCTGTACCTCAACGGGCGCGCTGTGACGGTCAAGAACGTGCTCTCTCGCGGCATCGGGATAGAGCTCATCCGCGACAATCCTCGTACGGGAAGGCCTGAGCTTTATATTGGTTTTCTTGCTCACGCCAATGAGTCACTGCCGCTAAAGGTCGAGCAGACAGTCTATACCTACACAGCAGGCGCCACTGAAATTGCCATTGAGATCTTTGAGCAGCAGGGTGAGCGTGAGTCAGAGGTGGTCGAGCACAATAAGGAACTCACCCCGGAATCCGGCGCCACATTTACGGGGCTGCCCTATCTGCCCAAGGACTCGCCTATCGATATTAAACTGTTTATCGATACGGAGGGATTAGCTACGCTAGAGGCGTTCGAACCGCAATCGGCGCAAAATCTCGAGATCGGCGTGCGGCTTTCGGTCATGCAGGCAGAGGACGAAGCCCGAGCCAAAGCAATTGTTGCCAGCCTTTCCAGGCGGGTCTGAGCTCAGCTCTTTGTAGGGCTTAGGGCGAGAAAGCCGAGATCGTGACATTCGACCCGGGTGATTATCGGAAACGAGTGCTCACGCCATACAAGGGCCCAATGCTTGGTGTGTTGCAGGCTGCGTTGCGCGAGCTGAAGAGCGACGGATCGCTTGCCGTGCCGAAGCAGCTTGATCTGGTGAGGCTCTACGACGTCGTGCCTGGTATGGATGACGCTGCTGTGTCCGCCCAGATAGCGGCGGTCGCTGACGTATTCGCCAAGACCACGTCGAATGCGGCGTTCAAGTCTATCGCGGCAAATCTCAACGAGCTTCATTCAACGCTCAAGTCACGCAATCCTGGTTTCACCCAGGCATCTTTCTGGCAGGCCCGGCTCAGCGAGCGTGATCAGCGAAGCAAAGGGCAGCTGGTCGACTTCGCGAATGACGCCGCAGCTGAACTGCAGAGCCTAAGGGTCGTGACGCCCACAAGACTTCGCGAGCTCGCGCAGGGCGCTCATATCGCCGACACCGTCTCTGACAAAGAGCTGGCTGATGCAGTATCGGCCGCTGGTGTCTTGGTTGTGCCGGAAATACATCTCCCATCGATCAGTGTGCCACCCGCGGTCACCGCTGATCTCGTGAAGACCACATGCTCCAGCCTGATCGAGGCAATCTTTCTGGATGCACCGCCCGCAAGTTTTTCAATCGTCGACGGCTTTCAGGCGGGCAACGGAGCACAACTGACCTTGCAAAGGGTCCACGCGTCTCGAGACCTCACGGATCTACGCCAATCAACGGAGAATGATCACATCAAGAAGGTTCTTGGTGGCGTCTTGGGCGCTGCCAAGACTGATGCGGATCTCCAGGCCCTCGTGCTGGCGTACTTCATCGACTTAGGTCGGACGGCAGCGCAGTCCTCATCGCTACAAGTGATGGCGCTTAAGCGGCTGACAAATACCGGACTGGAGCAGACCGATGCGGCGAGGATCATCTCGCTCTTCGCCGACCAAACCAAGAGCGCCGGCTTTGCCGGCGTGCAGGCCAAGGTCGCAGATGGCAAGTTGAGGGAAGCTCGCCGACTCTTCGATGCCCTCGTGACTCAGGCGTCGGACTCTCGCAGCGACCAGATGGACAAGGCGCACGTTGCCTTGGAAGGAGCGGAAACGCGAGTGGCCGCGCTACGCGAGAGCGCCAGGCAGGCCGTCGAAGACGGGGATATTGCAGCGGCCGCCAAAGCACTGAACGACGCGCTGACGATCTGCACCGACGACGAGTCTCTTGAACGCTTGATGCTCGCGCTTCCCCCGTCTGCACCCCTGAATGTGGTGGTCACACCAAGTCAGGACGGCCGCTCGGCGATCATCACATGGCGACCAGGCTTTGGCACCTCGGACGATATTCAGTATCGGATTATTCGGAAGCCCGGTGTGGCGCCCAAGAACGCGCACGATGGAGAAATCGTTGGACAGCTGACGAGCGCCACCAGCTGTGAGGATCCCCGGCCGCTCATTGCCGAACGCGTCTACTACGGTGTCGCCGCCTCGCGCGAAGGAGCGTTCTCCCCGGTCACGGCCGATGCAATCCTGATTGCACCGCCGGTGAAGGACGTCAAGGTGAGTTCTGACCAAACAAGCATCACGCTTCGTTGGGACACACCACCGGGCGCTCGTTCGGTCAAGGTGACCCAATCCGCGCCGGACGGAGCAACGACCGATGTGCAGGTCAATGCCCATAGCGCAGCGACCGCGTCCGGGCTATCGACTGGAGGTACCTATATCTACATCCTGACCGCAAGCTATACCGCACCCGACGGGTCCGAGGTGCAGTCACGCCCGATCCGCATCGAAGGAATCCCCCGCGGGGAAGCGAGTCCGGTGCCCTCGCTCGGCGTGCGGCAACAGTCGGGCAATCAAGGCGCGCAGTATGTCGAGGCCAGCTGGCAGGAGATCACTGGGTTTGTCGTCGAGATATGGACCTTCACGCAACCGCCGCCTTGGTCCTATGGGAGCCGGATTAGCGCGGCGGAACTCGCCCAACGAGGCCGTCAGCTCACTGGTGCTGACATAGGCGCTGGCAGCCACGGAGGCGTGCGCGGCGCAGTCGAAGTCGGCTTGCGGCACTACGTCGCGGTGACACGCGACGGGCCCGACGCCGTCATCGGTCAGTTTCAAGAGCTCGGGATCTGCCCCGACATAACCGGTGTACATGCCGAACGGTTCAACGATTGGGTAGTGCTCTCATGGGACTGGCCCGGTGAGGAATTCGACGTACGAGTTCGCTGGACCGGCCGCGAGGGTTCCGGCGAGACCATGATCACTCACGTCCAATACCAGCAGCAGGGCGGACTAAGACTCCAAGTCGGAACTGGGGGCGCCCGATTCAGCCTTCGCACAGTCCAGACTCAGTCGGCGCGAGAGTGGCCATCGATGGAATACCGCGTCGAGGTGCCTGCCGCGGCAACGCTCGTCCGCTACGACGTTGCATGGCATCGTCGACGCCTGCGCCCACCTGACATTACGGTGAAGTTCACTGCTGAGGATGCAATCGGGCCAACCGGAATAGTCATTGTCGTCAAAGAGGGAACGGTCATGCCGTACAGCAAGGACGACGGCATCGCGGTGTTCCATGGGGACTTGGACTTTCGCCAAGAGCGTGTCCAGGTTGTGGCGCGAACACTGCCAAAGCTCGGAAGACACTATTGGGTTCGAGCCTTCGCGGTTGCACCGGACGCAATGCGTCTATCCGATCCGCCTAGCGATGATTTGCGAGGAGCATGATGCTCGCGATCAAGCCATCGACTGTTCCCTGCCCCTACTGTTACTACCGCATAGACCCCAAGAAGGTCATGTATCGGTGCACCGGAAAGTCGGCTCCCGGACGGCCACGTTGCGTCAAGGCAGAGGATCCAGAGCGGGTTGCCCATCTGGCGGACGCAACCCCGGTCTATCCGACTTTCACGCCTGAGCGAAGCTTGATCATTTCGAAGGCGAGCTGGGAGTGCCCACACTGCAGCGGCCCGACGTCCATCCGAGTTTGCCAGGTATGCCATTCCACATTGCCGGCCAACTTCACCGTCGCAAGCCCGCTGTTCGGACTGGTCGGGGTGCGAGGATCAGGCAAGACCGTGATGCTGACGGTCTTGACGCAGGAACTAACGACAACCGTGGCGCGGCGTTTCAGGGCCTCTATCGACGCTGTCGGGAACTCACGGCTGCTCAGCAAGTTGGATAAGTTCCGAACCGACATGTCGACCAGCGGCGGTCACCTTCCCGACCAGACCGCTACCTATAGCCAAACCGAAACTGTTCCAGCTGTCTTTGAGTGGCAGTTGCCGAAAGACACACTCCTCGGCACACGCACGGTCTCGACAATTCTTTCCTTTTACGACACTGCTGGTGAGGACTTATCGAATCTCGACATTGCCCGGGAGCAGCACTATTTGGCCGCGACCGATGGCTTGATTCTGCTGTTGGATCCTTTTGGTTTTCCAGAGAACCGCAACGACGCGCTCAATCGTGGCGTCGATCCTTCAATGCTGAAGGATGAACCGCGTAGCGTCTTGCGAAATGTCACCGAGCTGCTTCGAGGAGCGGATCGGTTGGCTCCAAACAAGAAGATCAAACGACCGCTCGCTGTCGTCCTTGCGAAGATTGATGCGTTCTTCAGTGAAGTTGGACCTGATCACCCGATTCGCAGGCCATCGGTCACTGGTCCCTACTTCTCTGAGCAAGACTCGCTCGACCTGCACAATCACGTCGCCGCTCTTATTAGTCAATGGGGTGGTCATGACGTACTCAACATGCTGGAGCTGAACTACACCACCTATCGACTCTTCGTGGCTTCCGCGCTAGGTGCGGAGCCGAACTATCGGACAAATACCGTCAACGGCCGTGGAGTCCTACCTCATCGGGTCACAGAGCCACTGCTGTGGTTGATGGCTCGACGCAATTTCATCCGGACGGATGCCTGAAGCGATGTTCGATGTCTTGATCTACACCGACTGCACTGCTGAGGAATCAGTCAACGGGCGAACAGGCTTCCAGTTCATGGCAGAGTCGGCCGGAGTTGGCCCGAGCGATGAGGAAGTGGTGCGGACAGGCCTGTTGCACTCCGTGCCCACGGGTGTTGATTTGGATCGACCCGAGCTTCACCCATCGACATGCGCCTACCGTGAGCAGGGTGGCAGGTTCTATATGAGCCGTGGTCGATCATTGGGCAAGACGTTGACCGGCCGTCCAGGAAATCAGCTGACCCAGGCCATCGTCAGTTCAGACGAGGCCGACCTATTGCCGCTCCGCCCCGCTCAGCTCTATTCCTGCCCGCACTGGCGACTCGAGCGGGTGACCAGCACGACGACCGAGCCATGGCAAACCCCCCTGGAGATCGCTCCGGCCTTCGAGACTCGAGCACTCCACTCGATGGTGTCCGAAGATCCCTGGGCTAGCAGCTTGTTGCCGACTTTCCTGACCATGGTCGAGCAAGTGCTCGCTACCAACCGCACGAAGTTGATCATTAAGCATCCTGATCAGACCCTGGTCATGCGCTGGATTGCGTTGGCATCGATCTTCGTTGACGGTTCCACTGCCCTGCATCTGGGTTTCCGTGTTTACAGCGCGGATCCGGCTGCTGATCCGTTCAGCATCGTGGGCGCGCACCCACGGCTCTCGCCCAACATCACCGTGGCGGAGGCCGAGAGCAATAACCAGAATTTGGTCGACCTCGAGAGGCGTGAGGCGACAACTCCGAGCGCTTCACCGACGGCAACACGGCACGCCAGCTGGTTCTTGGAATACGACCCGTACGAGGCTTTGGAGGCCATCGAGGTAAGTCGCCGATGGGGTCGGGTCATCGATCCAAACATGGCAGCAGCCGCCGCCGCGATTGCTTGCTTTCCCCAGTCGGGTGTTGTGCTGGCTGACAGCCAACGAGCCGCAGTCGCCGCGCTCAGTGGTCTGGCCAGCGCCGGCCATGACGATGAGCTCGAGGCGTACGGCGACGGTCTCTTGGATGCCGTTGTTGGATATGGTGCCCAAGCCGAGGACGATATCCAGCCCCTCGCCGCAGCCTTGTGGGCCCTGAGCCGGGCTGGCCAGAGCGAACTCGCGGAAGCAGTGGCGCTGACTCTTCTCGAATGGGCGGTGAAGGTTCCATCAGGGGGAGACGCGTGGGCGAACGCGTACGAGAATAAAGAGGGCAATCATCGCTCTTTGGCGTGGAGCAATGGTGACACCCGCGATCATGCTGCCGGGCTCGTCAGTACATACCTAAATCAGGTCTCCGACCCAGGTCTCCCGGCGGCATTCTCCTTAGCCCGTGCCCTGAACACTGGCGTCGGAGCCGACGCGCTGCGTCCAAGCGTGCAACGCCTCGCCAGCTATTGGGCGAGCCATCCAGAATTGACGCGCCGCGCCCGCTCGTGGCTTCATCGGGAGCTGGTGATCGAGCAGCTAGCGTACGATCTCGCTGCCGCGCTGGACGCTCAGAATCAGTCTGCGATCACTGCGCTCTCGACCGGTCAATGGGACTGGTTGGTGCCCCTGTCGTGGCGGTTCGACCCGCAACACCCGATTTCGCTGTGGCTCGGTTCGCGCGCACTCGCGAAGGCCGCGCCGGGCAATCGAGCCTCGCTGCTCTCCGAGCTGTCGCCGGCGGCACCGGTATGGGCATGGCCTTTGTTCCTGAATGCGACAGACGACAATGGGTTTAGCGAGCTGATCCGGTGGGTCGTCGACCATCCCCGGTTGGACGACTCTCTGGCCCGGCACCTCGAGGCGATCCTGTCTAGGGAATTCAGCAACAAGCCGAGCGGCCGAACACGTGAGCTGCTCGCTGCGCTCGCTGAGCCGGGACGGACAGGCCTCACATCAAACCTGAACGATCTGGTACGTCGCCATGTTGAGCTCGCGCGATTGTGGTCCGACGTGGGCTCTACCGTAGACAATCCAAGAAACACTGCCCTCCGGCAATTGAGCACCTGGCCACGCGAGTGGCTATCCCTATATCGTCCGTCTATTGCTGCGGCCCTTATTGACTGCGCTGATCGGGAGTCCGTGCTGGCGCTTGCGAAGCGGGTTCAGGTTGGCACGTCCCTGGACAACTCACTTTCGGTCCGCCTTCAGTCGGGTGAGCCCGCTGCTCTTGTTGGAGCGCTTCGGTTGTTGGCTGACGGCAAGCCTGAGCACAGGAGGATCGTCAACCGATGTCTATTGGAAGTTTGGGATCTTCCCGCACACGAGATGGCTCGACAACAGCTGCAAGCGGGCCTCCCGGCTAAGTGGAAGGCAAGTCTCGCCGACTTTGAGAAAGCCCAGTCGAAAAACAAAGTCGCGCGAGATATCGCACGGGGAGCGCGCAATCTGATCGATCGAACTAGGGGCGACTGATGCAATATCTGTTCCTCTTGTTCCTGATCATCGTGGCGTTGATCATTCTCATCATCGTCGGCTGGATTCTGCTAGCCCTGTTGATTCGGGCGTTCTCGCTACTGATCTTCTACTGGGTTATCGGCTTCAGTCTGATGTTCGCTGTGGGTCTCTTTTCTGGCCTAGTCATCCCGTGGCGTGTGCTCACAAACCGCGGAAAGTTTGCTCTCCGCCAGCTGACCCCAGACGACGTTGTCACGGGCAAGGCCTTTAAAGGGCGTCCTCGTGACGAATCTAAGCACTATGGGTGGGATCGTGCCTGGCCAATGTACGTGCCATTCCAGGCACGGCAGGACGCCAAGGGCGTCGTCGGCGAGGCGCATATCTTCTTGGGCAAGATCTGGGCGAGAGTTATTAACGGAATTCGATTCACACCCAAGGGCGTCGGTGTGGTCCTCGGCGTCGCCCTCCCAATTCCTTTCTTCGGATTATGGGCTGGAGTTTGGCTATCGATCGGCGCCTGGCTGCTGGCGATGCTGGCTCTTGGATTCGTGGTCTGGATTTTCCAACGCATCATGCTGCTGGGCCTGCGCTGGGCGGATATCATCCGTCGGCGGCGGAGGAACGCATCATTGAAGTGTTATTACTGCTATGGCGAAAGCCGCACGCCAAGTTACCGCTGCCTCAACCCCCAATGCACAATCATTCATCGCAGCATGCTGCCTGGGCCCTTGGGGCTTACGACTCGTCGGTGCGCCTGTGGCACGCAGCTTCCGAACACCATCCGAGCCGCGGCGCGGACGCTCCCGACATTGTGTCCATATTGCAATCGTGAGCTGGCCGATTCGAGCGGCGTACGACACACCGTCCAGTTGCCTGTCATCGGCAGCGTGGGGGCTGGGAAGACCCGCTTGCTCATGGCGGCGATCGTACAGCTCGAGTCGTGGCTGACTGAGCGGCAAGGAACGATCAACGCC
>DATDKX010000101.1:0-5515 GCA_036519615.1 Propionibacteriaceae bacterium
AATCTGCTACTGGATTCAGGCCGAGCTGGTTGCCATGGCAACCGATCTGGCTGAGATTGTCGGTGGCGCCGTTGCGCTGAACCTGCTGTTCGGGCTGCCGTTGGTTACCGGAGCGCTCATTACGACTGCTGTCTCGACCGCACTCTTGTTTCTTCAGAACAGTCGCAGTCAACGCACTTTCGAACGTGTCATTACCGGGATGCTGGCCATCGTTACGGTCGGCTTTCTCGCCGGGTTAGTTGCCTCACCGCCGGACCCGGCGCAGGCCATTGCGGGGTTGGTTCCCAAGCTCAGCGGCACCGAAAGTGCGGTTCTTGCGGTTGGCATGCTCGGTGCAACCGTCATGCCGCACGCGATTTACCTGCATTCGGCATTGATCCGCGACCGACACGGCCGGGCCGACGCCGACTGTGCCGCTCCGATGCTGCGCACCATCCGGCTTGATGTTGGGCTTGCCATGCTCGTGGCTGGCAGTGTCAACGTCGGCATGCTGCTGCTGGCGGCCAGCACCCTCTTCGGCTTGCATGTGGACGGTTTGCAGGCCGCGCATAGCGCAATTGGAGCTGAGTTAGGCCCGCTGCTGGCCGGCCTCTTCGCTCTGGCCTTACTCGCCTCGGGCCTGGCTTCCACCTCGGTCGGTGGCTATGCCGGCTCGGTGATCATGGACGGCCTGCTGCGGCGCCGCATTCCGATCATTTGGCGTCGGCTGCTGACGGCAGTACCGGCATTGATCTTGCTGGGACTGGGTCTTGAGCCGACGCGGTTGCTCATCTTGTCTCAGGTGATCTTGTCGTTCGGTATTCCGTTTGCACTGGTGCCGCTGGTTCGGATTGCCGCTGATCCCGAACTGATGCGCATGGTGCCGACCAGGCGGGCCACCATTGGCGTCGCTTGGTTGGTGATCGGCATCGTTACCACACTGAACTTGATCTTGATCGTGTTGACTGTGAGGGGACTTCAGTAGCTCATCGGGTCATTGGCTTCCGAACGATCACTCGGCGAGCACCAAGTGCCGAGTCATCCTTCAGTGCGACGACCAACACTCGGTCGGAGATATCGATGTCAGAGACTTGGGCTTCCTCCCTGTTCTCGCGCACTTTGGTGTCCTCACTTAGTGCGTACGTCTCGACGAAGCCGTCGTTGCTCTTCACCGTGACAGATGTCCCGCTCATTTTCTGCACTGCACCGCGCTGGAAGACGATCACCCTGTGCTCCTCGCCCGCGAGGGTGACCTCACCATGCAGCGCGCGAGCCAGCAGGCGCCCGCGAACAAAGCCGCGGCGGTCGCCGTTCTGATCACGTTTGCCGCTGGGTTTGGCGGTTGGTGTTTCCGTTGGGCTGCTCGTCGCTGAGGTTGTCGGGGTTGTCGTCGGCTCATCCGACGGTGTGTCCGCGTACGCGAGTCCGACGCCGATTCCTCCGGCCAGCGCAACAGAACTGACTCCGGCAGCGATGATCTTCGTTAGCTCCTGCATCCGATGCTCCTCCTGGGGCCGATTGCCCACGGACCTCTTCCGGGCTGGTCCCAGTTTTGGACCCCAGAGGCGCGGAGCTCGATTGACGCCTACGGTCCTTCAGCAACCCTTCAGTTTTGTGAGGTCCTCCACAGGCTTGGCCACGAGATGCCAAGCTCGTTGAGCAAGGTGCGGAGCAGCGGCAGGCTGAGGCCAACCACGTTGTGGTGATCACCCTCAATGCCGGTAATGAACGGTCCGCCGAGGCCATCGATGGTGAATCCGCCGGCGACCTGCAGCGGTTCGGTGCTAGCCACATACGCCTCGATTTCCTCATCACTGAGCTCGGCAAAATGAACCAGTGTCGACGCGACCGCGGCTCGCGTGCTGATTGCTTCGCCTTCTTGATGGAGCATCACATAGTGACCGCTGTGCAGGAGCCCAAAGCGTCCACGCATCCGATGCCAGCGTCGCACAGCCTCGGCCGGAGTGATCGGCTTGCCGTAGACCATGCCTTCAAGCTCAAGCATGGAGTCGCAACCGATTACCACCGTAGGCCCCAGTCCATGATCAATTTGAGCGCTCGCGGCTTCCGCCTTCAGTTGAGCAAGTCGTGCGGTCAGCGCCCGGACACCGTCAACCGGGTCTAAGTCCTCATCCACCCCTGAGACGATGACCTCGGGATCTAGCCCCGCATTGCGGAGCGTTCGGAGCCGGGCATCTGACGCCGAAGCTAGGACAAGACGGACGTGATCAGCCACCGGCGTTCAGATTCGGGCCAGAGCGGCGCGCAGCGGATCCAGACCAAGCGGCCCGAGATTCAGTGCGTCGGCGTGGAACTTCCTCAAATCGAACGCCGCCCCCTGTCGACAGCGGGCATCCTCCCGCGCCTCGAGCCAGATTCGCTCACCCACCTTGTACGACGGCGCCTGTCCCGGCCAGCCAAGGTATCGATCGAGCTCGAAACGCAGCGTCGGCTCATCTGTCGAACAGTTTTCTCTCATGAACTCAAACCCGGCGTCTGGAGTCCACCGCTCGCCGGGCCGGAAGTGCCACGGGTTGCTCTTGGGAATCTGCAGCTGCAAGTGCATTCCGATGTCGATGATCACTCGGATCGCCCGAAAGGCTTGGGCATCGAGCATGCCCATCCGGTCGCCCGGCTCCAAGTATCCCAATTCGTCCATCAACTGCTCGGCGTACAACGCCCAGCCCTCGCCATGGCCTGAACAGAAGAAGAGCTTGCGCTGCCAACGGTTCAGTAGCTCGGAGCGGTAGGCATTTTGGGCGATCTGCAGGTGATGACCGGGGACGCCCTCGTGGTAGACGGTCGTGACTTCCTTCCAGGTCGAAAAAGTATCGATGCCTTCCGGTACGGCCCACCACATCTGGCCCGGGCGAGAGAAGTCCTCTGCCGGATCGGTGTAATAGATGGAACCGTCGTGGGTTGGGGCGATGCAGCACTCGATCCTCTTGACTGGATCTGGAATGTCGAAATGCTTGCCTGCAAGGTTGGCGACAGCTTGATCGGCGAGATCCTGCATCCATGAGCGGAAGGTCTCCGCGCCCGCGATCCGCCGCGCCGGATCCTGATCCAGTGCCTCGTACGCCGCTTTGATGTTCGGCTCGTCCACCAGGTCCTTCGCAATAGCGCGCTGTGCTTCCTGAATGCGATGTAACTCGTCGAATCCCCACTCGTAGGTCTCGCCGAGGTCGATCACCGCACCGAGGAAATATCGGGAGTCCAGTGCGTACCGTTCCTCTCCGACTGCGTCAAGGCTCGGTGCGAGAGGGCCTAGTGAGGCCTCCAACCAGTCGGCAAATTCCGAAAACGCGCGGCGTGCCTCATTCGCCGCGTTGTCGAGATCGGATCGCAATGTGTCTTGCTCTGGGGCTCGCGCAACCAAGCCGGCGAAGAAGTCATCGTCGCCCGTCTCGCCTGTCCAGGACCGGATCTGGTCGACGGTCGCGTGAATCTGACGGACGGCGGAGATGTTTCCCTCGCGAGCTTCAGCGCTCAACGTCTCGCGAACCTCACTGAGCGGGCGGTAGACCGTACGCAGCCTGCTAGCTATGTTGCGCCACCCAGCCTCAGAGTCAGTTGGCATGAGATCGAAGATCGACCGGATTTCTTGTGCTTGGCCGGCGATAACGCTCACTCGGGATGCTGTGATGTGGGCGTCGTAGAGCTCGACCTCCAGGCCGAGCCGTTCCAGCATCGCTTCCTTCGCGGTGTTCTCGCGTTCATCGCATGGTGCTGCTACGTGCAGTGCGGCGATGGTACGGCGGATGTGGTCGATTCGGTCTGCTAGGCCATCAGGGGAGTAGTCGCTCCAGGAGTCGTCATGATCCGGAATCCCCAGGAAAGTTGCTGTCTCGGGGTAGCGGGCGACGCATTCATCGACGTAACGATCCGCAATGAGGTCCACCTCGCGGACGCTCGGCTGACCGTGCTGGTAGGGATCCTGCTGAGTCCCTGGGGGCGAGGACATGGGCCACAGCGTAGAGGCCGTCTTCCTTTCCCGATGTCGCGGGCCTGATGGGCCGCCTGACTTCAACTCAGAATCTGCACCCGGATTGCCTGTGCGGCTCGACGCGATAGTGGTCAACAACAACAACGATTGTGCTGATTCTCACGTCGTTTCGAGCACTCTTTGACAAATGCACTGGAACGGACGGTCCAGGTGATTTCAGCGACGGCCAGCTCCGAGGAGGCCGCCCAGCATGTCGAGAATGGATCCGCCAGACGATTGTCCGCCGCCCGGAGCCGCGCCACCTCCAAGCATTGAGCTCAGGAGATCATTCAGCGGGTTGCCAGACCCACTGGCGCCGCCACCCAGGATCGAGCCGAGCGGATCATCCTGGCCACCTCCCTGGCGCTGACCGAGGAGGCGCTTAGACAGGTAGGCGAGCACGATAGGTGCCAAGATCGGCAACAGCCGCTGAATCAAACCACCCGCCTGACCCCCGAGGTTGCCGCCAAGGGTCTGCGCAACTTGATCTTGATTGGGACCAAAGATGTTGCCGACGATCTTCTCACCGTCATTGGCATCCACTTGGTTAAGATCAACTCCGCCATCAATCAGATCGCTGGGATGGTCACTGAGTGCTCCAGCCAAGGACATGGCGCCAGCGGGGTCTTGAGAGTTGGCCTGCATGCCGCCCAGCAGTGCGGGGATCGCCTGACGGGCCGCCTGTTCGGCAGTGGCTTGATCAACTCCCAGCTGCGCTGCCAGCTGGTCCATCGGAACGTCAGCCAAGATGTCATCTACAGCAGTCACCGTTGAGGCCTTTCTGCCCGGCTGCGAAATTCAGCGCCCGGTCAAATGGGTAGTCCTAGCGACACTAGTACCGAACACAGCGCAGCGACACTACTGCGGCCGCGCCGACATTCGCCAGGCACTGGGGCCGGGTTGGATCGGACTGCGTACTGATCGCCAGTACGCCGACCAGCCGCTTCGAGCCGGCGTGGGGTCCTCCCCGTGCTGGCCACCCAAGCGCGTAGTGAGCACGCTCAGGACAGCCGCAAGCTCGTCCTCCGTCGGTGAACCTTTGACGACGGAGAACACCGGCTGTTGATCATCGAAGCTGTTCATAGCGGGATATTGCCGTGCTTCTTGGGAGGCAGAGTTTGCCGCTTGGTGCGGAGCAGCCGCAGCGCTCGGGTGATCTCGACGCGGGTCTCGTGCGGGTTGATCACGGCATCAACATAGCCCCGCTCAGCAGCAAGGTAGGGGTTGGCTAGCTCGTCCTCATACTCTGTGACGAGCCGCGCGCGCATGGTTTCAGGATCGTCGCTTGTCGCGAGTTCTTTGCGGTACAAGATGTTGACCGCGCCCTGTGCTCCCATAACTGCGATCTGTGCAGTGGGCCATGCCAGGTTGAAGTCTGCCCCAAGATGCTTCGAACCCATCACGTCGTAGGCGCCGCCGTAGGCCTTGCGGGTGATCACTGTGACCAGCGGCACGGTTGCCTCTGCGTACGCGTAGATCAGTTTGGCGCCCCGCCGGATGATGCCATTCCACTCCTGATCAGTACCGGGAAGAAAACCCGGCACATCAACG
>DATDKX010000102.1:0-13181 GCA_036519615.1 Propionibacteriaceae bacterium
ACAGCCGGCTGCTGCGCTTCAGCCGTACCTTGTTCCTGCTCGGCCTCGCCATCCCGCTGCAGGCGACGATCATCCCGATTTACTTGATCATCACCAAGATCCACATGTACGACACACTGGGCGCGCTGATCTTGCCATCCAGCGCCTTCGGGATCCCGCTCACGGTGTTGATCTTGAGTAATTTCATCCGTGACGTACCGCGGGAGCTGTTCGAGTCGATGCGACTGGACGGCTGCACCGACTGGCAGATGGCGTGGAAGCTGGCGTTTCCGTTGACCCGGCCGGCCATCGTGACGGTCAGTATCTACAACGGCTTGAACGTGTGGAACGGTTTTCTGTTCGCCCTGATCTTGACCCAGAGTCCGGAGAAGCGCGTCATGCCGCTGGCGCTGTGGGCCTTCCAAGGCGAGTACCAGGTGAACATCCCGGCTGTACTGGCCGCTGTGGTGCTATCCACATTGCCGATCTTGATCCTCTACATCGTCGGCCGCCGCCAACTGCTCCGCGGCCTAACAGCGGGATTCGGGAAATAGTCATCGTGCGCCGCGAGCGATCCTCGCCGCCAACTCTGCCACGACCCGACACAAGTTCGTCTACGGAGAAATCCCAATGACCACCTCCCCTACCGAATGCGCAACGAGTAGGGACAGCCCACCGTCGTCAGATAAGCGCCCAACTTACCGAGGAGGATCTTGTGGCACCGCAGCCCACCAAAGAGGATAAGTTCAGCTTCGGTTTGTGGACCGTCGGCTGGCAGGCACGGGATCTGTTCGGGGAGGCGACCCGTCCGGTCCTCGCCGCCGTCGAGGCGGTCAACAAGCTCGCCGAGCTTGGGGCGTACGGGATCACCTTTCACGACGACGACCTGATACCGCCGGGCAGTAGCAGCTCGGAGCGCCAGCGCATCATCGACGAGTTCACTGCCGCACTTGAGGAGACCGGCATGGTGGTGCCAATGGTGACCACCAATCTGTTCCATGACCCGATCTTTAAGGACGGCGGCTTCACCAGCAATGACCGTGGCGTGCGGCGGTACGCGATCCGGAAGGTGATGCGCAACATGGACCTCGCCGCCGAGCTGGGTGCACAGATCTATGTCTTTTGGGGCGGCCGGGAGGGCTCAGAGGTCGACTTCGCCAAGGATGTGCGGGCCGCGCTCGATCGGTATCGGGAGGCAATGGACACGCTGGCGCAGTATTCGATTGATCGCGGCTACGGGATGCGGTTTGCGATTGAGCCGAAGCCGAACGAGCCCCGGGGTGACATTTTGTTGCCGTCAATCGGGCACGCGCTTGCGTTCATCAATGAGCTGGAGCACGCCGACATGGTTGGCATCAACCCCGAGACCGGGCACGAGCAAATGGCGTCCCTGAACTACAGCCACGGCATCGCGCAGGCGCTGTGGGCCGGGAAGCTGTTCCATATCGATCTCAACGGGCAGAAGGGCCCGCGCTTCGACCAGGACCTGGTGTTTGGCAACGGTGATCTGCTGCAGGCGTTCTCCACAGTCGATCTCTTGGAGAACGGGGCGCCCGGGGGCGGGTCGACCTACGACGGGCCTCGGCACTTTGATTACAAGCCGCTGCGTACCGAGAACATTGACGGTGTCTGGGAGTCGGCGTTAGCCAACATGGAGCTCTATCTCACGCTGCGCGATCGGGCGCGGGCGTTCCGTGCCGATCCTGAAGTGCAGGAGGCGCTGGAGGCGGGCCGTGTCGGTGAACTGAGCCAGCCAACGCTCAACGACGGGGAGACCTACGAGGAGCTGATGAGCGACCGCAGTGCGTTCGAAGACTACGATCTCGACGCCCCCAGGAAGCAGGGCTACGGCTTCGCCCGGATCCAACGTCTTGCTATTGAGCACCTCCTCGGCGTCCGCTGAACGCCGGTGTGTCTATATCTCACAAAGGCGAAATGATCGCAGTCGGCTGGGCGGGAAACCCGGCCACGCTGTGATTGCGACCCAGTCCCACCGCTCTGGCTTGCCTGCAAGCCCTCCGCGAATTTCACCCGTGCGAAAGGTCGACAAAAAAATGCCATTTGAGCTCCATGTCGCGACAACCGGATCCGACCATGCCGACGGCTCCGAGGACCGTCCGCTCCGGACCATCAATCGAGCTGCGGACCTCGCCAAGCCCGGAGATACCGTCGTCGTCCACAGCGGGGAGTACCGCGAATGGGTCCAGCCCCGGCGCGGCGGGCTCAGCGAGCTGCGGCGCATCACCTACACCGCGGCCCCCGGCGAGCACGTCGTGATCAAGGGCTCGGAACATGTCACGGGCTGGGACCGGGTGAGCGGCAACGTCTGGATGGTCGCCGTGCCTAACGCCCTCTTTGGCTCCTTCAACCCGTTCGCCGAAGAGATTGACGGCGACTGGATCGTCTACCCCGACAAGTCCACACCCAAGAAGCACCTGGGCGATGTCTACCTCAACGGAACCAGCTTCTACGAGGTCCAGACCCGTCCGGAAGTGTCGGATCCGCCGCTGCGCACCGAGGCAATAGACGACTGGACCGGCACAGTCGACCGGATCCGCGATCCCGAGCAGACGCGACTTGTCTGGTACGCCGAAGTCGGTGATGAGCAGACCACCATCTGGGCCAACTTCCAGGGCGTGAACCCGAATGAGGAGCTCGTCGAGATCAACGTCCGGCGCTCGGTCTTCTACCCGGTCGAGCACCACCTCAACTACATCACCGTCCGGGGGTTCGAACTCGCCCAGGCCGCCAGCCCCTGGGCCCCGCCGACGGCCGACCAGCCCGGCCTGATCGGGCCAAACTGGGCCAAGGGCTGGATCATCGAGGACAACGTCATCCACGATGCGAAGTGCTCGGCCGTCTCGATCGGTAAGGAGATCTCCACGGGGCACAACTACGCGACGCTGCGACTTGACAAGCCGGGCTACCAATACCAGCTGGAGTCGGTGTTCGCCGCCCGGCAGATCGGCTGGGATGGTGAGCACATCGGATCACACATTGTGCGCCGCAACACCATCTTCGACTGCGGCCAGAACGGCATCGTCGGCCACCTCGGCTGCGTGCTCTCCACAATCGAGGACAACCACATCTACCGCATCGCCCTCAAACGGGAGTTCTATGGATACGAGATCGCTGGCATCAAGCTCCACGCCGCGATCGACGTGATCATCCGCCACAACCGTATTCACGACTGTTCGCTGGGAACCTGGCTGGACTGGCAGACGCAAGGCACTCGCGTGTCGCGGAACCTCTTCTACCACAACAATCGCGACCTCTTTGTGGAGGTGAGTCACGGACCCTATCTGGTCGAGCACAACATCCTCGCGTCCCCGGCCTCACTGGAGATATTCAGCCAAGGCGGCGCGTTCGTCAACAACCTCGTTTGCGGGACAGTCTTTCTCGAACCCGTCCTCGAAAGACCCACCCCCTACCACGTACCGCATAGCACCCAGGTAGCCGGCTACGCCGCCATCCACGGTGGCGACGACCGCCACATCAGCAACATCTTCCTGGGCGGCGACGCCACCCAGGCCTACGGAGCGTCGGCACAATTCGGCCAGAGAGCCGAGCACGGCACCGTCGGCTACAACGGACACCCGGCGTCGATGGAGGACTACCTCGCCCTGGTCGGCGATTCGACTCGTGGTGACCACCAACGATTCATGGGCGTGAAGCAACCGGTCCACATCCACGACAACATCTACGCCGGTGGAGCGAAACCGTTCGAGGCCGAGCAGGGGGCAGTCGTACTCACCGGTACCGATGTGGTCGCGACGGTCGTCGACGAAGGCGCCGAGGTCTACTTGGAGTCCCGCCTGCCAGCCGAATTCGACAGCGTCCGCCTCGGCGTCATCACCGGATCCGACCTTGGACGCGTCCGGTTCGTCGATGCCGAGTTCGAGGAACGCGACGGCAGCCCGGCAATCGTGGCCACCGACCTGGTCGGCGCCGAGAAGACCAGGCACGGCTCCTACCCGGCAGGACCGATCACCGCGCTCGCATCGGGCGTGGCACGCACCCGCGTTTGGTAGGCTGACCGCTCCACGAGATGAAGATCTTCACGGAGGGGGGGCATCGAGGAGTCCTTGGTCCGATGTGCGAGCACAGATTGTCTCGCCGCTTCTCCCCCCTCTCGGTCCCTCAGCACTCGGTGTGGCCCGCAACCGCAGCTATTCCTCCACCTGGATGTCGGCATCCGCAGGCCGGATCCGCCGAGCCGCCCCTATGGCGCAGGACTTGTCCTCGTGCGCCTCGCCTGACTCGCTGACGATCTCGCCATTCACGGCACGAGCTCGCCATCGCCAGCCGTCCACGGCCCGCTAGACCGTGATCTTCATGGCTCAATTCTCGCGCCGAGCAGCGATCTTGATATTCCGGGTGTCAGAGCTCGACAGGGAGCTCCTTGTCATTGATAGGCCTCGTGGGGATCGGCAGCTCGATGACTTCTCCACGAGCCTTGGCGTAGGCGTCGGTGCCGCCCGTTATGGCGAACTTATTTGGCACCTCTAAGGCCCGAAGTCGGTCAGACTCAGACGAAGAAACAGAACCAGCCCCTGTGCGGGGATCTGACCCTTCTTCAAAGGAGTCTTGGCCACGTCGTTGAACTTGTACGTGGCCACGTATTGGAGGACATAGGTATTGGGCTATAAAAGCGATCGCCAGGACCGGCTTTTCGTAAAGAGTCAAGGTGCCTGAATGGATTCCGGCAAGCCGGCCTTCTTCCTTCTTGGGCAGGCCCTGACCCGGCTTCTTTCTTTTTGTACTGCTCGAGCACAAGATCATTGCTGAACGTGTCCAGGCTCCCCAGAGGCGGGCTCTGCGGAGGAGGAGGAGTCTGCGGTGGAGGCGGGAGCGGATCCATGGCGCTTACAGCGATTTTGATTCTTGCCATCCTCAGGCCACCCATCCTGGACTGTCGATGTGTCGTTCTTGAGTATCAACAGGTGCCGGTCGGCTCCGGTATCACCGGTCCAAAGATCGGAAAGAACAGCCACACAGCGGCTTTGCTTTTGCCTGGTGTCGAGACGCCAGTCACTGATCAAGAGGTAAGTTCAGCAGGAGACTCCAGCTAGGTCCAGGTCTTGTGCCGCCGACTAGCTGGAGCCTCCCCCCGTGCGGGCCCTACGATCCAGTAGCGCGCAAAAGTGGCGAAAAGTCCAGGTTATAGGCAGTGATTTGTTCGAAGATAGGAGGATTTTCGGGAGATCTTCGCTGGATCGGCCGTGAGTCATCCCGTTCATCGTCATCATCGCGGCGGCGCTGAACTCGACGGCGGTGCTTCTCTGCGATCCCGGACAGTCGGTCAGCACTGTCGTGGATCTGTTCACTCTGCGGTATCAGGTCAGCGACAGAGTGCTTACGCTGCTCAGTCGCTTCCTCCACGTCCGCCAACTTTTCCTCTAGGTGTGTGCGCGGTCCTCGGGAGTCACACAGAGGATCGGAGGATCATCGCGTGGGACTCTTGTCACCAAATAGCACTCATGTTCTAATCAGACGTGCGGGAGTCGATCCGAGTCAGTGGCGAGGCGGATCGGCGCGAAGTCAATCCGCCGATCGAGGCGGAGTCAGCCACAGGGTCCGCCGCGGGTCAGTTGGATCGGTGGGTCAGGGAACGCCGAGAACGGTTCGGACGCGTACGCGGGCCAGACGGACATCAACGGTGGATCAAGGCTGCTGATGTTCGTCTGGCGAACGGACAACAGCTTTTGATCTGTCTTTGCCGTCAACGCTGGCTGAATGACGACCTGCTTTCAGCGCTGTCGTCAGCGGCACCCAGCCGCACGCCAAACTGACGCATGGACCATGGCCAACCGATACCAGTGGATCAATTACTTTCGGATCTTGCACCTGCACCGGCATGGCTGCTCCTGCTGATGGCGCCCGAACGGACTGTCAATGGCTCGCGCGGCAAGAAGGGGCTGCTGCTGCTCGAGCGCACGACCTCTACTGTCTCAATGAGGTAGATCGGCGCTTCACACCCGCGGCCGGCACGCCAACCACCTCTACCTCCAAGTCGTCGGCGACGGCGACCCGCACACCGTCATCCGCCCCGACACCATCGCACCCTGCACGCCGACCGAGACGCTGCAGCAGATCCTCGCCCGCGACGACGCGCCGGTTTCCGCCAGCACCTGGCTGCGCGAACCTCAGCGACCCGGCGTGCCGGCTCGTCCAGGCGGTCCAGCGCTACACCGACAGCCTCCACGTCGCCGCCGAACAGCTCGCCGGAGCCCAAACCGTGGCGGAGCTCGACCAAGCCGACCAGTGCATCCCCGGACTCACCACTGAACCCGCCTGCCCAACCCTCCGAGCCCACCGGCTCGCCCTCTCCGCCGCAACCGGACAGCACCCACTCCGCCACCTGCTGAAGCGATGACGTCGTTGGACGCGACCACATCGTCGAAGGGGATTCCGCGTTCGAGGAAGCTGCGCATCGCGGCGGCGCTGGTACTGCGAAACCAGCCGATATCGACGAGGCGCGTTACAGCCTATAACGTCTAGTCGGAAGGTCCGGCCGTGGTTACCGGGGCGATCGATGTCGACCCGCGTCATTCCTGCGCGTGTCAACGCGCCCACGCCCACGCCGTTGCCGGGCTTCTTTCTAAGACTGGGGGCACGCTCCCTCACGTCGCTCTCCGAACAACAACGTCCGCGTAGGAGGAAAGGATCAAAGATGAAGAGAAGGAAACGCTTCGCCGGGGTCATGGCTTTGGCCACTGGTCTCCTGCTGTCTGCCTGCGCGACTAGCGCCAACAACAGCGGAGGCGGCGCTAGCGGCGCGCCGACCGAGGAAGAGAAAACACCGCCGAAGCTGACCAACTGCACGAACGAGATGAAGAACGACGCGCCGCAGGTCTCAGTGTGGGCCTGGTACCCGAACATGCCGAACGTCGTGGACAACTTCAACGAGAACCACACGGACGTGCAGATCTGCTGGAACAACGTCGGTCAAGGTGGGGACGAGTACACCAAGGTGCAGACGGCGATCTCGGCGGGGAAGGGTCTTGCCGATGTGGTCATGCTGGAGGCCGACCGGTTGAGCAGCTTCTCCATCCAAAACGCGCTGGTCGACCTGGCCCCATACGGTGCGGACGAGGTGAAGGGCAACTTCAGGGAGGGCGCCTGGAAGGACGTCTCCCAGGGCGACAAGGTCTTCGCCATTCCCGTCGACGGCGGCCCGATGGGCATGATCTACCGGACCGACGTGTTCAAGAAGTACGAGATCACCCCGCCGGCCACGTGGGACCAGTACGCTGCCACCGCCCAGAAGCTCAAGGACGCCGGGGGCCCTCACTTCGGCGACCTGGGGTCCAACGTGCCGGCATTGTTTATGGCCCTGCAGCAGCAAAAAGGCGCTGTCCCCTTCGGCTACGACCCCGCGAAGCCGCAGGATCTGACGATCAAGCTCAACGACCAAGCGTCCAAGGACGTCCTGAACTACTGGGCTGACCTGGTGAAGCGCGACCTGGTGGGCACCCAGGACCATTTCACCACCGACTATATCTCCGGTGTCGTGAGCGGGAAGTACGCCACCTACGTCTCCGCGGCCTGGACGCCCGGCTACCTGACCGGTGCCGGCGTGGGTAAGGGCTCGTCCAAGGGTGTCTGGGCGGCCGCTCCGCTGCCGCAGTGGGACACGGCCAACCCGGTCTCGGTGAACTGGGGTGGATCAGCCTTCGCAGTCACCACCCAGGCCCCGAACAAGCGGCTGGCCGCCATCGTGGCCAAGGGCATGTATGCCGACCCGGCATCACTGGAGGAGGGCTGGAAGAAGCAGATCATCTTCCCGTTGAGCAAGACCGTGCAGGACTCGCCTGACTTCGTCAACAACAAGTCCGAGTTCTTCAACGGCCAGACGGCGAACAAGGACGTCTACGTCCCTGCCGGGAACGCGTACAAGGGCACCGTCTACGCCCCTATCCAGGTCTACTACTACGCACAGCTCCAAGCGCAGCTGGCCAAGATCATCAACGGCAAGACGACCGGTGACCAGGCGGCCGATGACCTGCAGGCACGGATCGTCAAGTACGCCAAGAGCCAGGGCTTCAACGTCACCGCGTAACCCGAGGCCGCTTCGCACTCACCACCCGCCCGGCCCGGAGGCCAACAGATGAAACCCCCCGGGCCGGGCATCACTCAAAGGAGTCCGCGGATGCCTTACGCCACAGCCGTCGACACGCCATCGCCGCCCAACCAGCCAACGGCCCCAGCGGTTTCGCCCAGGCGGCGCAACCTCAACGAACGTAAGAAGTCCCGGACCGGGTGGCTCTTCGTTGCCCCCTTCGCCGTGGTCTTCGTCGCATTTCTGATCCTGCCCCTGGTGTACGCGTTCTACCTCAGCCTGTACAGCAAGGGACTCGCCACGGGCGTCGTCTTCGCCGGTGTGAAGAACTACGCCACCGCCTTCACCGACCCGTCGTTCCTTCGCGGGGTGTGGTTCGTCCTCCGGTTTGCGGTGGTACTGATCCCGGTGCAAATGCTCGTCTCGCTCGCGGTCGCGCTGGTGCTGGACGCCCTTACCACTTACCTCGCGCGGTTCGCGCGGCTGATGATCTTCCTTCCCTACGCGATTCCGGCGGTGATCGGGGCCTTGATGTGGGGGTTCCTCTACAGTCCGACGTTCGGGCCGATGCAACAGCTGGCCAACATCTTCGGCGCGAACGCGCCGTTCCTGCTCAGCCCTGACCTCGTTTTCGTCGGACTCATGAACGTCGTCACTTGGCAGTGGGCCGGCTACTACATGATCATCATCTACGCCGCGCTGCAGGGCATCGACTCCTCCATCTACGAGGCGGCTCGGATGGATGGGGCGAACGCATGGCAGATCGCCTTACGGATCAAGGTCCCGATGGTCAGCTCGGCTCTGCTGTTGATCTTGGTTTTCGCCTTGATCGGCACCCTGCAGTTCTTCTCTGAGCCACAGATCCTGCGGCCTCTGTCCAACGGCACCATCACGCCCGACTTCACGCCGAACATCTACGCGTTCAGCCAGGCCTTCTCGTACGCCAACTTCAACTACGCCTCGGCCATCAGCTTCGCGCTCGGGATTGTCGTCTTCATCGCCGTCTACGTGTTCCTCTTCTTCACTCGCAAGCGCGGGAGCGTCTTCACATGACCACAACAAGCATTGACGCGCCTGCTGGCGCTCAGACCACGAGCCGAGGCAACGGCCGGCGCCCGCAGCCGGGGAGCGGCCACCATATCCTGGCTTACCTGTTCCTGGGCGTACTGGTGGTCTACTTCGTCATTCCGATCTGGTGGCTGTTCGTGGCCAGCACCAAGGATGCGGCTGGCCTGTTCAACGGCAGCAGCGGCGCCCTCTGGTTCGACGAGACATTCGCACTGCTGCCGAACCTTCGCAACTTGTTCACCTACAACGAGGGCATCTACCTCCGCTGGGTCGCGAACTCGCTGTTCTACGCAATCGCCGGCGGTGCGGGTGCCACCGTACTGTCCGTGCTCGCTGGGTACGGCTTCGCAAAATTCCGATTCCGGGGACGTCGGCTGATGCTCGCGATACTGCTGGGCTCTGTCATGGTACCGCTGACCGCGCTGGTCATCCCCACGTTCATCCTGTTCTCCAACCTCCACTTGACCGACACGGTGTGGGCGGTCATCCTGCCGTCGCTGCTGAACCCGTTCGCGGTCTACCTGATGCAGGTCTATACGGCCGAGGCAGTGCCCGACGAGCTGCTCGACGCGGCCCGAGTGGACGGAGCAGGGGAAATCAAGACCTTCTTCCGGGTCGCGCTCCCGCTGCTTCGCCCAGCAGTCATTACCGTCTTGCTGCTTTCGATCGTCGGAGTCTGGAACAACTTCTTCCTACCCCTGGCAATGCTGGCCAACACCAAGCTCTTCCCGATCACCGTCGGTCTTGGCCTGTGGCAGGGTCAGGCCTCAGGCAACAACAGCGGCGGGGCCAACCTTTGGGGCATCATCATCATCGGCGCGCTGGTGTCGGTCATCCCGCTCATCATCGCGTTCTTAGCACTGCAGAAGTACTGGCAGGGCGGGCTCTCGCTAGGCGCCCTCAAATAGGTCTTTACCGCGTCCCTTCGAATCGAGAGCGAACCATGCCACAAGCTCAGCTGACCGTTGACCCTCACTTCGCCGTCGGGACCGTGAATCGCCGGCTTTTCGGTTCCTTCGTCGAGCATCTCGGGCGCTGTGTCTACGACGGGATATACGAGCCCAGCCACCCGCTCTCCGACAACGATGGTTTCCGCACCGACGTGCGCGAGCTGGTCCGCGAGCTGGGGGTGTCGACGATCCGCTACCCAGGCGGCAACTTCGTCTCCGGCTTCCGCTGGGAGGACGCGATCGGTCCCAGAGAGGACCGGCCAACCCGCCTCGACCTGGCTTGGCACTCGACGGAGTCCAACGAGGTGGGGATCGACGAGTTCGCCGGCTGGCTAGAGAAGACCGGCAGTGAGCTCATGTACGCCCTCAACCTCGGCACCCGCGGCGTCCAGGAGGCGCTCGACGTTCTCGAGTACGCCAATGTGCCCAGCGGCACTGAGCTGTCGGACCTGCGGATCAAGAACGGTCGAGTGCCACCCCACGCCATAAAGATGTGGTGCCTGGGCAACGAGATGGACGGGCCCTGGCAGCTCGGCCACCGGAGCGCGGACGATTACGGCAAACTTGCGTCGCGGACGGCGAAGGCGATGCGGCAGCTCGACCCCTCACTGGAGCTGGTGGTTTGCGGAAGCTCTCACGCCTACATGCCGACCTTCGGGTCCTGGGAGCACACGGTCCTCAAGCACACCTACGAGGACGTCGACTACATCTCCTGCCACGCTTACTATGAGGAGTTCGACGGGGACGCCGGCAGTTTCTTGGCGTCCGCCGTGAACATGGATCACTTCATCGAGTCGGTTCTCTCCACCGCTGACTCCGTGCGCGCCGAACTGCACCACAAGAAGCGGATCAACATCTCATTCGACGAGTGGAACGTCTGGTACATCACCCGCTATCGGAACGACGAGCAGATCACCGACGTCGGAAACTGGCCGACCGCGCCGCGGATCCTCGAGCATCGATACTCGGTGCTGGACGGGGTCGTCGTCGGGAACCTGCTGATCTCGCTGCTCAAGCACGCCGACCGGGTCACCTCCGCGTCAATGGCTCAGCTCGTGAATGCGATCGCCCCGATCATGACCGAGCCCGGAGGCGACGCGTGGCGGCAGACGACATTCTTTCCGTTTGCGGTGACCTCGAGGCTGGCGGTCGGGTCCTCACTCCTGGTTAAGCTCGAATCCGACACTTACCAAACAGACTTGCACGGCGAGGTACCCACAGTCGACGCGGTAGCCACGCACGACCCGGAGAGGGGTCAGTGCGCGATCTTCGTGGTGAACCGGAGCCGACATGCAGCGGCCGCGTTCACCGTCGACGCGGGTCGACTGGGTGACGTTTCGATTCTGGAAACGCACACCTTGAACGATGACGACATTTACGCGGCCAACACGCTCGAGGACCAGAACCGGGTCACCCTTGCGCCAAACGAAACCGCTCGCGTTGACGGCGGTCAGCTGACCATGGAGCTGCCCCCCGTCTCCTGGACGGCCATCGCCTTGGGCTAACCGCCCAGCGCTGGGGAGCGGCCCAGCGAATCTGCCGACGGCTCCCTCTCTCCCCCCACGCGCTCCTGACCTCTTGCCGGGTTCGGTTCCTGGATTCGGAAACCCAGCTGCCGGTTACGGAACAACCAGCGGGGTCGATGAGGATGGTCACGGCCTGACCTTTGTGGGCGGCGCCACGCCGAGGTGGTGCATGCGGCCGGCGTGGCGGAGGCTGATCTTGCCGAGGCGGTCGACGTGGTCGTTGCGGACCCGGTAGTGCGGCTTGGCACCTTGGTCGGTTGGGGCGGCCCTGATGGTGGCGGCATGGGCCTTGGGCCGGGGTGGCGCCATGGAGCGCACGATGGGTCCGGATCTGGTTGTAGATACCGGCGAAGGTGTCGAGCTGGGTTTGCAGCTCGGCAACGGGGCGGCGGCGGGTTGCGCGACGAGGCACGGCGTGCAGCAGGCCGCGACGAGTCACCGCACGCTCCTCACCAAGCCTGTTGGCGGCCTGCTGCCCAGGCGCCGTACGGCCAGCGCTTCGGCATGAGCACGCACGCGGCAAAATAGTCGGCAGCATATTCCGCCTGCGTCGTCGCGGACAGGCCGGGACGGTCAAAATAGAGCTCGTGCCGAGCGGCCGTTCTGCCAGGAGGTGGAGCCGGACACCGGCAAGTCAAACGTCGGTGCGCACGAGGACGCGCGGCAGCTCGGCAGCTGGAGCGAGAGCATGCTGGCGCAGCCTGACCTGGGCGCGCGAACGAAGGAATCTGATAGCCAATTCGATAGCTACTACGATGCCATAAACTCTTCCGAATGGCTCCAGAGAAACAGAAGCCCGACCCCGCATCACGATTTCTCGGCCCTGCCGTCCCCAGCCACAATGAGACATTAGTTGAGGAGCAATGACAATATTGTCCCAAACAGAAGAACCCAGGGGCGCGCCGGCTTTGAGCGCATTTGACCGGCTGCCATATTTTAAAAAAGGCACAGAAGTGAAGCAAGTATCCTCATACCGCCGGGATAACGGCAATCCCGACAACAGCGCATTCAACTACTATAGGAACCCTTCTACAGGCGGATACGTCGTCCTGGAAGAATATGCGCCGGGAACCATCTACAGGATTTGGGCTACGGAGTTGCAAGGCGGAAATATCAGAATATATTTTGACGGTCAGTCATCGCCGCGTATCAATAAATCAGTTACCAGTTTCTTCTCCGGCACATCTTCGCCTTTCCTTGCGCCTTTGGTCGGTAATGACCAGGTTTCCTCCGGCGGGTTTTATTCGTACTATCCGATATCATTCCGGCAAAGCGTCAGAGTCGAGTTCACTTCCGTCCCTTCCTATTACAATATTACGTACCATACGTATAACAGTTCAATTGGTGTGACGACTTATGCAGGCTCAGAGAATCTGACAGCGGCATACAGCGCCTGGAATAATCCTCTGACAGATCCCAAGCCCACTACAGGAAATCAAACAGTTAACACCGGTAGTTTCAGCCTTGCTGCCGGACAATCAAAAGATCTCTTAAATGTCTCGAACGCTGCAGGTTCAGTTAGATCGGTAAAGATTACTTTCCAGCAATTTGTAACTACCCAAACCCAAAGCGGTCAGACAGTCACCGATAACGGCC
>DATDKX010000103.1:0-7163 GCA_036519615.1 Propionibacteriaceae bacterium
CAACACCCTGCTCTTCGCTGCGGCGTTCCACCACACCCACCTCCCAGGAGAGTACCTGCCACAAACCCCGCCGGACTCTCACCCCCTAAACAAGCAGGAAGTGAATCCAGCGACCTGCGAGCCGTTGACATAGGGGCCCACGCAGGGTTTCCGATGTTGAACCGGGCCGGTTTCGGGTTAAGGTGGCGAAGCGGATCGCCGCGTTCAACGAGCAGGCCGGGCTGCCGGTAGGTTGCCCGATCTCGGCTGCAGAGCGGGCGAGGATCCGGACGGAAGTGGCACGAGAGTTGTTCGCGGCGGAGCATGGCCGGGCACCGGCAGATGCCCGCGAGCTGGCGGGGACGATCTCGAAACATTCCCGACCAAAGGCGCAGTCGGTCGCCGGCTACGATCTGACCTTCTCGCCGGTGAAGTCAGTCTCAACGCTATGGGCAGTCGCCGACCAACAGATCGCCGCCCAGATCGAACAGGCCCAGCAAGCGGCCGTACACGATGCGCTCCGGTTCCTGGAGGCTCACGCCCTGTTTGCCCGGGAAGGGCCGCAAGGGATCAGGCAGGTCAACGTACGTGGCCTTGTGGCTGCGGCGTTTACCCATCGGGACAGCCGCGCCGGCGACCCGGATCTGCACACCCATGTGGCGGTGGCCAACAAGGTCGAAACGCTCGGCGGCCGCTGGCTTTCGATCGACGGGAGGGTCCTGTTTAAAGCCACAGTGGCTGCGTCGGAGACGTACAACACCGCCCTGGAAAACCATCTCCGTGACCAGCTGGGGGTGCGGTTCGCCGATCGGCCCGACACCGATCCGCGGAAACGCCCGGTGCGTGAGATCGTCGGTGTCGATCCGGCTTTGAACCAGCGGTGGTCGACGCGACGAGTGTTGATCAAGAATCGGCAGGGTGCACTGGCGGCACAGTTTCAGCGTGATCATGGTCGGCCGCCAACCCCGGTGGAAGCGTTGCAGCTGGCTCAGCAAGCCACCTTGGAGACCGGGACGCCAAACACGAACCCCGCGCCCTGGCTGAGCAGCGTGCCGCCTGGCATGCCCAAGCCGCCGAAACACTCGGCGGACCCGATGCAGTCCAGGCCCTGATCACCCATGCGCTCCACCCCGCGTCCGCGCCCGGCGCTGCTGTGGACGCGAACTGGTTGACGACTACTGCGGAGAGAGTGCTGGCGGCGGTGGAGGAACGGCGCTCGACCTGGCAGAGCTGGCATGTCCGCGCCGAAGCGCAACGCCAAGTCCGGGCCGCCCAGGTTCCTACCGACAAGGTTGATCCGTTGGTGGAGCTGCTCGTCGCCGAGGTGCTCCAAACCCGATCAGTGTCGCTGGCTCGAACCGACGACAACATCGCCGAGCCGACGGTGTTGCGTCGGTCCGGCGGTTCCAGTGTCTACACGGTTGCTGGATCCGAGCTGTTCACCTCTACCCGGATTCTGGCCGCCGAGCAGCGTCTCGTCACGGCCGCGGGCCGCACCAACGGCTGGGTGCTGGACGCCGCGACTGTAGAGCTGGCGCTGCTGGAATCAGCTGCCAACGGGAATGCCTTAGATGTGGGACAAGCCGCTCTGGTTCGTTCCATGTGCACCTCCGGTGGGCGGCTGCAACTCGCCATCGCGCCAGCCGGCGCCGGGAAGACCACCGCCATGCGCACTTTGGCTTCTGCGTGGACCGACAGCGGCGGCCACGTGATCGGATTGGCCCCTTCGGCCGCCGCAGCCGCGCAGCTCCGCGACGCCACCGGCGCACAAGCCAAAACGCTGGCCAAGCTCACCTGGTCGATCGACCACGCTGAGCTGCCGGACTGGGTTGACGGTATCGGCCGGTCGACGTTGGTGATCATCGACGAAGCCGGGATGGCCGACACCGTTTCCCTGGACACCGCCGTCCAGTTCATCATCGGTCGCGGTGGCAGTGTCCGGCTGGTCGGTGATGATCAACAACTCGCCGCGATCGGGGCCGGAGGTGTGCTTCGTGACATCCAAGCCAGCCACGGCGCGGTCCGGCTGAGTGAACTGCACCGGTTCGCTGACCCCGCCGAGGCCGCCGCCACCCTGGCCGTCCGCGACGGCCGACCCGAAGCGCTCGGCTTGTACCTGGATCGGCAACGGGTCCATGTCGGCGACCCCACCACCAGCATCGACGCTGTTTTCAACGCCTGGCAGACCGACCGCAGCCACGGCCTCGACGCTGTCATGCTCGCCCCGACCCGAGAACTCGTCAGCCGGCTCAACCAACGCGCCCAAGATCATCGCCTCGCCGACACCATTCCGCGCCGGCAGGTCGAGCTGGCCGACGGCAACCACGCCGGCGTCGGTGACCTGATCATTACTCGCAGGAATGACCGGAGGCTTCGCACCACGGCAACCGATTGGGTGAAGAACGGTGACCGGTTTCAACTCGCCGACCAGATCCGCCTCAACGCCGCAGGTGAAGCGCCGGCCTGGGCCGCCCAGCTGAACGCTCCCATGCCGGCCGAGTTGATCGCCGATGTGCAGGTGTGGCGGGCCGCCACGCAGGTCGACCCCATCGACCTGCGACCCACTGGGCCACCCCAGAACGACAACGCAGCACGAATTTTCCAACAGCGACTTGACCAGCAACTCGCCGCTGCGGATGCCCATGCAGACTTGCCATGGCGGCAACTGCTCGCGAGAGAGGCCCCTCGCGCGACCGCAGACCCATTCCTGCCGGAGCTGGCAAAAAAGCTGAACAACCTCACCCGGGCTGGCTTCGACGCCACCCTGCTCGTGCGGTCGGCGGCCGCCGCGGGACCCCTACCCGACGACCACCCCGCCGCAGCGCTTTGGTGGCGCATCCTCGATCAGCTACCGGGAGCGCCGGACCAGGCTCGCGGAATGCCCAGCGCTGGCCCCCCGACGAGGCAGAGAACGACGACGTCACTCGACCGGCAGCCACCCAGGCCACGCTCGGTGCCCCCTCCCGCGTTCGGTCCGAGCCGCTGAAACGTCGACGCATCACCATGCCGGCGCAGTGTTTCGCAGGGCCTGTTGCAGAACCCTTCTGCTGATCAAGGACTGCTTGTTCTAGGTGGTGCCTGGCATTTATCAGGTGGGGGCTACGACATTTCGGTGAGAGACGGCTCGGCAAGGAGGATCTGGACAGACTTTCGGGGGATGCCTCTGACCTGCGCAATCACGATGTACCCCTAAGGGGTACACGCGGCGGGGGTACGAAGGCGGTGATGCCTCCTCCTCACGATTGGCGCCAGGGACCTGTCCACGGTCCTTGTGGAGAACCAACGACGCCGCCCGGACCTCGCGAATCGCGACCGGCAACCCGCCAGGAGGAACGCCCATGAGCAACACCCAACGGGCCGCAGTGCCCAACACCCCGCACGCCGACGACGAATTGCTGACCTTGCAGGAAGTCGCCGTCGTTGTCCGCGTCCCCGTCGCAACACTGCGCTACTGGCGCCACCTCGGCACCGGCCCGCGCAGCTTCCGGATCGGACGCGGCGTCCGCTACTGGCGCACGGAGGTCTTCGCCTGGCTCGATAACCAGGCCAATGGCGACCGCCAGAGCGTCGTCTGACTTCGCTGAGCCTCCCGGTAGTCGGAGGGGTGTGTTACGACGTGAGCATGAGCAGGAGCGAGCCTGGCCGGGAGAAGCGGCCACGTAGTCAGCGCGGAGCCGTCGAGGACCGCTGGCGTAAGCGTGCCAAGGACGAGCATGGCAACACGATCGAGTTGCCCTCATCCGTTGCCGGGAAGGTCACCCGATGGCGGGCTCGGTACGTCGACAATGCCGGCAAGGAGCATACGCGCCACTTCGATCGGAAGGTCGACGCCCAGAGATGGCTCAAGGAGGCGATGGCCTCCATCGTTCGCGGCGACCACGTTGCGCCGAAGATGGCGAAGCTGACGGTCGGGGAGTGGAGCGACAAGTGGCTCGATGGCTACCGCACCCGCCGCAAGTCCACCGTCCGGCAGGCGGAGGTGCACCTGAAGCTCATCAACGAGCACCTCGGCGCGGTGCCTTTGGCTTCAGTCAAGCCGTCGGATGTCCGTGGCTGGACCGCCCAGCTCACGGCTGAGGGGCGGGCCGACTCGTATGTCTACGCCCTCCACGCTCGCATCTCGCAGCTCTTCAGTGACGCCGTGCATGATGGCATCGTTCCCCGCAATCCCTGCTCCCGCAGGACGTCGCCGTGCAGAGGGAAGCAGCGGCCGTATGTTGCAACCACGCAACAGGTTTGGGCTCTCCACAACGCCGTACCTGCTGGCCTCCGACCCGCGATCCTGCTCGGCGCTCACGCCGGGCTGCGACTTGCCGAGGCGGCGGCGCTACGCCCCGAGGACGTCGACTTCATCCGCGGAGTCGTCGCCCCGGCGATCCAGTGGCCAAACGAGCCACTGAAGTCGGACACCAGCAAGACGCACATTCCGGTACCGAACGAACTCTCCCTTGAGCTCTCCGCGGCCGTCGCGCGGGGGAGAGGGCTGACCATCGTCACTGCCGAGGATGGACGCCCCATCGCCGGGCCCTGGGCCATCGAGCGAGCTGTACGCGACGCACGAGCCAAGGTCGAGGGTCTACCCGCCCAGTTCCGGTTCCACGACCTTCGGCACTACTTCGCGTCGCTGCTGATCGCCTCCGGCCTCGACGTGAAGGTCGTGCAAGCGCGGCTGAGGCACGCCTCGGCGAAGACCACCCTCGACACCTACGGACATCTCTGGCCCGACAAAGACGAGTCCTCGCGCGCCGCGGTCGCCGCGGTCTACGCAGTCCGAGCATATGCGGAGGGCGGAAGGGACGCGAGTGGATCGGCTTGAGGACGTCTTGCGGGCTGGTGAGTCCTCCGACGACCTCGTACTGCTGCTCCGCGGGGGCGAGGACACCAGGGCCAAGCTCTTGCGGCAGGCCGCGCTCTTTGAGGCGCGCTACACCTACCGCGGCGAGCGTGCGCGTGGGATGTCACTCTTCGCTGCGAGCAGCGCGGTCGACGAATTGGCCGTGCTCGAATCGAAGCTCCGGACCTATCCGAAGTACCGGCGGGTGCGCGGGGTTGAGCTTGCCGAAATCGCGGTGCTCGTACCCACGTTCCAAGCGCCTCACTGGACGGTCCTCTTCCAGCGGCCTTGCGGAGCCCGTCGGCCGGAGGAAGAGCTGCTGAGCGATTTGCTCGATATCCTTGGACCAGTCCTGGACAATCCGAGATACGTGCCCGACCGATTGAGGAGGAGGTGAGCACCGTGAGCAGCAATGCAGTTGTGATCGACTTGGAGGTCGACTTCCACAACGAGGACGAGACCGGCTACGTCTGGACGTGGCTGTCCGAAGCTCGCGACCCCTCCATGATTGCTCCGGAGCGAATTCTGGTGGTCGGTGACGACGACGCTATTGCGATGGCCCGCGTGGTGGATCTGGTCGAGCACGAGAACGGCACAATCGTCCACGTGGAGATCCTTCCGGGCAATGTCGCCGAGTACTTCGAGGCCGTCGCCCGCGCCGCAGTCATACCCGCCTGACAGATAGTTCCAGTTCAACAACCCTCCCGGCGACGACTTCGAACCGGTCGGGACGCCGCATCCGAGCCACCTAGCGACGCGGCAACCTGCTCGGCATGGAGACCGACTCCGAGCGTACCTTGGTGATTTCGCGTCAAGCGGACGTTCTGATCGACATCAGGCGGCATCTGGAGCGGATCTCCTGCGGAATCCCTGCGGAATCCGGGTCGGATCGAGCCTCCCCGAGAAGCGCGAACCCCCCGATCCACGCGTGAATCAGGGGGTTTCGTCGAACGACGGGTATCAGACGTCGTAGTAGAGCTCAAACTCGTGCGGATGCGGACGGAGCCGCACCGCATCAATGTCCTCGCGCTTCAGCTCGATCCAGGTCTCGATGAGGTCGGGAGTGAAGACATCGCCGGCAAGCAGATAGTCATGATCTGCTTCCAGGTTGTCGAGGACACCGTCCAGGCTGTCCGGAACCGTATGCACTGAAGCGTGCTCCTCTGGCGGCAGCTCGTACAGATCCTTGTCAATCGGTGCAGCTGGCTCGGTCTTGTTGAGGATGCCATCGACGCCCGCCAGCAGGATCGCCGCGAATGCCAGGTAGGGATTCGAGGACGGATCAGGGCAACGGAACTCGACGCGCTTTGCCTTGGGGTTGGAGCCCGTAATCGGGATACGCATCGCGGCCGAGCGGTTGCGGGAGCTGTACACCAGATTGACCGGCGCTTCGAAGCCGGGAACCAGCCGGTGGTAGGAGTTCGTAGTCGGATTGGTGAATGCCAGCAGCGATGGGGCGTGCTCGAGAATGCCGCCGATGTACCAGCGCGCGACATCGGAGAGGCCGCCGTACCCGGCCTCGTCATAGAACAGCGGCTCACCCTCGTTCCAGATTGAGGAGTGGACGTGCATGCCGGAGCCGTTGTCACCGAAGATCGGCTTCGGCATGAAGGTCGCCGTCTTGCCGGCTGCCCAGACGGTGTTCTTGACGATGTACTTGTACTTCTGCAGGTCGTCGCCTGCCCTGAGCATCGTGTTGTAGGTGTAGTTGATCTCAGCCTGTCCAGCGGTTCCCACCTCGTGGTGCGCCCGCTCCACCTTGAGCCCGGAGGCCTCGAGGTTCTTCACAATGGCGTCGCGTAGATCAGCGAAGTGGTCGACCGGGGGCACAGGGAAGTACCCGCCCTTGTAGCGGACCTTGTATCCGCGGTTGCCGCCATCCTCGATCCGACCGGTGTTCCACGCGCCTGCGATTGAGTCGATCGCGTAGTAGCCGGTCTGCTGCTTCGTCTCAAACCGTACGTCGTCGAACATGTAGAACTCGGCCTCGGGAGCGAAGTATGCGGTGTCGCCAATACCAGTCGAAGCCAGGTAGTTCTCCGCTTTACGGGCGATGTTGCGGGGGTCGCGGCTGTACGGCTCTTTCGTCAGCGGATCGTGAACGAAGAAGTTGATGCACAGGGTCTTCGCCGTGCGGAACGGGTCGACGTAGGCCGTTGTGGGATCTGGAAAGAGGGCCATGTCCGACTCATGGATCTTCTGGAAGCCACGGATCGACGAACCGTCGAAATTGACTCCGTCCTCGAAGTACTCGGGGCCGAACGTGCCCACCGGGACCGTAAAGTGTTGCATGATGCCGGGCAGGTCGCAGAAGCGAATGTCGATGAACTCGACGCCCTCATCCTTGACA
>DATDKX010000104.1:0-6683 GCA_036519615.1 Propionibacteriaceae bacterium
CGTCGCAGGTTTTACCGCGCCGGAAGGCAAGACGATGGGCCACGCCGGCGCCATCGTGTCGGGCTCATCGGGAACTGCCGCCGCCAAGAAGGAAGCCCTGGAGGCCGCGGGGGTAAAGGTCGGCAAGACGCCAAGTGGGACCGCGGAGCTCATGCGCGAGATCATGACGAATCTCTGAGGGCCGATGGACCAAGCAATCCAGCGGGGCGCTGTCGCGCACAAGCGTCGAGACGACAAGAGCGCCCAGGCGGGTGTAATTAACGGCTCGTTGCCACGCACACGCGTCGGAAGGGCCTCGTCCAGGCTCAAGGCACCTGGGTGGCGCGCTCACCCGCACGCGCGGCGACCGTATCCCACTGGCGATTGTTGAAGTCGAAGTCACCTCTCGGATTTAAGAAGGTGTAGATCACCTTCGGCCCCGCGGAAACGATCCCGACTCGATACTTGGCAACACCCTTTGTCGATTTCTGCGATATCACAGCAGTCCAACCGGAGATCTTTGTCTTCTGGGCGCCGATGCTGGTCACCTTCTTGGGACCGGTCACAGTTGCGGTGAGGTTCTGGCTCTTGCATTTCGAAAAGTCGGACTTGATCTTGTCGACCACCTTGCGGGCGGCTTTGGCGTCCTTGGTCGTCAGCATGATCTCGTTGAGGCCGAAGAAGCTGTTTCCACTCTCCGGGATCAGGTAGACCCTCGAGCTCCTGGACTTGGCCTGCTCGGTCGTCCAGTTCACCGTCTCACAGCCCGAGCCTTGGAATTCCTTCTTAGGCAATTCGACCTGCGTCGCAACCCATGGATACACCTTGGGCCCAGCCGGAGGCAGGTCTCCGATCGCAAGGAAGCCGGGCTCGTCGCCGCCGAGGGGTGGTGGTCCTTTCTTGACAGACACGTTGCCATCGCAGCGTCCGCCGGCTGCCCGACAAATCACGGCGTTGACCTGACTCATAGCCTTAGCGACCGCGTCCATGGCGATCGCGTGCGATGGCTGAGCGGCGTCGAGCACGTTCACCACGCGACCAGTGCGGCTCAGGACGACGCTGTGGGCCCGAGTGTTCTTGCCTTTGACCTCTATCGCCACGACACCAGCGGCTTGGTTTCCGATGCCACTGACGGAATAGCCGGATGCGATGTAGTAGCCCGCGACGCCGCAACCGCCAAGAGTCTTGGAGGCGATCGTGTACGCCTGTGTGGCCTCCTCGGGCGAGCTGTACGCCATCGCCGCGTGGAGCGCGACTGGGTCATTCTTGCCGCCGGCCTTCAGCACCCGGATGACTTCTTGCTGCGGTGTTGGCTGACCCTGCAGTGGCTCGCCGCCGAAGCAGGCTGCTGTCGGAGAATCCTCAGTCGCGGTGCGTTCAGTTGTGACCACTTTCCAGCTGGCATCGCGGTCAAGAGTCTTAGCTTGACTGGGGCTGAGCATGGAAGCGTCGGTCAACAATGCGCTTCCGCTCTGACCTGGAGGCTGGCTCGTGCTGTTGGAACTCGGCCCGCGGGATGGTGCAAGGTTGGGCTGGGTCTGCGGCTGCTTGGCGGCGCTCCGGACCGCGTACCCGATCAGAAGCCCAACGATCACGACCGCGGCCACCCCCGCGATGAGCAGGGCGAGTTTGGCATGTCGACCAAGCGATCGCCGCTCATCGTCGTCGTCGTAGTCGTCGATCGCATCTAAAGCTTGAGTACGGTGCTTGGTTGGTCGGCTGCGAGGCAGGATTGTGGTGGTTTCATCGTCGAGGATTTGCGGCCGACGCGGCGCCAGAGTCGCTGGCGTCATCAATGTTTCTTCACTGGGTGGATCCGCCGGAATGGGAGCGGCCCGGGAAGCCGATCGGGGAGACCCGTTTAGCCGCGCGTCATCTCGATACAGCGGCTTTGCCGGATCCTCATCTGCTCGTGGCCTGGCGGGTTTGCGTGCTGAACTTGTCGAAGCATGCCCTTGGGCAGGCTCCGGCCGCAGGGGCGCTCGGCCGTTCCCGTTGCGACTGGGCTGGGCCGGTCGTTCCGGCAGAACGGGCTCGACATCGGGCTCGATGAAGGCTCGCCGGGGTCGATAGGTCCCGGACTCCTGGTCGACCATGCTTAACTGCTCCCCCCGAGTACGGAGTGCCATCGCAGGCTTTCCTGAGCCGGCCGCTCGGATCACGAGTGCCGACAACTCTAGGAGACTTTACCTGCGGTTGGCGTGTCTCGCCCATTCGCGTCCGCCGGCTGGGTGAGCATGAAAGGGCTATGCCTTCACTGCTGTCGTCCCGGCGAGCTGCCGCAGAGATCACACTTCGTGCTACGCCTGCCCGCGGACAACGTGTTCGGGCAATCCGAGTGCCCACAGCTGCACCGCTCAGCTGGCCCATCGTCGCCTGTCTTGGCGGGTTCGTGACGGCCGCTGCTGGCTGGGTTCTCTGCGCCGGTATGACGGTCCTTGGCTGGTTTGCCGCCGATTCTGCAAGTTTTGCTGACGCGCTTGAACTGGGGACCCGCTTCTGGTTGCTCGCCAACGGCGTCGGTGTGCGTATCGGGGCGGTTCCAGTCACTTTGGTGCCCTGGGGCGTGACGGCGGTGATCGCATTCATGATCGCCCGGTTCGCGGTCGCAAGCGCGCGCCGGGTGCGAGCCGACCAGACGACTACGGGTGCGACCATTGCCGTCGTTACAGTCGCGGCTTACTTCGTGCCGGTGCTCGTGGTGTCGGTCCGGCTCGGTGAGCCGTGGCAGGTTCCAGGACGCTGGGCAGCGGTGATCATGGCATTTCTGTTGGCCGCCCTGTGGGTCGGTAGCCGGAATCTCCGGACCGAACGGGCAAAGGCACCTGGTAGAAGATTTGGGATCGGGCGCGCCGTGGTGGCGGCTCAGCTCGTCATGCTGGTAGCAGGGGCGGCCTTATTGATCACTGGTCTAGGGATGCATTTCAAGCGTGTGGAAGCCTTGCATGAGTCCCTACAGCCAGGCGTCGCAGGCGCCATCGCGCTGCTCCTGCTGCAGCTAGCTTTCGTCCCGAACGCCCTAGTCTGGTCCGCCTCGTACGCGCTCGGCTCAGGATTTTCGCTGGGCGCCGGCTCGGTCGTTGCGCCTGCCGGGACCCAGCTGGGCATTGTTCCAGCCATTCCGCTGCTCGGCGCGCTGCCAACGGCCGGCCCTGGCGATACCGCGCAGCTCTGGTGGCTAGCGGCCGGTGCTATCGCCGGAGCGACCGCCTGCTGGGTGGCACTCGCTGATCGCCCGACCCTTCGGTTCGACCAGGCGAGTCTGCGAGGCGGAGCGTGCGGCCTGTTGGCGGGTGTCGTGTTCGCCGGACTCGCCTGGGCGGCCAGTGGCGATGTCGGCATGTTGCGGCTCACTGACATGGGCCCAAGGCGCTTTCCGCTGCTGGTGATGGCCGGCACGACGATGGGCTTGTCCGGCATGATTGCCGGTCTCGTCCTCGGCCTTATCCCGCGTCACGGCCGAAACGGCGGCAATCGCTAGGCTGTGCGTCGTGCCTGAGCCCGTCGCCGATTCACGCCTGGGCCGGCCTCCTCAAGACGGCACAGCCCGACTCGTCGTTCTAGTTTCTGGCAGCGGCACTTTGTTGCAGGCGCTAATCAATGCTTGCGAAGACCCAGCCTACGGTGCTCAGGTCGTTGCGGTCGGCTCCGATCGACCACATATTCAAGCCCTGGAACGTGCCGTACGTGCCGGCATCCCGAGCTTCATTCAGGCAGTCTCAGATCACCCCAACAGGGCCGATTGGGACCATGCCTTGACGGCAGAGGTGGCAGCGTACGAACCGGACCTGGTGATCAGCGCCGGTTTTATGAAGCTGCTCGGGCCGGACTTCTTGCGCCGCTTCGAAGGCCGCATCATCAACACACACCCCGCTTTGCTGCCCTCGTTTCCCGGCATGCATGGTCCTCGTGACGCCTTGGCGTACGGCGTGAAGATCAGTGGGGCCACGGTGTTCTTGGTCGATTCCGGCGTGGACAGCGGCGTGATTCTCGACCAGCGAGCAGTATCGGTCGCCGATGATGACACGGTGGAGTCCTTGCACGAAAGGATCAAGGTGGTCGAGCGCGAGCTGCTGGTCGCCATCACTCATCAACTCGCCACTCGAAAGTGGCGCGTTGTCGACAGGAAGGTGCTGTGGACATGATCGACTCGCCAAACGCCGGCGAGGAGACGCGCCGTCCCATCAGGCGTGCGCTGGTGTCGGTCTATGACAAGACTGATCTCCTCGATGTGGCACGGGGCTTGGTCGAGGCCGGAGTGGAGATCGTTTCTACCGGTTCCACGGCAGCGACGATCGCCGAAGCCGGCCTGCCCGTGACACCAATCGAGCAGGTCACTGGCTTTCCGGAGTGTCTGGATGGTCGAGTGAAAACCCTGCACCCCATGGTTCACGCCGGCTTGCTCGCCGATCTGCGGCTCGAGTCGCATCGTGAGCAGCTCGCCGATCTCGGCGTCAAGCCGTTCGACCTGTTGATCAGCAACCTGTACCCGTTTACGGCGACTGTGGCTTCTGGAGCGACTGCGGAGGCCTGTATTGAGCAGATCGACATCGGCGGTCCGGCCATGGTGCGCAGTTCGGCAAAGAATCACGCCTCCGTGGCAGTGATCACCTCGCCTACGCAGTATCCGCAGCTTCGACAGGCGCTGGTGGATGGTGGTTTCACCTTGGCTGAGCGGCAGGCGCTCGCGGCAGCTGCCTTCGTGCACACGGCAACCTACGACGTAGCCGTGGCGAGTTGGATGGGCAACGTCGTCACTGATCTCAGTGACCGAAGCGGCTTCCCGCGATGGATGGGAGGAACCTGGGAGAAAGTCACCGGTCTGCGCTACGGGGAGAACCCGCACCAGCCAGCGGCCCTCTATCGGACCACCGGCTCGACTCGTGGCCTGGCGAACGCGCAACAACTGCACGGCAAGGAAATGTCGTACAACAACTACGTCGATACCGACGCGGCGCGCCGGGCTGCGGGCGATTTCGATGAGCCCGCAGTCGCGATCATCAAGCATGCCAACCCGTGCGGCATCGCCATCGGCTCCGATATTGCCGAGGCTCATCGAAAGGCGCATGCCTGCGATCCCGTCTCGGCGTACGGAGGTGTGATCGCGGCCAACCAGCCGGTCAGTCTGGAAATGGCGCGTCAAGTCGCGGAGATCTTCACCGAGGTGATCATCGCCCCCGGATATGCCGACGGCGCGGTCGAGGTGCTTGCCGCCAAGAAGAATCTCCGGATCCTGGTGGTAGAGCGGCCCGCTCGGGGCGGCGCCGAGAGCCGGCGTATCGATGGCGGGCTGCTTGTCCAGCTCTCCGACACCGTTGATGCTGATCATGACAGAGCCGTCAATTGGAAGCTGGTCGCCGGCCAGCCAGCGTCGGCGGAGACCCTGGCCGATCTGGAGTTCGCCTGGAAGGCCGCGCGCAGTGTGAAGTCGAATGCGATCCTCCTTGCGCGCGACGGTGCGGCCGTCGGCGTGGGGATGGGGCAAGTGAATCGGGTTGACTCCTGCAGGCTGGCGGTGCAACGAGCCGGCGATCGTGCCGCGGGTTCGGTCGCTGCCTCCGATGCCTTCTTTCCGTTCGCCGATGGACCGGAGATCCTGCTCGCCGCAGGTGTAACGGCCATCGTCCAGCCCGGCGGTTCGGTACGTGACGAGGACGTCATAGCCGCCGTCCAGGCGGCCGGAACATCCATGTATTTCACTGGCGCGCGACACTTCTTCCACTGACCATTGATCAACTGAAGGTGTGCAAATGACGGCGCAGATTCTCGACGGTAAGGCCCTGGCCGCAACCATCAAGTCTGAGCTGAGAGTTCGGGTGGCGGCACTTGCGGAGCAGGGCTACGTTCCGGGTCTTGGCACGGTGCTCGTCGGCGACGATCCGGGCAGCCACGCGTACGTGCGAGGCAAACACCGAGACTGCGCAGAGGTGGGTATCGCCTCCATTCAGGTGGAGCTGCCGGCCTCGACGAGCCAAGAGGAGCTGGCCGGCGTTATTGCGCAGTTGAACGCGGACCCGGCATGCACCGGCTATATCGTCCAGTTGCCGCTGCCGAGTCACCTCGATGACTACGCCGCCCTCGCGCTGGTCGATCCCGACAAGGATGCCGACGGTCTGCATCCGGTCAACCTCGGCAAGCTGGTGCTAGGTGAGTCGGGCCCGTTGCCCTGTACGCCGCGCGGAATTGTTGAACTGCTCCGCCGCAATGGCATCGAAATCAACGGAGCAGAGGTTTGCGTGATCGGTCGAGGTACGACGGTTGGCCGCCCACTGGGACTGCTGCTGACCCGCAAAAGTGAGAACGCGACGGTCACGCTGTGTCACACCGGAACCATCGATATCGCCCGGCACACTCAACAGGCTGACATTGTGGTGGCTGCGGCCGGTCGGCCACATCTGGTCACTGCGGACATGATCAAAGCGGGCGCGGTTTGTGTCGATGTTGGCATTACCCGTACCGATGCCGGACTGGTTGGTGATCTTGATCCAGGTGTGCGCGAAGTGGCGAGCTGGCTGGCGCCGGTACCAGGTGGCATCGGCCCCATGACGCGCGCCATGTTGCTCAGCAATGTCGTAGAACGCGCCGAACATCTGGTAGCTCGTGCGGCGCCGGTCTGAATCGAGCGCCGCGGCACGATCACTGCGGCAATGGCCACTGCTGATTGTGGTGATCGGAGTCGTCGCCGGCCTGGTGGTCAGCTTCCT
>DATDKX010000105.1:0-11391 GCA_036519615.1 Propionibacteriaceae bacterium
CGCTCCACCAGATGGCATAGCGCAGCCCGTTGAACGAGAACCGATAATCGGCCCGACCGGTCGCCCCTGGCCGGATCTACCCGAACCGCCACCGCTGACCGAACACGGACCTGCCCTGATCATTGCCATGTGCAACCAGAAGGGCGGCGTCGGCAAAACCACCACGACCATCAACCTTGGCGCAGCGCTCGCCGAGCTAGGCCGACACGTACTACTCGTCGATTTCGACCCCCAGGGTTCGCTCTCAGTCGGGCTCGGCGTCAATCCACACACCCTGCCCGCGAGCATCTACAACCTGCTTATGGGCCAGGACATGTCCATCGATGAGGTGATCGGCCAGACCAACGTCCCCGGATTGCACATCTTGCCCAGCAATATCGATCTATCGGCTGCTGAGATTCAGCTCGTATCCGAAGTGGCGCGAGAGCAGACGCTGCTGCGGCTGCTCGAGGCGGTGCGGAGCCGCTACGACGTGATCTTGATCGACTGTGCACCGTCGCTGGGGCTGTTGACGATCAACGCATTGACTGCTGCCGATCGGGTGATCATGCCGCTGGAGTGCGAGTTCTTCGCATTACGCGGCATAGCGTTGCTGACCGACACCATTGCCAAGGTGCAGGATCGGTTGAACCAACGGCTAGAAATCTTGGGGATCTTGGGAACCATGTACGACCCGCGCACCTTGCACAGTCGTGAGGTGCTCGAAAGAGTCGTTCAGGCGTTTGGTGATCAAGTTTTCCATACCGTCATCCGCCGCACCGTGAAGTTCCCCGAGACGACCGTAGCGGGCGAGCCGATCACCACCTACGCCCCAACATCAAGCGGAGCTGAGGCGCACCGCACCCTGGCTCGCGAGGTGCTCGCCCGATGCCGGGTGGCGTGAGCGCAGGCCTAGCCGCAGCGGAGCAGATCGCCCGACGCGGCTCTGGCCGAGTTCGCCATGAGGAAAAGATCACGGTCTACGTCAGTGCTGAGGAGCTACTCGCGCTGGAACAGGCCCGGCTGACGCTGCGCGCACGACATGGTATGGCGGTCGATCGAGGTCGGATCGTACGCGAGGCGATAGCTGCGGTGCTTGCTGATCTTGAGGCGAACGCCGATGACTCTGAGCTGGTCCGCCGGCTGTCGGCGTCGTGACTCTGACGGTGTCGCGGGGAGCGGAGCAGAACACAGAGTTCCCCGACCATGGCCGCATGCCGGGCGACGGCGGCGGTTTTCGGGTGCATCTAGAGAACTTCGATGGGCCGTTTGACCTGCTGCTCCAGCTGATCTCCCGGCACAAGCTGGACATCACCGAGGTCTCGTTGTCGCAAGTCACTGACGAGTTCATTGCCCACATCAAGGCGGCAGGCACCGCCTGGGATCTGGATCAAACGAGCCAATTCGTGGTGGTCGCTGCGACGCTTTTGGACCTCAAGGCTGCCCGACTCATTCCGTCTGGAGAGGTAGAGGATCCGGAGGATCTCGCATTATTGGAGGCGCGGGATCTGCTCTTCGCGCGGCTCCTGCAGTATCGCGCGTTCCAGCGTGTGGCCAAGTATTTTGCCGTCACTCTCGAGGCGGAGGGTCGCCGATTTCCTCGCGAAGTCGGGATAGAGCCGCGCTTCGCCCGGCTGCTACCCGAGGTAGCCATCTCGATCAGCCCGGCCCGTTTGGCGGCTCTAGCGGCAAAGGCTATGGCACCAAAGCAGGCGAGCGTGTTGTCGCTGGCCCATATGCATGCGCCGGCCGTGAGCGTTCGCGAGCAGGCCGGGGTGATCGTGGACCGGCTACGACGACAGCGCGCTATGACATTTCGAGCACTGAGCAGCGACTCGCCCACCATGCTGACCACCGTGGCGCGGTTTCTTGCGCTGCTGGAGCTGTTCCGTGACGGCGCCGTCGCGTTCGAGCAGTTGACGCCGCTAGGTGAGCTCACAGTCCGGTGGACTGGCGGTGATGAGGGAGACTGGCTGATCTCGGACGAGTTCGACGAAACCACAGACAAACGCGAGATGGATGAATGAGCGACCCAAACCCCGAATTGTCAGAATCCAGTGCGGTCATAGGTCAACTGGAGTCTGACAAGTCCGCGAGTGTGGCGGGTGCACTCGAAGCGCTGCTACTGCTCGCTGCCGAGCCGGTAACCGAGTTCGAGCTAGCACAGGCCGTCGAGGTGCCCGAAGCGGTCGTTGCCGAGGCGCTCGCCGAGCTGGTCGCCTTCTACGACGAGACCGGTCGCGGTTTCGAGCTCCGGCAGGTTGGCGGCGGCTGGCGGTACTACACCCGTGACGAGTACGCAGACCTGATTACCCGCTACGTGCTGGAGGGCCAAACCTCGAAGTTGTCCCAGGCTGCCTTGGAAACGCTTGCCGTTGTGGCCTATACCCAACCAATCTCGCGAGCCCGCGTATCGGCCGTCCGAGGCGTCAATGTCGACGGCGTGATGAGAACGCTGCTTTCCCGCGGCCTCATCGAGGAGGTTGGTCATGATCAGGAGTCCGGCGCTGTGCTCTTCGCCACGACGAGCTACTTTCTGGAGCGCATGGGTTTGAAGTCTCTCGACGAGTTGCCGCCGCTGGCTCCCCAGCTGCCCGAAGTTGATGAGCTGGAGGCAGAGCTAGGTCAGCTGGCAAATGCGGCGGCAAGCTCAGCACATCTCGATTCGGACCATGTCGAGGCAGCGCCAGATCCTGCTCAAGAGCCTCCTCAGTGAGCCAGGCGGCAGATGGTGTACGCCTCCAGAAGGTGCTTGCCCAAGCCGGCATAGGCTCTCGCCGGGCGTGTGAAGCCTTGATCGGCGATGGTCGTGTGGAGGTCAACTCTGAGGTCGTCACCGAGCAGGGCCGCAGGGTCGATCCCGAACGTGACGTGATTCGAGTCGACGGCGCGCGTATCCCGCCGCCGCGCCGACATCTCTATCTGGCCCTCAACAAGCCTCGTGGGGTCGTCGTCACGATGGATGATCCGGAAGGTCGCCGTACCGTTGCCGACGTGCTCGCCGAGGGAGCCAGGCGGTCGCTCAAGAAAGAGCGACTCTTCCACGTCGGCCGCCTGGACACCGACAGTGAGGGTCTGTTGATCCTGACTAACGACGGAGACTTCGCCAACAAGCTTGCCCACCCCTCATACCAGGTGCCGAAGACATACATTGTCGAAGTAAGTGGGGTTGTCGGCCCGCAGACACTGAGACGGCTACGTCGTGGCATCACGCTGGAAGATGGACCTGTTCGACCTACCTCGGTCAAGATCGTCTCCAGCGCCGGAGAGAAGTCGATTCTCAAGATCACCTTGCAAGAGGGTCGTAATCGCATCGTGCGCCGTACGATGGAAGCAGTCGGCCATCCGGTCCGCCGGTTGTCGCGGATCGGAATCGGACCGGTTCGGCTCGGGAACCTCCAGGCCGGGGAGTACCGGGAATTGACCGCCGAAGAGCTCGGCGGGTTGCTGGACCTAACCGATGGCTGAGTCCGCGGGGAGACTGACCGGGTGTGTAGAGGAGGGCAGTGGACCGCAGAATCTTCGGACTTGAGACGGAGTATGGCGTCGCGTGCACCTCTGGCGGCACGCGACGGCTGACTCCGGACGAAGTCGCGCGCTATCTCTTCCGGCGGGTCGTGACCTGGGGGCGGAGCAGCAATGTCTTTCTCCGCAACGGATCTCGCATCTACCTCGACGTTGGCTCCCATCCTGAGTACGCGACCGCCGAATGCGACGATCTCGTCCAGCTCATCAACCATGACCGTGCCGGGGAGCGGATCCTGGAGGACCTCATCGTCGACGCCGAACATCGGCTGGCGAGTGAGGGCATCACCGGCGACATCTATCTTTTCAAGAACAACACCGACAGCCATGGCAACTCCTATGGCTGCCACGAGAACTACCTGATCTCCCGTATCGGGGATTTTTCAAAGATCACTGACGTCCTGGTGCCATTCCTGGTCTCACGGCAACTGGTCTGTGGTGCGGGCAAGGTGCTGCACACTGCTCGCGGCGCCGAATACAGCGTCAGCCAGCGGGCCGAGCACATTTGGGAGAGCGTCTCCTCGGCCACCACCCGGAGCCGGCCGATCATCAACACCCGTGACGAGCCGCACGCCGACCCGGAGCGTTACCGCCGGCTGCACGTCATCGTCGGCGACTCCAACATGAGCGAGACCACCACGTTGCTCAAGGTGGGCAGCGCCGAGCTGGTGCTGCGGCTGATCGAGGCCGGTGTCCCGATGCGGGACTTCACCTTGGAGAACCCGATCCGGGCGATTCGAGACATGAGTCGCGACCGGTCTGGCCATGTGAGAGTGGCATTGTCCAACGGCAGGCGCGTTTCGGCGCTTGAGCTGCAGACCGAGTACTACGAGAAGGTCTCGGAGTTCGTCCGGCGCGAAAGCCTGGGCACCCGGGTCGTCGATCGGGTGCTCGACCTGTGGGAGCGGACGCTACGGGCGGTCGCGGAGGACAAGCTCGAGCTCATCGACACCGAGATCGACTGGGCGATCAAGCTCAAGCTGCTCGACCGCTATTCGGCCAAACACAAGCTCAGCTTCGCGGATCCCCGGATCGCCCAGCTCGACCTTGCCTACCACGACATCCGACGCTCTCGCGGGGTGTTCTCTCTGCTGGAGCAGCGGGGCCTGGCGGCACGCGTCACCACCGATCCCGCTATCTTCCGGGCGAAGGCCGTGCCGCCGCAGACCACGAGGGCCAAGCTCCGAGGGGACTTTATTCGTGCCGCACAGGAGGGACGTCACGACTACACCGTCGACTGGGTACACCTCAAGCTGAATGATCAGGCGCAGCGTACGGTGCTCTGCAAGGATCCCTTCGTCGCAACAGACGATCGGGTCGAGCGCCTGATCGCCTCTATGCGCGGCTGAGGGGCCGCCTCACAGACTCGAGCCTGTAGCCTTCTCCGGTGCCTTCTTCTCCTGTCAGAGTCGCAGTCGTTCTTGGGCTCGCCTCGTCGCTGCTACTTCTCTTTGGGTGCAGCAAGGACAAGTCGGCCGCCGACGCAGCTTCTCCTTCCCCAACCGCAGCACCAACCTCGGCAAGTCCGTCGCCCACCTCGACGCCGACTCCCACACCAACATCGAAGCCCAAGCCGATCAAGGCATCGGACAACTTCGACAAGGTGACCGTCACTGGCGCCTACGGAGAAGCACCAAAGGTCAAGGTCGACTCGCCCTGGGCCATCGACAAAACTCGGACCAACGTGCTGCATGCCGGCAATGGACCCGCGGTATCTGCAGGCCAGGGCGTTGAGGTCAACTACTACGGAGTGAACGGGCGGACTGGCAAGAAATTCGACGAGTCATTCAGTACCGGGCAGCCGGTTGCATTCAACCTGGCGCAAGTCGTTCCCGGCTTCAGCAAGGGCCTTGAGGGACAACACCAGGGCAGCCGAGTGCTGATTGCCATGCCGGGCAAGGACGGCTACGACCAGATGGGTGGCAATCCGCAAGCTGGAATCGAGGTCGGCGATACCTTGGTCTTTGTTGTCGATCTTGTCGGCGTACAGCTCCCCGGGCCTGAGGGCACTGCGGTGCGGCCCAAGGCGGGGCTCCCGACCGTAACGGAGAAGGGTGGGACGCCGGAGATCACCATTCCGGAATCTGCTCCGCCCAACGCCCTGCAGGTGCAGCCGCTGATTAAAGGCAAGGGCAAGAAGGTTGGAGCGAACGACACCATCACCTTCAACTATGTGTGGGTGCGGTGGAGCGATGGCAAGGTGATGGAGGAGACCTACGGCGGCAAGCCCGCCAGTGCCCAGCTCTCCGGCTTACTTCCTGGGCTGGCCAAGGGCCTGGAGGGCCAGACCGTAGGCAGCCGGGTGCTCCTTGTCATTCCGCCAGCCGATGGCTATCCCGAAGGCAATGCGACGCCGTCGATCAAGCCGGGAGAAACTCTCGTCATTCTGGTTGATCTGCTCTTTACGCAGAGCCAGTAGCTCTCAGCCGTTGGGCTTTGCTTCAGAATCGAGCAGCGTGGCAGCGTGGCGGCCAGCAGCGGCCGCGGCAAGAAAATAGGCAGGATCGTCATCAAGGCCACGGCCCATGCTGGACAGCTGGATCGGTGAAGCCGCGAGAACCGTTCTGAGGCCGGAAAGGTCCACTGTAACCAGCCGATGTCGGGAGGATAGCTGTTGCAGACTGCCTGCCACGGCCTCGGCCAGATCATCCATGGCGGGTGAGCCGTCATCGGCCAGATCGGGGACGGCGATATCAGCTTGGCAGAGCGCAACCCGGCCATACGCCGTGAGGCTGTGGTGAGAGACGCCACGATGCCGCTCGCGGGAATCGGCGCCGGAGATCCGCAACGTCCCAACCGGTCGGCCGCCGAGAATGGCGGCAGCGTTAATCGCCTCGCCGGCACTCACGCCGGAGAATCCCCAGCGCGTACCGGTGCCGAGATTGCCAGGGCCCTGCGTCACCACGACTAACTCGGCGTCCAGGGCGAGCCGGGCCGCAAGCAGACCCGAATGCAATGTCACAGCCTCCAGGTCGCCTCCGAACGCCTGACCGACGGTCACCGTTGCGGCGAGCAAGCCGCTGGCGCGGAGTTCAGCCACCGAACGTGAGAAGGCGAGCGGCAACGCGCCCTGATCGCTCATTACATAGACGACCCGTGTGCCGGGGCGATCGTCCGCGATTGCCAACAGGATCGGCGCGAGCGCGGAGTGCAAGTCGGCGACAATCACCGGCATCCCATCAATCGAGTCAGCCTCGGCCAGCAGCCGATGATGCGCCGACCCCTGTTCGTCAGCTCCCGCGACCATGGCTTGCAGCGGCAAGTAGCGCGCCTTGATGAGATGCCCGGCAGGCTGCGGTGGCTGAGTCACTCGGTCCTCGGCGTCCAGTACGGCGATCACCAGGGCATATCCACCGGTGCCCAGACCGCGCTCCAAAGCGGCGACATTCAACAGCACCCGATCGCCGACCGTCGGGATGGCCATGAGGTCGGTGTAGACGAGTGCGGGTATTTCAGTCGTTTCGCTCGCATCGCGTCGCATGACAGTGAGCTCCACGGCACCCTTCCACTGACCTCGCAGCCCGGTGACCGTGCCATCAGCCCAAATGATCACGTGCCCGACCTTAGACCCCGGTCAGGTATCACAACCCACGGCGTACGCGGCAGGCGATCAGGATCGAAGCGGTCAAGCATCACACCGAGCGTTATCCGCTCATCCGGCGCGGCAAGGTGCAGCGATTCCGCGATTAACGCCAGCACTGCGTCTGCTCCCATACCTTCAGTCGCCAGGGCGGCGAGAGTTACCGCCCCGTCGCGCTTGGCAAGTCGTTGACCCTGAGCGTTCAGCGCCAAAGGCACATGCGCATAAATCGGTGGTTGCTGGCCGAGCAGCCTCGCGAGATACGCCTGAGTTGCCGCCACGGGCAGCAGATCGACGCCACGCACAACCTGGTCGATGCCTGAAAACCCATCGTCGATGACGACCGCAAGGTTGTAGGCAGGGACGCCGTCATTGCGCAACAGCACGACGTCGTCAACCTCCGCCGTAATCTCCCCACGTAACACGTCGCGTATGGTCTGTCGGGCACCATCCGCCCGCAGCCGAAGCGCGGGTGGCCGAGTCTGTCCGCGGCGCTCCCGCTCGGCCTCGGTCAGATTTCGGCAGGTGCCCGGATATCGGGCAGGCGTGCCGTGCGGTGCCGAGGCCGCCTCGGCAATCTCACGTCGGCTGCAGAAGCATTCGTACGTCCTGTCAGCCAGGCTGATCAATGCCTCGCGATAGATACCCAGCCGTTGAGACTGCACGAGCGGCTCGCCATCGAACGTGACGCCCAGGGCCGCCAGATCGGCCAGCTGCTGCTCGGCAACTCCAGGCCGAACCCGTGCCGCGTCGAGGTCTTCGATGCGGAGCAGGAAACGACGCCCTGTGGATCGCGCAAAGAGCCAGGCAAGCAGCGCCGTACGGAGGTTTCCGAGGTGCAGTTCACCTGTTGGGCTGGGCGCATAGCGGCCAGCGCCGACTCTGTCAGAAGGCTCCGCGCCAGACTCCGCCGAGCTACCTGGGATGTCAAGCATCTGCTGGTAGCGTGCTCATCGACGCTCCGGTGAGAAAGTGATTTGCACGTAATGCCGCCCCGCAAGACCGAGAGAATTCTCAACCTCACCATCTGCCTGCTGGTGTCAGGCCGCTATCTTCCCAAGAGCCGCATTCGTGAGGCGGTCGAGGGCTACCACAACCTCAGCGATGCCGCATTCGAGCGCACCTTTGAGCGTGACAAAGATGAACTGCGCTCGCTCGGGGTGCCGATCGAGGTTGGCAGCTTTGATCCGCTATTCGATGACGAGCCGGGCTACCGGATCCGTCCTTCGGAGTTCTCACTGCCGCCAATCGATCTGGACGCCGAGGAAGCCGCCGTAGTCGGAGTAGCGGCCCGCGTCTGGAAGCACGCCAGCATGGCGGAGGCGACCAGAAGCGCAATCAGCAAGTTGCGTGCGGCCGGCGTAGAGCCGGATGCGTCGCAGCTTGCATCCTTGGAGCCGTCAGTGCAGGCATCGGAACCTGGATTCGATGTGCTGTGGAATGCGGTGCTTGATCGTGCACGTGTCAGCTTCACGTATCGCGACGGCACGCCGCGCACCCTTGAGCCGTGGGGCCTCACCTCGTACAAAGGCCGGTGGTATGTGATCGGTCGCGACGTCGACCGCCAAGCGTCCCGAATGTTCAAGCTCTCCCGGATGACCGATCTGCCGAGGAGGGTCTCCCGAGCTGGATCGTACGAGGTGCCGGCTGATCTTGACTTGCGCAGCCTGGCTCGTGCGCTTGCGCCGCGGGAGCGGACCGAAACCGCGCTGCTCGCCATCCGGACTGGCAAGGCACCGGCGCTGGCGCGCCGCGGCGAGCCGGCGGTTTCTGATGTCAAGCTTCCGGTGGGCTTTGGGGTATATGCGGTGGGCTTCACCGATTTCCGCTCAGCAGCAGAGGAGATCACCCAGTACGCGGCCGATGTCGTCGTACTAGAGCCAACCGAACTCCGCGAGCTCGTCGTGCGTGGTCTGACCGCCGTCGTTGAATCGGTGCATGCGGCATGACATCTCGAGCTCAAGTGCGACGGCTGCTCAGCCTGGTGCCCTATCTACGCGAACACGACGGCATCGCGATGGCCGATGTCGCCGCGGCCTTTGGGATCAGCGTCAAGACGCTGCGTGAGGATCTCAGCGTGCTCTGGATGTGTGGCATGCCCGGACTTACCCCTGGGGACTTGATCGACATCGACATGGACGCGGTAGACGGCGAGGGCGTCATTCACCTCAGCAATGCCGACTATCTCACTCGGCCGTTGCGGCTCTCCGCCGATGAGGCGCTCGCACTAGTGCTGGCACTGCGTACGCTGCGCGGGATCGCAGGTCCCGGCAAGCGCGACGCGGTCGACCGGGCCTTGAAGAAGCTGGAGGCAGCCGCCGGAAACGTACCGGCGACCGACCAGGCAACGGTCGCGGTCACCGCAGCTCGGGATGACATTCAAGCGCGTGTGAACGATGGGTTGCAGCGCGGCAAGCGGCTGGATCTCACCTATGACGTCGCCTCGCGTGCGGAGACGACGCGGCGGATGGTCGATCCACTGCGGGTTTTCGTACTGGAGGGCTATGGCTACCTGGAGGCCTGGTGTTACTCCGCCAACGCGCTGCGAACCTTCCGACTTGATCGAATTGCGGCTGTCGAGGTCACCTCGATCGATGTGGCGCCGCATGATGTCCAGCTCAAGGACCTCTCGACCGGATGGTGGGAGGCATTGAAGGACGCCCCCCTGGTCACCCTCGAGCTGGAGCCGTGGGCCGTTTGGGTTGCGGAGTACTACCCGACCGAGGCGGTCTCCACCCGTCCGGGGGGCGGTCTCATCGTTACGTTGCACGTCACCGATCCGGCATGGTTGCGAAGCTTGCTGCTGCGGCTCCAGGGCGGCGCTCGGGTACTGTCCCCTGAGGGAGCGGGGAGCTCGGCCGCCGAGGCGGCACAAGAGGCACTCGACCAGTACGCCGTACTACTAGGAGCGGCAGCCAGGACATAGCTGAGATCGGCTAGGGTGCAGGGATGATCTGGGTGATCGTCTTCGTCGGCATCGGTCTGGCGGGGCTCATCATGCTGATCAGCTATGCCGTGTGGCTTGCGCATAAGGCCAGCGATCTCTTCAGCGAGCTTGACATGCTGGCTGTCAGGGCTGGCGAGCTTAGCGATCTGCTGGCGCAGATCAGGGTTCCCGAATCCGGCCTGCTGCCTGACCCGCGCAACGATCGCACCATCTCTGCACAGATCGACCAGGTATCCGCGACGTAGGATGACTCCGACTACTGCTGCAGGAAAAGAGGAATCATGACTCCGCTCGTACTCGGACTTGGTGTCCCCGAGCTGTTGATCATCTTGGCCGTCGTGCTGCTGTTGTTCGGCGGCGCCCGGCTGGCCGGCTTGGGCAAGAGCACCGGGCGTGCGCTCAGGGAGTTCAAAGAGGAGACCAAGGGCCTCAAGTCTGACGAAAGCCAGCCACAGGCGCCCAATCCGGCACCTGGCCCGAGTACGCCAGCAGTGACCGAATACCAGCAGCCACCGCAGGCCCAGACATCACAGCCTCCGAGCGGCGCCAGCTATCAACAGCCGCCGCGGGCTAACCAGGATCCCGCCGCCAACAAAAACCGTAACGACGCCTGAACGTACGCTCTAAAGCCGCCGTGTCTTTGACGATCAAGGGCCGGCCTATCCACTTCAGCTTGAAGTGGCTCAAGCCGCCACCCCTGCCACCCGACGGCACGATGACGCTCTTTGAGCATCTTCGTGAACTGCGGTACCGGCTGATCGTCTCGATACTCGCGATCATCGTGGGCATGGTGGTCGCCTGGTTCTTCCGATACGACTTGCTGGACATTTTGCAGCGGCCCTACTTCCAAGCAATTGCGGCGCTGAAGGCCAAGCATCCAGATGCGAATACATCCTTGGTCAACATCAATCTGACCTCCCCACTGACACTTTCGTTGAAGGTCTCGGCACTCGCAGGTGCAATTGCCACAGCACCCATCTGGCTGTACCAGCTGTGGGCATTTGTGGTCCCGGGCCTGCTGGCGAAGGAGAAGAAGTGGGCGCTGATCTTCATTGCAGCCGCGACGCCGATGTTCGTGGGCGGTATCGTTGTCGCCTACGTCGTGTTGCCTAAGGCGATTACGGTGCTGCTGAGCTTCACCCAGTCCGGAGTGACCAACCTGCAGGACATCAACGCTTACCTGTCCTTCCTCTTGCGTCTCATGTTGGTCTTCGGCATTGGGTTCCTGATTCCATTGATCGTCTTGATGTTGAACATCGTCGGGGTGATCAAGGCCAAGCAGATGGCAAAGTACCGGAGTCTGGTGATCTTCGGCACCTTCGTATTCGGCGCCGTGGCCACGCCGTCCACTGATCCGTTT
>DATDKX010000106.1:0-2792 GCA_036519615.1 Propionibacteriaceae bacterium
CACACACAATGGTGAGCCAGATCGGGATGTTGTCCCGTGTGCTCGGAGCAACAAACTTCCCAAGCAGGCCAATAATGATGCCTGCAATGATCACTCCGATGATCTCCATACTTCCTCCTAGCTCAGCTGGTCGCGCTCTGCGAGCAGCTGTTTGGTTGCCATACCCGCATTCTGGCGCGCAAGGCCAAAACAGAGCTGCCGACTCGCCCTAGCGCCGCCTTGCTCTCTTGGACGGTCGTAGTTTCAGCTTCGTATCGGCGCCACTTCAACGGAAAGTGGTCACTAACGACGAAGCTTAATCGATTCAGGTTAGTGGTTCGTGACCACTTTATGTGGGCCGACCGACAAGGTTGGCTCGAGGATGCCGCGCGATCGAAAGCGTGCCAGCGATCATGCACGACTGCAACGCCTCACTAACCCGCGTCCGAGGTGACACTTCGCGTTAATTACCCACACTTCGCGGTAGTTCCAACTAACGCGAAGTGTAGGTAGCCAACGCGAAGTCGTCAGACCTTAGCGGAGAGCTAATTCAGGTGAGTCCACTTGGCGGTCGAGATAGCGCCGTTGGCGTTGATCGCGAAGAGCCGGTAGTAGCCGCGTGGTGCGAGGCTCGATGTGGCATTGATGGTGATCTTGCCATCGGCGTACTGCAGCGGAACCTCGCGCTGGTTCGCGTCAAAGCTGTGCGTCGGTGAGGCTGGGCTCATCATGATTACTTTGGTGACATCACTGCTGACGTCGATCGAGTATGTCTGCCCGTAGCTGATCTCGCTCGGCACTCCGCTGATGGTGGGCCGTTGACCATTGAACATGTACGGCGGCTCGAATCGCAGCACCGTGTCGCTTCGCGCCTGACCCTTCGGGTTGGACGACAGGCTGATGACGCTGCCGTCGTCCGCCAGGAAGGCCATCGAGTGGTAGAGCCGGTGCTCGCCATCCGGTAGCGGATTCATGGCGGTCCACGACTTCGACGTCGGCGTTTTGAGCAAGCTCACCTCTTGGCTGGCGTTCTCGATCTTGTTCGCAGAACCGCCACCTAGCTCGAGCACACTTCCGTCCGGCAGCTGCACGCAGCTGACGTAGATCTTGGCGGCGCGCAGTGAGGGGCCCGCCTTGTATTTCGGCGTTGAGGAGCTATCAAGATCGATGACGTTCGTCGACGAGGTGGCCGGATGTCCGCCACCCATGACCATGAGCCGCTGCCGGCGGATGCTACCCAGCCAGCAGGAGCTTCCGAATCCGCGTCGGGTCGGCACCGTCAGATCGTTGACCTTGGTGAACTTGTTGCCCTTGAAGGGCTGCCAGAATCCGGGGTGGAAGAACGTAGTGGTGCTGTCAACGTCTTCTGGCGCCTTTACCCAGCCGGCGCCGGTGAAGAAGTACTTGGCATCGGCGGTGAGGAAGATGTGTGGATACAAGGGGAACTCGCGGTTGCCGGGCTGCGGGTCGTATGTCCCATTCCACGGCACGTAGACCTCGGAGGACTTTGAGTTCGCGCCAGTTGAGTCGAAGCCGCCGACGATCAAGGCATAGCCGCCACGGGTGTTGACCACCGTCGGATACCAGCGGCCGTCCACCATGTTCTTCTGCTTGACGAACTCCTCGGACTCGAAGTCGAAGGTGTAGAGCGCCTTTGACCCCTTCCACGGCGAGTAGTCGGTTGTACCCCCGGCGGCAATGCCCTGGCCATTGCTCATCAGCATGTGACCGGCGCAAAACATATCCGTGGGAGTGGTGAGCTGCTTGAGGGCACCGGTGCTCGGATTCCAGATGTAGGACTTGAACGTGCCGGCTTCAAAAACCGCGGAGTTGTTGCCGGATCCGGCGATCAGGAGGATTTTGCCGCCCGGACCCATGATCAAGTGATAGGCGTTGGACCCTTTGGGAAGCGAGGGCAAGCTCGTCCAGCGGCCGCCGTCGTTCGTGGAAAGAGCCTTCAGATCAGATGCGCTGTCTGGGTCGGAAGCTTTGGTCTCGACGGGGGAGTCCAGCTCGACCTTGGAAGTGGCCCTCGTGCTGGCCGTGCTGGATTTCGCCTCAGTGCCGATGGGAGCCTGCGGATCGATGAACTGCTCTTGGTAGTTCTTGACCTGAGTCTCGGTGTCCTTGGCATCGGCTGAATCCGCGCCACCGAGGAATACGACCGCACTGATCAACGCCGTAATCACGGCGCCGAACAAGGGCGTGCGCAGACGCACTTTCGACATGGTGTTGCCCCCCCGAGCTCGAGCGCGCGCATTCAGCGAGTACACGCGCGTGAAGTCTCAGGCATTCAACCAAACAAAGCGCAGTCTCGAAGCCGAAATAGCGAAAACGCACCCGGAGTGTTATATGTGCTCTCCGACTGACCGGCCGCTTGGCGCTTCGAGCCGGTGTTGCAACCTACGTAGAGCTGACTCAGCGCGTGCACTCTGAGCCTGTCGAAGTGCCGTTCTGATGCCCTCCAACAAGCTCCGGGCACACAGGCCTCAGGGACCGGCAAGAATCCGGTTACGTTGGTTGATTCCCAGCTCGCCGTACGGATAGTCGCTGGCATGCAGATCGCTCGCCTGGTCTAAGGCCGTGGTCTCTTCAGCCGTGAGATGCAGGTCTGCGGCCCGCAAATTCGTCTCCAGCTGCTCAGTGGTACGGGCGCCCAAGATGGTCGAGGTCACCGCGGGCCGATCGGTCACCCAGGCCAGCGCCACCTCCGCCATGGAGATATCGCGATCTTCGGCAATCTTCTGGACCGCGTCGATGATGTTCCAGGTGCGCTCAGTGCCGCGCCGTTCCCATGCCTCCATGCCACGCTC
>DATDKX010000107.1:0-7564 GCA_036519615.1 Propionibacteriaceae bacterium
CCATAGGTCAGATTGTCCAGGGTTGCGGAGACTCCGCCTTCGACGGAGTTCTCGATCGGTACCAGGACGGCTGCGACTTCGCCATCACGGACAGCCTGGAGAGCCAGCCCGACAGTCGCGTACGGCGTGGGTTCGTCCGGCGGGGCAGGCAGAGTCAGGAGCGCTTGATGACTGAAGGTTCCGACCGGTCCGTAATAGCCATAGCGGCTGGGTGGGACTGCGAGCACCGGCTCAGATTATCTCTGCGTGCCGCGCCCGTTTGACCATTTCTGCGCCCTGAGCCTGTCGAAAATGCACCCGGAGGCTGTCGAAGGGCCCGTTAGGCTGCCTGTCGCACATCAAGCCGCTCCGTCGCCGTCTCACCGCGCCGCGCTACCGGGACTGACGAGGTGGCCGCCGCCAGACCAAAGGCGGGCATGCCGAAGTAAATCGACTCGGCCCGGTCGACGAGATAGGTCTCGTGCCAGATGCCGACCGTATTCGGAGCCTTACGCGCGCGGCGGTTGAACGCTGCCCACGCCGGGCGGTGACTCGCATTCCGGTCGCTGGCGTACGCGTAGAGCTTCTCGATCGAGTTCCAGTGCTGCACCACGAACGGTCCGCCAGCCCCAATGGCGAGCCGGTAGCCGAGCAATCCAGAGTCCTTATCTTTTGCGAGCTCGGCCAGCATTTTCGGCATGGCCAGGAATACCGGCAGCCACAAATCTGGCCGCCACAGCTTGTTGATGCGCATTCCGATCAAGAACACGACCAGCTCCCCGTCATATTCGTGCGTCATCCGGGCCGGAATCACGTCAGCCATGAGATCCTCCAATTAGAGAGTATTACTCTCCAATATTGGAGAGTAATACTATCCAATGTCAAGTGAGGTGGTCATGCGAATCTCAGAACTCTCGACGCAAAGCGGTGTCCCGGTGGCGACGATCAAGTTCTATCTGCGCGAGAGCCTGCTGCACGAAGGCGTTCGAACGGCTGCCACTCAGGCGCAGTACGACGAGAGCCATGTGGCGCGGCTGCGGCTCATAAGGGCGTTGCTCGGGCCTGGCGGACTATCGATCGCGGCAGCACATCGAGTGATTCGGGCGATCGAGGAACCACCGGAGTCGGTGCACGAGCTGCTCGGAGTAGCAGCAACCGCAGTAGCCGGACCGAATCTGAAGGACGCACTCCATGGCCTCGAGGAGGCCGGCTTCGAACTGCCTGACGGTGCGCTTGATGTCTACACCGATCACATGCGCCAGATTGCGCAATTCGAGATTGACAATGTTCCGACAGATTCCCCGACCGCGGCAGTGCGGTATGTAGTGCTGGGCACGGTCCTCATCGAGCCGCTGATCCTGGCCTTGCGTCGACAGGCGCAGCAGGAGGCCTCGGCTCGCCGCTTCGGCTGACCGCCCCTCTCCCTCGTTCCAACTCAAATTTCCGACCATTGCGGACTTTCGACCCTCAATCCATCTGCGCTGTATGCGGCATGCACGCCAGGTACAGCGTCGATATCCCGCGCAGCGTGGGATATTGACAGACTGGCCCGCGTGGCGGTCTCTGAGATCTTCATTGCCGGTCTTCCCAAGGTTGAGCTGCACGTTCACCACGTCGGCTCAGTACCACTGCGAGCCGTGGCCGAGCTGGCCGCGCGACATCCAGGTACGGTCCCGAGCGATCTCGACGAATTAGCGCGGTACTTCGTCTTCGAGGACTTCCCACACTTCATCCGGAACTATTTGGCAGTCGTGGACCTGATCAAGACTGCCGAGGACGTGCGTCTGATCACGTACGAGGTCGCGGCCGACATGGCGGCGCAGAACATCCGCTACGTCGAACTGACCGTGACGCCATACATCTCGATCAGCGATAGCCTGCCAGCCGAAGCGTTCCTCGAGGCGATCGAGGACGCCCGCCAGGCAGCACATCGCGATCATGGACTAGAGCTGTGGTGGATTTTCGATATACCGGCGGACTTCGGAGTTCCAGCGGCCGAGCTGACCGCATCGGTCGCTCTTGATCACGACGTCCCTGGGCTGGTCGGGTTTGGACTCGGTGGGACGGAGCGCGGCTTTCCACGCTCGATGTTTCGTGATCAGTTCGATCGGGCTCGCGCGGCCGGACTGCGGAGCGTGCCGCACGCCGGGGAGACCACCGGTCCCGATAGCGTCTGGGACGCCCTGGTCAGTCTCGGTGCGGAACGCATCGAACATGGCATTGCTGCAGTCGGTGACCCGCGTCTCTTGGAACATCTGGTGGAGCACAAGATCCCCTTGGACATCTGCTTAACATCCAACGTCGCACTACGCGCGGTGCCCGATCTTGATCATCATCCGATCCGAGAGCTGGTCGCAGCCGGCGTCACGGTGACGATCAACACCGACGACCCGCCAATGGTTGGCACCGATCTCAACACCGAGTACGCCAACGCGGCTCGGCTGCTTGATCTCGATGAGCACGGAGTCACCGAGTTGGCATTCGTGGCCGTCGACGCATCTTTTGCCAGCCGCGAAACCAAGGACGCGCTCAGGTCGGAGATCAACTCCTACGCCGCGATGCCAGCTCCTTGACCGGTACGGCCGCTTGAGAACGCGCAGCCTTCGGCGGTGAGCTGCGAGGCGGCGGGACCTCGGCTGCCGCGGGCCGGGACTCGGGTAGCCGGGATGGCGATGTCGCTGGTGGAGCCTTCCCCTTCTTGAACGGGAAAAGCTCGGGCCGATCCGGTTGCCGCCACCACAAGATCACCGCAAGCACCATCGCCATTTGGATAATCGGCGAGATGGTGTCCCGCATCCGGGTGGCGGTGAAGTCCAGCGCGTCACCCAGATCGATCGCCCGCCCGGGCACGTACGCCAGCGACAAAGCCGCGCCCCTGATCAGCATGATCTTGTCGAGCTTGCTCGCCGCCAACACGGCGAGCGGGATCCAGGCCAGCAGGTCATACCACGACAGCGTGTACATCGAGGTGATCAACCACGCCACCGACAGCACCAGCGCAGTGCGCAGCGCAATGGTGAGCGGATCTCGTCGCATGTCCGCATCCTTGTCCAGCCCGGGAGCCGGGGTCCACGGCACGACCCGGTACAGCATCCAGCCGATCACGATCAAGCCGATGTAGGAGATGACGCCGACAATGACCTTGGCGTGAAAGCCGGTCATGAAGAGATAAAGGAGGCGATAGAGCGGATTTGCCCAGGAGCCGACCGAGACATAGCCCCCGTTGCGCAGCACCTGCAGGAACGCCGTCGGCTGCCACAGCAGGTACGCCAAACCCATCGGAACCGCCGTGCCGACACAGAGCAGCAGCGCTTTCTTTGGTTCCCGCCGATACGCCCACAGCATCGCGAGCCCCCACAGTCCAATGCTCACCTTGGCGCAGCCGGCAAGCCCGATGCCCAGACCGGCAACGAACGGGTTCTTCCGCATGAAAAGCAGGCCGGCGACCGCGAACATCACCGCCAGCGACTCATTGTGCGCCCCCGCGACCACAGACCAGATCAGCAACGGATTTGCGATGGTCAGCAGCGCTGCGCGGCCCTGCCGTCGCGGATCGCCATGCGCCAGCATCACAGCACCGGCGCAAGCCAGGATGAACGGCACCACCGAAAACACCTGCAGCCAGAACACGATGTCGTGCATGTTCTCGCCCCCGAATTTGTTGGCGATGAGCTGACTCCATGAGGTGATCGGTCCGTACACGCTGGGGGTGTCCTGCCATGGCCGTTCGGTCCAGCGAAGTACCGGATCGAACTGGCCGCGGAACACTTCAGCTGGGGTGATCTCGTAAGGGTCGCGCCCGATGGCCTGCAGCCGCCCGTACGCCGCGTACATCAAGACATCCGCCGACGTCATCGGTGGCACGCAGGCGGTGAGCAGGCTCAAGACGGTTCCGAGTGCAAAGATCTTTTTGTACTTGGGTCTCCAGCCATCGGCCATGGCGCGCAGCCCTACCCAGAGTCCGAGGGCGCCGAGGATGATCGCGACCCAGATCAAGATCGAGACGAACCACTCGTTGGGCTTTACCACGCCGGATGGGAGGTACCAGGGCGGCAGATAGGAGTGCCGCGGACCAAGCGTCAAAGTGACGGCTGACGGCCCCAGGAACCCGGCGAGCAACGTCAACGCGGTAGCGCCCACGATGCCGAACAAGGCGAACTGGTGATTGCGGTGCCAGATCCCTGGTCGGTATCGCGGTTGCGGCGGCTTGGCCGGATTGCCGCTGCGGCGCTTCTGCTTGCTCGCCGTCATCGATTCATGCCTGCTTACCTCGGAGTCGCTTGAAGACGCCAGTGACGCCACCGGAGTCTCTCAAATCCTTGAGGCCGGCTTGGACGAGTCCACGTGCCGCGAGCGCGCGAGTGACGTCGCGAAGCTGGGCCGCACGGTGCAGTTGAGCGCCGAGATCAGTGCCTGTTGCACGGTGGCGCAGGTCGATCTCGATCTCGGAGACTCGCAAACCGGCTCGCAGCGCGTCAATGGTCATACCAACTTCCATTCCCCAGCCGGCGGCCAGTGGGCTGGCAAGTTCAAAGGCTCGCCGGGTAAGGCAGCGCTGACCTGACAGTGGTGCCCGCGGAGTCCAGCCGGTCAGCTCGGCAATACCCCGTCTGGCCGTGTTCACTACCAGGCCAAAGCCGCCGGGATTGTCACCCTCTGCGGTTCGCTGAGCCGGCAATACCGCGATCGTCAGGTCGGCTTCATCGTTCATCACCGGATGGATCAGCGGCGCGCAGTTGCCGGCGGACTCCGCGAGGTCGGCGTCGAGCAGCACCAGGGTGCCCGCCTCCGGACGCCTGTCGCGCTGCTCGATCACTCCGAGACCATTAACCGCCGATTCCACAGCGGCCGCCTTACCCCGGTTCCGGGTATGCGAGACCACGATCGCACCGGCGCCAGCCGCATGCTGCGACGTACAATCACTGCTGCCGTCATCGCAAACGATCACGATCTCGACCCCCGGAAGATCTCTTGCTGCGGTTACAGTCGCGGCGATTCGTTGCTCCTCGTCTTTTGCCGGAATGATGCACGCGACACGGGACAGGTCGGAGCTCACCCCGCAAGGCTAGTCGCGCACGAGTGCCTCGCTGGTGGCGTTCTAGGAATCGGTAGTGTCACCGTCATGTCCGCAGAGGTCGTCACTATGGCGGGGGTCTGGACCGAGGTCGGGCGGTTGCGTACCGTGCTCCTGCATCGTCCTGGCAACGAGCTGAAGCGATTGACGCCACGCAACAACGACACGCTGCTCTTCGACGGATTGCCTTGGGTCGATCGAGCCCAGGAGGAGCACGACGGCTTCGCGGAGACGCTACGCAGCCGCGGCGTTGAGGTGCTCTATCTGAGCACGCTGTTGATCGAGACCTTGGCCGATCCTGCTGCGCGGGCCAAGGCCCTCCAGGACGTCGTATCCGATATCCGGTTAGGTGTCACGCTTCGAAACTATCTGCTGCGTTACCTTGCTGATCTCGCGCCGGAGGAGCTTGCCGAGGTGTTGATGGCGGGGCTGCGCAATGACGAGGTCCAAGGCAGCGGCAGCCTCGTGGCCGCGCTTTATCGACCGGAAGACTTCTTGATCGATCCGCTGCCGAACCTGCTTTTCACGCGCGATTCAAGCGTGTGGATTGGAGATCGGGTCACGATCACCTCCTTGGCAATGCCGGCGCGGCGGCGGGAGACCCAACTCACCGACCTGATCTACGCCTTCCATCCGCGCTTCAGCGGAGTGCAGCGGATTCACGGCTGGCACGAGGAGTATTTGGAGGGCGGCGACGTCTTGGCACTTGCCGAGGGCGTGCTTGCCGTTGGCGTCGGCGAACGGACTCATCCCTCGGGTGCGGAACGTTTGGCGCGTACGGTGTTCGGGCTGGGACTGGCACACACCGTGCTCGTAGTGCCGATCAGTCAAGATCGCGCCACTATGCACCTGGACACCATTTGCACCATGGTCGATGTCGACGCGGTGGTGATGTATCCGAATGTCGCTCATAATCTCTCCGCGATCGCCGTGCACGCGGGCAGCGACTCCGATCTTGTGATCAATGAACCGGCTCCCTTCTTGGAGGCGGCGGCACGGGCGATGGACATTGATCAACTTCAGCTGATTGACACAGGGCTAGACCCTGTCACCGCTGAGCGGGAACAGTGGGATGACGGCAATAACACACTCGCCATCGAGCCGAAGGTCGCGGTCGCGTACGAGCGCAATGTGGAGACTAATCAGCGCCTGGCCGAGGCAGGCATCGAGGTGATCGCGATTGCTGGCTCCGAATTGGGCTCGGGGCGAGGTGGGCCGCGGTGTATGTCATGCCCAATCGCTCGCGATCCTGTGTCAATTGCACTCTGACAGGCAGCCCGCCAGAGTCGACTCCTTTGTCGCTCACGAACACGAACGAGAGCTGCTACATACACCGGCCGCGAGCTCCTGCAGTCGGCGACGCGGCCGCCCGTCATAGTGCTGTGCCCTGAGCCTCAGCAATGCAAGCGGATCTACTCGGCCAAGATCGCCGCTACTCGATCTGGGTAGTCGGTGGTGAAACCTGTCACCCCAAGATCACGACAGAACCTGACGTCGTCGGGCTCGTTCACCGTCCAGACGTGCACCTGGTGGCCTTTCTGCCTTGACCGGTTGACAAAGTTCGGATCGTCCTTGATTAACGCCAGATCTGGACCCACGACGCGTACTCCGTCTGGCAGCTTGCCGTCACGCCACTTACCCAGATCATTTTCAATGAGCAGGGTTCGCTCCAGCCCGGGTAGCAGCCAGCCGAACCGCCTGACCGCCTTCACTGAGAAGGAGATCAGTCGGACCGGTGCACTCGGCTTATTCCAGCCAAACTCGGCGAGCATTGCCGCAACGCGTTCCTCAACCTCGCGCCCGCGATCATTGGGATGCTTGGTCTCGATCACCAAACTGACCGGTACGTGATCTTGCCGGGCGTCCCGGACCATGATCATCAGCTCCCGAAGAGTAACGAGCTCGCGCTGCTCCGGCTCTGGATCTGAAACACTCGGCGAACCGAAATCCACCTCCTTGAGCTCCGACACTGAGCGCTCATACGCCGGTCCTGAGCTGGTGGAGGTGCGATCCAAGGTCAGATCGTGCAGGCAGACCAGCTCGTCATCCGCGCTGAAATGCACGTCACATTCCAGGCCGAGGGAAATCTCGGTCTGATAAGACCACTCGATCGCCGCCTGATACGCCGCCCGCGTCATCTCCGGATGTCGCGAGGAAAAGCCGCGGTGGGCGATTAGGACCGGCGCGTCTTCGGCAGCAGACACGATGCCAAAGTGCCACGGCTGGGTGACGCGGCGGTAACGGAGCAGCAAACCGCTGACAACATGACGAAGCCACCAGTCTCGGTGCAGCCGGTTTGAGTGAAAGTAACTGACATGCAGCTCCCTACGCCGGCATTACCCGGTCAGGTTCGGTCGGTCGGCGAACCCCCGCCTCTCGCGCACTCCACCCTCTCAGCCCACCAATGAGGTGTGAGCTCCCGAAGGTCTCCTTGGCAGTTTCATGCTAAACCGCCCGGCGCGGTTCAGAGCATCAGCCCTCGATGGGCAACCCGCTGTTCGCCCAGGCATG
>DATDKX010000108.1:0-7419 GCA_036519615.1 Propionibacteriaceae bacterium
GCCGGTCAGCCAGATGACGCCCTCAGGCAGCTGCCGAGCCGCGCTGTTGTTGCCGCGGTTCAGCACGAACACCGACATCCCGCTCTCCACGGAGAGGCGTACGCAAGACGTGCTAATCGTGCCGGTGCCACCGATATAGAGGACGCGGAGCGCCGCGCCGTCGTATCGCATCATGGCCAGGGGTTCCTCTTTTCTCGGGCGTGGTCTTCTCGTCAGAGCCGGCCTGCGTACCAGTCCTCGTAGCCGTTTTCGACGACGGAGATCAAGATGTCCTCGGCGCGCACACCGGCATCGGCGAACCGCTCGACGATGGCGCGGTACAGGCGCTGCTTCGTCGCTACCGGGTACATGTGCACCATGGTGATGCGCAGCAGGACGAGACGTTGCCGGTCGACCCCGTTGTATCCGGGGTCGAAGCGAAGCTCGCCCGGCCCATGCGTGGTGAAGACCTGGAACAGGTCGTCCGACGGGATGCCCAGTGCGTCGAGTTGCGCCTGGTGCACTGCGTCGCTCAGCTTGTCGCTGAGTGAGTCGAAGAGCTCACGGTCGAGGTCGATCTGGATCAGCGGCACGGATGCTCCTTCGAGTACGGACTACTTGATGGCGCCAGCGGCCAGGCCGCGCTCGAAGTAGCGCTGCAGGCACAGGTAGGCGATGATCTCCGGAATCGCGATGATCACGGCGGAAGCGAGGATCTTGGTCTGGTCGTTGCTGAACTGGCCGACGAAGAACTGCGGCACGAGGGTGATCGTCTGCATCTCGGGGGACTGCAGGAACACCAGGGGGAAGAGGTAGTTGTTCCAGGCCCCGATGAGGGTGAAGATCAAGATCGCGGCGGCGATGGGCCGGGTGAGCGGGATGACCAGGTGGCGGAAGCCGTTCATCACACTCCCGCCGTCGACCCGGGCTGCCTCGAAGAGTTCGTCGGGGATGCCGTGGACGAAGTTCCGCGCCAGCAGAACCGCGAACGGCACCTGCAGCGCGGCCAGCGGCAGGATCACAGCCCAGTAGGTGTCGAACAAGCCGAACGCCTGGGCGGTCGTGAACAACGGGGTGAGCAGCACGACCTCCGGCAGCGTGAGACAGGCCAGCAGCAGCCAGAAGTACACCTCCCGGCCCCGGATGCGCAGTTTTCCGAAGCCGTACGCGGCAAGCATGGTGACGATGTAGACGAGAATGATCACCCCGGCTGCGATGACCACGGTGTTGACGAAGAAACGCCACAGGCCCGGGACGGCGAGGACCGCCGCATAGTTTCGCCAGCCGTCGCCGGCGAAGGATCCCTGCACCATCACAATGAGGGGGAACAAGAAGGGCAGCACCAGTAGGGTGACGACCACCTGCAGCACTACGCGACCCCAGACCGTACGGACCTCGAACATCAGCGGACCACCCGCTTCTCGCCTCCGCGGACCTGCAGAATGAGCGCCATGACCAGTGCTAGCACGAGCAGGATGATCGAGAGGGCGGCGCCGTAGCCGACGTGCGACTGCGGGATGGTCTTGCGGTAGATGTAGGTGCCGAGGAATTCCGTGGCGTAGTTCGGGCCTCCCACCGTGATGAGGTAGGGGATGTCGAAGGTCTTGAGGGCACCGATGGCGCTCAGGATCGCCATGGCCAGCGTCGTGCCCCGCACACCCGGCCAGATGATGTGGATCAGCGTGCGGAAGTTGCCCGCACCGTCTATCCGGGCCGCCTCGAGAAGGGACAGGTCGATCTGCCCCATGGCCGCGAAGTAGAGCACAAAGGTCAGGCCGGTCCACTGCCACACGGTGACCGCCATGATCACCGGCAGCGCCGTGCTCTCCTGACCGAGCCACGGTTGGGCAAGGGAGCCGAGCCCGACCTGCTCGAGCAGCCAGTTGAACTGGCCGTCCGGCGCGTACATCCGCCGAAAGACCGGCGCCGTAATGGCGGGGGCCAGGACGACGGGGATGAAGATGATCACCTTATACACCACGGCGAACTTCACTTTGGAGTGCAGGAGCACGGCGAAGATGAAGCCGAGGGCGGTCTGTGCGACGAAGGTGACGACGAAGAAGACCACCGTGTGACGGATAGTGCCCCAGAAGATCGGGTCTTGGGCGATCCGAACGTAGTTGCCCGCTCCTACCCGCTCCGGATTGGGGTCGATCCCGTCCCAGTCCCAGGTCGAGATGACCGCGGTGTACCAGATGCAGTAGTAGATCAGCCCGACGCTCAGGACCAGCGCCGGCAGAATCCAGTGCAGTCCTTGCGGTTGCAACCGGCGACGGCCCCTCCGGCCGCCGCTTATTGCGGGCGCGGACTTCTCACCAAGTCCGCGCTCCGCTACCGATGTTCCAGCCATCGCGCCGCACCCCTTGTCGACCGGTACCCGGCCGCTACTGCCCTGCTGCTTCCGCCGCCTGCTGCAAAGTCTTCGCCGCCTCCTCGGGCGTCGCCTTGCCGGTGGCCGTCGAGGTGGCCGCCTGGAAGATCGCGTCCTGGAGGTCCTGGTTCAGCAGCGCGAACCGTGGCTGGGTGACCGTGGCGACCTTGGTGAGCAGGTCCTTCACCGGCTGCTCCTGGACCGCGGGATCGACGAACTTGATATCGGTGAAGTTGGGCTCCACGCCCTTCAACGCCGGCACGTCATTCAGCTGGTCTGCGACGGCCTGTTGTCCCGCCTTGGAGGTGGTGAGCCAAGTGACGAAGGCCTCCGCGGCGGCCTTGTCCTTCGCCTTGGTGGAGATGGACAACCCAAAGTCCGCGTCACCAAACATCTCGCTGGTGTTTCCTGCCCCGGCGACGTCTGGGAATTGGATCGGCACGATCGGGAACGGCTTCGCACCCGAGACACCTGCTGCCTTGAGTGCGGCCGTCATCGCCTTCTCGGTTGAGTACTGCGTGTACCAGGTACCCATCATGACCATCGCGTACTTGCCGGTGAGGAAGTCGTTGTTGGCGTCCGGGTACTGCTGGTAGCCGACCGCACCCTCCTGCATGATGCCGCGGGTGAACAGCTGCTTCCAGATATCCAGCGTCTTGACCATGGCCGGCTCGTTCCACTTCGCCTCGCCCTTCGAGGCGCGCGTCCAGAATCCCGGCTCGACGGAGTTCGCGATCGCCTGCAGCGTGTCCTGGTCGAAGCCGGCGCCTGCCGCGCCCTGAACGAAGCAGCCCTGGTTGTGCGGCTTGAACTCCTGACAGACCTTCTCCCACTCATCGAGGTTCGTCGGCGGCTTCAGGTTGTATTTGTCAAACAATCCTTTGTTGATCCAGAGCGTGCCAGAGTAGACGGCACCGACCGACATGGCGGTCAGCTTCCCGTCGGCGGTGAGTCCGCTGACCCCCGCCGGGGCGACCTTGGACTGCCAATCGTCGCCCAACGCCTTCGTGATCACTGGGGTGAGGTCTTGGGTGAACGACTTGTACTTGGTGACGTAGGACCCAGGCTGCATGTCGAAGACGTCCGGGCCGCTGTCCGATCGAAGCGCCGGGGTCAGTGCGGCCTGCCAGTCCGGGATCGAGACGAGCTTGAAGTTGACCTTGATGTTGGGATATTCCTTGTTGAATCCGGCGATGTAGCCGTTCGCGGTGGCGGTGTCGGTGGGCGTCCAGCCCCACCAGTTGACGGTGCCCGACGTCGCCGGCCCGGCTCCCTGGTCCTGATTCTGACTCTGGCTCTGGCTCTGCTGGCCGCCTTGGCCGCCGCCACCTACCGGGCCGCCGCATGCGCCGAACGTCAGCGCGAGGCTGGCCAGACCCACTGCCGCAAGTGACCGAAGGGACAGCTTCGGTCGGAGTGTGAACGTCATAATTGATCCTCTTTGATCCGCGTACGCCTGAGCACACAGATGCTTCGTAGGGGCTGGCACCAGCCCAGGTCGCCGATGCGGATGGCGTCGCCGTGTCAGAGCTTTACCCGTGGGTTGTCCTGACGAAACGCCGCTGTCCTCCCGCCTCGAGTCGCAGATAAACGCAACTCGCCGCGATAAGCGGAACGATACTTGTCCGGCTAGATCGCGTCAAGTTTCAACTGCGTGAACGAAACTTTCGCGATACCGATCAGGCGGAACATCGGTACTGTCCCGCACCACGAGCGTCGTCGCCATATCGATCCGGGAGAAAGCAGGCGCCCGCTCCTGGGCAAGGTTGAGCACGACATGCGCGGCCTGCTCGGCCATCTCAGCAATGGGGACCCGGATTGTGGTCAGCGCCGGTCCTGCCCATCGGGCGATCTTGAGGTCGTCGAATCCGACCACGGACAGCTCCGAGGGGATTGCCACCCCGAGCGCGCGTGCCGCCTCGTACACGCCGAGTGCTTGGACGTCGGAGGAGGCGAAGATCGCCGTCGGCGGCAGGGGCATGGAGAGGAGCGCGCGCCCCTCGGTGAGCCCGTCGCTGTGGTGGAACTCGCCACGCCGCACGTATTTGGGGTCGAGCGTGATGCGCGCGGCCTCCAGGGCGGCTCGGAAACCGGACAGCCGGGCTGTCGCGGCCATCATGTCCTCCGGACCGGTGATGATTGCGATCTCGCGATGACCGAGCTCGATCAGGTGCCGCGTAGCGGCGTACGCGCCGCTCCAGTCCGCGGAGCCGATTGACGGTACGTCCGAAGCCGGTTGCTCGGTGGGATCCAGCATGACAAAGGGAATGCTGCGTGAGCGAAGCTGCCGTTGCTGGGCATCAAGAAGGTTGCAGGCGACCAGGATGACCCCGAGAGGGCGGCGGTTCAGAACCCCCTCGATCCAGTCCAGGTCCGGCTTCTGGCGGTCGTTTGTCCCCGATACGACCATGCCCACGCCGTGCTCACGAGCCAGCCGTTCGATCCCCGCGATTGCCTCGGCAGCCCATGAGCTGGCGATCTCAAAGCACAGCACCTCGATCAGCGGAGCATGATTTGGGCCTGGGCTGCGCCTGTTGTACTGGTGGTCCTGAAGGAGCGCTTCAATACGAGCACGGGTTTCTTCGGAGACCCCGCCGCGGCCGTTGAGCACCTTGGAGACCGTTGAGATGGAGACATCGGCGAGCGCGGCGACCTCGGCAAGGGTCGCCCGAGTTGCCGGTTCGCCCGATGTCATCTCGGCGGACATGAAGTCAGCCTACTTCTCGACCCATTTCTAACGTCCTTACGGCGACGGCGACAGGCGAGGAGCGGTCGACGCCGCGCTCGTGTTACCCGCGACGAGGCTGCAGCTCGCAACACCTCCAGCCCGGTCCCGCCGTACGTGCACAGCGGGGTAACGTTGAGGAGCCAGTCTGTGCTCCAGGTTGGGACAAGCAGCGTGTCGTCCTGCGCGGTGCAGTGGGCCGCGGCTCAGTGGTCGCGCCAGCTGTAACTCGGGGTCCAGCCGAACAGCGCCTTCATCTTGGCGCAGTCGAAGGCCGACCTCGGATCCTCGTAATTGCTCGCGAAGCGGTCGTAGCCGTCGTAGTACTCAGCCATCAGCTGGCGCAGTCCCCGCTTCGCCCGGGTATCGGCTGCCGCAATCAGGCACACCTCGTGGCCGCTGCTCGTCCCTTCCAGCGCCGCGCGGTAGGCAGAGCCGACGTCGCGGGCGTCGATGTAGCTCCAGAAGTTTGCCTTGCTGAGGCTAGGGTCGTCCCACTCGTCCTGGAACCGGTCGTAGCCGTCGGGAGCGATGACATTATTAATGCGCAGCCCTACCCAGGCTGTCTGCGGGTAGCGGACCGCGACCGAGTCCGCGATCACTTCGCTGATGTACTTGCTCAGGGCGTACGCATTCGGGGACGGATGCCACTCGGTCTCATCGAATGGGATCTGTGTGGGAACTGTGCCCTCGGTCAGCAGGCCGGTAGCCATCTCACTCGAGGCGTAAACGACCCGTGGAACCCCGAGATCGCCCGCCGCCTGCATAAGGTTGTGGGCGCTCAGCACGTTGTTGTCAAAGACGTCGATCTGCGCCTGCCCGCTCGGGGCGGGGTTCGCCGCCAGATGACAGATGCCTTCGGGGCGGAACTGGAAGAGCGCATCGTAGACCTTGCCCGCGTCCGCCAGTTCTACCCTGCAGAACTCTCCTGGCAGCTCCAGCTCTGGTCGGCTGACGAGGTCGAAGTTCACGACCTCGTGGCCGACCTCGGCCAGGAGACGGACAACCCACCGTCCGGCCCGTCCGGTTCCCCCTGTCACGACGACTCGCATCTACAGAACTCCCGTCCATCGTCTTGCAGTTCGAGCTGGGCACGCCCGTCGGCGAGCCACAAGACTCCCGGATCAAGATTCTCGACAACCACTGGGTGTGCGCTGCGAGGCTAGCAGGAGCCGGGCGACGTGGTGACCATCGACATTCCCGCATCGGCACGCTGACCACCCGGTCGTCCGCGTCGGCCGGGATCTCGACCAGGAGTAACCATGACAGTGCAGCCCTCGCAGGGCCACGAACCGGGCGACACGCCACCGGAGGAGCTCGACCGGCTGATCGGTGCCGCGGCGGAAGCCGCTCCCGAGCTCGTGGGTTCTCGCCCCTCGGACCGGGCGGGCTGGCTGGAGCACCTGGCGACCCGGCTTGACGTCGCAGCGGACGATCTGGTACCAGTCGCCGCACAGGAGACCCATCTCGGTGTCAACCGATTGCAGGGCGAGCTGAAGTGCACCACGTTCCAGCTTCGACTATCTGCGGCGGTGAATCGGAGTTGGATGGCCTTGGCGCCCACACTGACGGTCTGCGACCTCTTGATCATGATCATGGGTCGGAGACCTAATTTCGCGAGTCCGATCGGCTTTGCCCGTCAAACCTGTCCCGCGGCCACGACCAAGGCAGCGGCACCAGCAGACCGAGATCGTCTAGGCCGCACAGCCAGTGATGGGCCACGATCGGTGCTGCGAAGTGACAACGGGGAAGACCCTAGACACCTTGCAGGTGCGCTGGTTGTTCCGTATTGGCCGACTCCCGCTGAGTGCTAATGAGAGCCCGCTTCGCCAGTGCGCGATTGACCCGGACCCCTGAGACGAGCGCGCAGGTGAACAAGATCAGTGCCATCGAACCATGGAGCCAGCCCACTGCCGAGTTTTCGTGCGCGTAGATGCCGAGGAGGCTTTGTGTCAGCGTGGCGGCGAAGACGATCAGACCCCACCTGATACCGCCAGGGATCCGGGCGAAGAAGGAGCTGATCAAGAACATCAGCGCCAGCAGCGGAAGGATGGTTACGCCGACCAGCTGGTGCAGGTTGAACCCCGCAATCCCGCCGATCTGGGGGCTGTCGCTCTCAATGAGCGCCTTGTCGATGGTGCCGCCCGCCGAGACCCACTCGAACATGCCGAACACGGCATAGGCGATCGCCGCCGCCTGCAAGACGACGCCTGCTGCGATCAGATACGCCAACACCCGATAGAGCTGCTTGATCATGACTTCCTCTCGAAGAAGATGGATGGATTACCCGCGTGAAAGCGGCACGGGAGGCAAATCGAACGCGTTGTTGGCCATGCGCAGCAGC
>DATDKX010000109.1:0-10866 GCA_036519615.1 Propionibacteriaceae bacterium
AGACAAGATGAGCAACCGCGTCGGCTCAAGACCCAGTCCCAGCAAGATCAATGCCGGTACTGCCGTCAGCAGCCGACGCCAAATGATCGGAATGCGGCGCCGCAGCAGGCCGTCCATGTTCACCGAGCCGGCATAGCCACCGACCGAGGTGGAAGCCAAGCCCGAGGCGAGTAAGGCCAGAGCGAAGAGACCGGCCAGCAGCGGGCCTAACTCAACTCCAATTGCGCTATGCGCGGCCTGCAAGCCGTCCACATGCAAGCCAAAGAGGGTGCTGGCAGCCAGCAGCAGCATGCCGACGTTGACAGTGCCAGCCACGAGCATGGCAAGTCCAACATCAAGCCGGATGGTGCGCAGCATCGGAGCGGCACAGTCGGGGTCGGCCCGGCCGTGTCGGTCGCGAATCAATGCCGAATGCAGGTAAATCGCGTGCGGCATGACGGTTGCACCGAGCATGCCAACCGCAAGAACCGCACTTTCGGTGCCGCTGAGCTTGGGAACCAGCCCTGCAACGGCCTGCGCCGGGTCCGGCGGTGAGGCAACTAACCCGGCGAGAAAGCCGACCGTAACGATGGCCAGCATCCCGGTAATGACACGTTCGAAAGTGCGCTGACTGCGACTGTTCTGAAGAAACAAGAGTGCGGTCGAGACAGCAGTCGTAATAAGCGCTCCGGTAACCAGCGGCAGCCCGAACAGCAGGTTCAGCGCAACGGCGCCACCGACAATTTCGGCCAGATCTGTTGCCATGGCAACCAGCTCGGCCTGAATCCAGTAGCAGATTCGGGGGAACCGGTGATTTCGGCGAGCCACCAGGCCTGGCAATGTCTCTCCGGTCAGCCAACCGACCTTCGCAGACAGGTACTGCACGAGACCGGCCATGAAAGTCGCTCCCACCAGTACCCACAACAACAAGTAGCCGAAGCCGGCGCCTGCCTGGGTGTTGGTCGCCACATTGCCGGGATCCACGTACGCGACCGCAGCAACGAAAGCGGGCCCGAGCAGCCGGGTGCGCTGCAGTAGCGCTTCTCGTTGCAGCAACATCAACTCATACGCCCTGACCTCGGCAACCTTGCCTTGAGGAGGCTACCGGCCACGAGGATTCGGATCGAAACCAACCGGTCACTGCGGCCGCAACAGCACCGCCGAGGCGCGGCTGTCACCAGTGAAGTTGCCAATCCAGCCGTTCCCAGCGAAAGTAATGGTCTTCGCCGCCGCGTCTTCGGCCGTGATGGTGAAACCGGCGGCCGGCAACGCCTGCCGCAGATAGGTCGCAACGTCCGCGGGCGATGGTGAGGAGAGCACGACCGCCACGTTGTTCGGCTGGTCGACTTTCGCTGTAATGACGGCTGTCCGCGGAACAGAGAATTGCTCGGTTGGTCCATTGAGGTAGCCGAGTGCGGAAAGCGTGACACCGTCGGCCGGGACAGAGGGCTGCCCAGCAGGAGATACGGCCTGTGGCGCTGGACTGGAATCGCTCGAGGAGCCAGCGCTGCAACCCATGAGGAGACAGCCAAGAAGGCCCATGGCTGCCACGAGACATCGGCGCTTGCTCATAGGAGCTGCTCGCGCAATGCCGACGCTCGCAGCTCGCGGGTTCCTCCGCACGCGCTCCAAGGTAGTGTGCGCCCGCGTGTGGATCGCGCTCTGACAGACAGCTCGCCGGTTGCGCCTTCTTCATCGCCGGCGAACATGACTGAGCCTTCTCGCGATCCCCGGCCGCCGGCTCCTGCAGTCGGCGAAGCGGGCTGTCCGTCATAGTGCTGCGGCGGCGAGCCCGGATTCGGAGTGGCTCGATAGGGTAGCGTCCTGTGTCCCAGTCAACGGAGGTTGCCGTTCGCCGCAGCCGAGTTCCGGCCACGGTGCGCGCTATGCGACCCCGTCAGTGGGTCAAGAACCTCCTCGTACTAGCCGCGCCGCTGGCGGCCGGCCGCCTTTTCGAGCCAGCGGTCCTCAAGACAGCTGCGCTGGGTTTCGTCGCGTTCTGCCTAGTGAGTGCCTCGGTCTATCTGGTCAACGACGTGCGCGATGTCGAGGAAGACCGCCAGCATCCCACCAAGCGCTTCCGGCCGATCGCATCCGGAGAGCTGAAGTCCAGCACCGCTGTTGTCCTGGCTGCCGTACTCGGTGTCTGCGGGCTAGTGCTTGGCTCTTTCGTCTCCGTGCCGCTGGGAATCACGCTGCTGGTCTATGTGTCGCTCCAGCTGCTCTACTCGACCTACCTGAAGCATCTCCCGGTAGTCGACCTAGCCGTAGTAGCTAGCGCGTATCTGCTGCGGGCGATCGCAGGCGGCGTAGCAACCGGCATCCCGCTGAGCCAGTGGTTCCTACTGGTAGCCGCGTTCGGTTCGTTCTTCATGGTTTCAGGCAAGCGCTACTCGGAGATGAAATCGTTGGGCAGCGAAGCCGGCACCCGGCGATCACTGACCCGTTACTCCGAGTCATACCTCCGTTTCGCCTGGATGATGTCCGCAGTCATGGTCCTTATCTCGTACAGTCTTTGGGCTTTCGAAAACCGCGGCGACGGTGCGCTTGGCGTTCCCTGGACTGCTATTTCGATCGCACCTTTTACCTTGGCACTCCTGCAGTACGCCCTTGAGGTCGACGCCGGCACGGCAGGCGAGCCCGAGGAGGTCGTTCTGAATGATCGTGTGCTGCAGGGGCTAGGCCTGGTGTGGCTGGCGGTGATATCCATCGCCGTCTTCTTCTGATGATTGAAAGAGCGGATTTGAGATGAGTCACGAAGGCGTACCGATCAAGCCCTCCCTCCCGGAGGAGCAGCCGATGATCCCGGAGCCACTGGTGGAGCTGCATGGCTGGGGCCGGGCCTCCGGGACTATGGCGCATCTGGCGCAGATTGACTCGGTTGCCGACGCCGTATCCGCTTTGCGCAAGTCCGACACCCGACGCGGTGTGGTGCCACGCGGGCTTGGCCGCAGCTATGGCGACGCGGCCCAAAACGCCGGCGGTACCGCGCTCGATCTCACCAAGATGAATCGCATCTTGTCGGTGGACGCCGCAATTGAACCACCGACGGTGACGGTTCAGGCCGGTGTCAGCCTTGATCATTTGATGCGGGCGCTGCTGCCGTTCGCGCTTTGGATTCCAGTGCTTCCTGGTACCCGTCAAGTAACCGTTGGCGGCGCCATCGCCGCGGATGTGCACGGCAAGAACCATCACACCGAGGGCAGTTTCGGCAATCATGTCCGCTCGATCGACCTGCTGATGGCCGATGGCAAGGTGCGGACCCTGAAGCCGATGGGCGACACCGAGAGGCTCTTCTGGGCAACCATCGGCGGAATGGGTCTGACGGGCGCAGTGCTCCGCGCCACGGTGGCACTGCAACGCACTGAAACCGCATACTTCTCGGTCGACACCCAACGAGTTACCGATATCGATGACCTGATGCAGCAGATGTCGGAACGTGATGACAACTACACCTATTCAGTCGCGTGGTTCGATGCGGTGACCAGGGGACGCCATATGGGCCGCGGGGTGTTGACTCGCGGGAACAAAGCCTCATTGGCCGAGCTGCCTGCAAAACTGAGGCGCGATCCTTTGAAATTCGTGGCGCCGTCCCTCGGAACGCTTCCAGAGATCTTTCCCAACCGGATGATCAACAAAGCAACCGCGAAGGCGTTCAGCACAGCGTGGTACCTCAAAGCACCAAAGCATCGCACGGGTGAACTGCAGAACATCACGCAGTTCTTCCACCCGCTTGATCTGCTGGCGGAGTGGAACCGGATATACGGACCCAACGGATTCCTGCAATATCAATTCGTGGTGCCGTTTGCGGAGGCTGAGACCTTCCGACGCTGTCTTGAGATGATCGTCAACTCTGGGCACTTGTCCTGTCTTAATGTGCTCAAGCGATTCGGTGAGAGCAACCGATCACCCCTGTCTTTTCCCATGCCAGGGTGGACTCTCACCGTCGACTTGCCCATCGAACCTGGGCTCGACAAGCTCTGTGACGCACTGGACACCGAGGTTGTTGCTGCCGGCGGTCGGGTCTATCTCGCCAAGGACTCACGGCTTAGCGCAGAGACATTCCGAAACATGTATCCCCGGCTCGACGAATTCCTCGCAGTACGCCGGGAGGTCGATCCGGACGGCATATTCAACTCCGATCTTGCTCGTCGACTGGAACTCAGCAAAACAACAATGGGCGGTGCGGCATGATCAATGCCGTGGGCGCACCTCAATCTCTGCTACTGCTCGGCGGCACCTCCGACGTCGCTCTCGCGATCGCCAACCGTTATGCGCGGGCTGGACTGCGCGTCGTGCTTGCCGCCCGGCCAAGCGAGCGGCGTACCGCAGCCGCGACTGAGCTAAAGAACCTCGGCTGCGAGGTCACCGAAGTCGATCTTGATGCGCGTGATCATAATTCACACGCCGCGACAATCGAGCTGGCTTTTGCCGGTGGTGACATTGACATCGCGGTAATCGCATTCGGCTTGCTTGGCGACCCAGAACGAGCTTGGCAAGATCCTGATCTTGCTCTAGAGCTTGCCGAGGTCAACTACACCGCGCCTGTGCACTTGGGCGTATTGCTGGGCCAGCGGTTGAAGAACCAGGCACATGGCTGGATCATTGCGCTCTCCAGCGTTGCCGGCGAACGTGTGCGGCGCTCCAACTTCGTCTACGGCTCGACCAAGGCCGGTTTCGACGGTTTCTTCCTTGGTCTGGGAGAGGCGCTCCGCGAGTACGGCGTACACGTGCTGGTCGTCCGTCCTGGATTCGTCAAGTCCAAGATGACCTCTGGTCTGGACGAGGCTCCACTGGCAGTGACGCCAGACCAGGTAGCCGAGGCAGTGGCTGAGGGAATCAGTGCCAAACGCGAGCTCGTCTGGGTGCCAGGACCGCTGCGTGTCGTCATGTCTGGACTGCGACACGTCCCCCGCCCGATTTTCCGCAAGCTGCCCATCTAGGCCGGTCGCCGGAACCTACTGGGAGTACATCGGTCGGGTTTGGTCCAGACTGATGTCTGAGCCGTCGTCGGCTGGTGGACGCCTCCATCAGAGCAGCCGACCGCCCGGAGAGCGGCCCGGTAGACCTCCCGCAGCAACGACCGCAGCGTGTTGACTTAGACCGGAGGTACGCCGTGCCGACGAGTGGAGAAATGTCGGTCCTTGGTGGCTGCGGCTGCGAAGCGGGCGATCAGCTCGCGACGCACCTCAGTAGGCTCGACGATGGCATCAATGACCAGCTCGCTCGCCAGCCGCAAGATGTCGATGTCTAGCTCGTATTCCTTGCGGAGCTGCTCAACGTAGGCCGTCCGCTCGGTCTCGTCGGTGATCTCGGCGATCTTGTTGGCATAGACCGCATTGACTGCAGCCTCCGGACCCATGACAGCGATCTTGGCGCTCGGCAGCGCCAGGCAGGCGTCGGGCGCGAACCCAGGTCCAGCCATTGCGTAGAGCCCGGCTCCGTACGCCTTGCGAAGGATCAAAGAAACGGTCGGCACGGTAGCCTCTGCGACGGCAGTGATCATCTTGGCACCGTGTCGGATGATGCCCTGCCGCTCCACGGCGCTACCGATCATGAATCCCGGAACGTCGGCCAAGTAGAGCAGCGGGATGTTGAACGCGTCGCACTGCCAGATGAAGCGGGCGCCCTTGTCGGCCGAATCGACGAAGAGCACTCCGCCCTTGACGGCTGGCTGATTTGCCACGATGCCGATCACCTCGCCCTCAAGGAGCGCAAAGCCGGTTACCAATTCGGGCGCAAATAGTGGCTTGACCTCGAAGAATGAGGCGGCGTCCACGATCGCCTCGATCACTGTGCGGATGTCGTAGCCGACTGACTCTTGCGTTGGGACAAGATCATCGGCAAAGCGCCGTGCCGGCTCAATCGAGTCATAGCTGGGCAAGGGACTTCGCCAGTTCTGAGGCACATAAGAGAAATACTGCTTCGCCTGCTCAATCGCCTCAGCGTCGTCGGCGGCCAACTGATCTCCGCAACCTGAGATCGTCGCATGCATCCGGGCACCGCCCATCTCCTCGAGCGTGACCTTCTCCCCCACCACCATCTCAGCCATCCGCGGAGACCCGAGATACATCGAGGCATTCCCCTCGACCATGATCACCACGTCACAGAAAGACGGGATGTACGCCCCACCGGCTGCGCTGGGCCCAAAGAGGCAGCAAATCTGGGGCACCTTGCCGGAGAGGGCCACCTGGTTGTGGAAGATGCGGCCGGCCCCCCTGCGACCGGGAAACAGATCAACCTGGTCTGTGATCCGGGCGCCAGCCGAGTCGATGAACCAGAAGATCGGCAACTCGTCGCGCAGCGCTACTTCAGTCATGCGGATGATCTTTTCTACCGTCCGGGCGCCCCACGAGCCGGCCTTAACGCTCGGGTCGTTGGCGACCACCAGGGCCGGCCGTCCCTGAACCAGACCGCGCCCCGTGACCACCCCGTCAGCCGGCAGATCCTCGGCCATGGCATTGCCAAGTTGGCCGTCCTCAACGAAAGTGCAGTCGTCGAACAGCAAGTCGATGCGATCGCGTACAAACAGCTTGTTCGCGCTTGCCAACTTGGCGGCCGCCCGTTCCGTGGGAGAAAGGGTACGGTTCCGCGCGGCCTTGATGCGGTCCATGATCGACTACTCCACCGGGAGACCCAGCCGGCGGGCGATCAAAAGCCGCTGCACCTCCGACGTACCCTCACCAATCTCCAGGACCTTGGCGTCGCGATAGAAGCGGGCCACCGGATACTCCTCCATGAACCCGTAGCCGCCGAATATCTGAGTGGCGACTCGGGTGGCCGTAACGGCCGATTCAGTGGCATAGAGCTTTGCGATAGCGGCCGCTCGATTGAACTCCGCGGCGCCGGCGCCATGATCACGCATCGCTGCGGCGGCGTACACCAGCTGATGAGCCGCTGCGGCCATCACATCAAGATCAGCAATCTGAAAGGCGACGCCCTGCTTGCGGCCAATCGGCACACCAAACGAGGTCCGCTGTATCGCATACTGCGTTGACAACTCCAGGCACGCCCGGATGCAGCCCAAAGCCAAGGCTGCGATCGCCACTCGCCCGCCGTCCAAGATCGAAAGGAACTGTCGGTAGCCCTCTCCGCGCTCGCCTAGAAGATGATCTTCGGGCACTCGGACATCGGTGAAGGTCAGTGGATGGGTGTCGGAGGCATGCCAGCCAAGTTTGGTATAGCTGGCACCTACCTCGAAACCAGATATCCCGGTGGGCACCATGATCGCCGAGATTTCCGGCTTGCCATCATCACGAGTCCCTGTTCGCGCCGTGACAATGCATAGCCTCGTGATATCGGTGCCGGAATTGGTAATGAACTGCTTACTACCGTTGATCACCCATTCATGATCAACCAATGCGGCGCGGGTCCGGGTTGCGCCGGCGTCGGAGCCAGCCTCTGGTTCGGTCAGGCCGAACGCGGCCAGTGCGCGTCCGGCAAGCAGATCCGGGAGCCAGCGCGCCTTTTGCTCCGCTGTGCCGAAGCGGGCGATTGGGTTAATGCCGAGCCCGACAGCAGCTTCGAGGGTGATCCCAAGTGACTGGTCAACCTTGCCGATCTCTTCGATGGCAATGCACAGACTGGTGAAGTCCCCTGCCCCGCCGTACTCCTCGGGGCCGCCGAGCCCGAAGAGGCCCAGGTCTCCCATGAGCTTGATCGCTTCGAGCGGCGCCTCATGAGCGGCGTTCCAGCGCTCAACATGGGGTGCGAGGTCGCGAGCAGCAAAGTCAGCAACCGCGGCCCGGAAGTCGTTGTGTTCCTCGCCGAGCGAGAACGTACTCGTCATGAGGCTCTTTTCATCGTCGCTGACTTCGTCAGCATAGTTGACGTTTACGTAAACGTCATGCCTAGACTTCGGTCGAGGAGTGCGTTATGAGTGATCGGACCTGGACCATTGGTGAGCTCGCCGAGGAGTTCGACACGACGCTGCGCACCATCAGGTTTTACGAGGACCGCGGGCTTCTTGCCCCCGAACGACAGGGCACCACTCGGATCTTCCATGATCGGGATCGGGTTCGGCTTCAGCTCATTCTGCGTGGCAAGCGCCTTGGCTTCACTCTCGACGAGATCGCACATGTGATCGACATGTACGACGAAACGCCGGGCGAGCGCGGCCAGCTAGCGTTCCTGATTGCCGACATCGGCAAGCGCCGAGAGGCGCTTCTGGGAAAGCGTCGGGACCTCGATGAGGCGCTCGCGGAACTCGACGATCTTGAAAGGCGTTGCCGAGCGGACCTCAAACGCCTCAGCGGCTCTCGCTGACCACGAGATGCCGTTACTCCAAGGCGAGGGAAGCTGCGGCGTCCTGCTGGCCAGTGACGTCCCAGAGATGGTGGATCACATCGTGCAAGAAGTACTGAAGGAACGTCGCGACCGTGAACTCCGCACCATCTGACCTAAGGCCATGTCGACTGTACTGCTCGGGTGACAGTGATTGGATCCTGGCGACAAAACGCTGCGCCGCGGCCTCGAGTTCGTCTGCGACGACCTCGGGGTCCTGCTCGCTGTAGCGGTCGTTGACAGCTGTCTCGTCCTGGTTCCAGTACGCGAAGGTCGGGTTGTCCTCGGTGAGCATCTGGACCAGACGAGCATCGAAAAGCCGGTAGACGTCGCGTACATGTGCACCGTATTCCAGAGGAGACCAAACGTCCGGCTCTGGGCGCGCCGTAACCGCCGGACTTGAACGCAAGATCTGAACCCACTCCTCCGCCGCAACGAATGCCCGTTGAGCGAAGTCTTCCGGCTTGATGTCGCCGGCTGAGAGCCCGCATTGATCGCACCGCCGGCCCAGGACCCACGTCCAATCTTTGGTATCCGGTTGAGGCTGCACGGTTTCCGAAGGGGGTTGCACGACATGCAGCCTAGTGCGATCAGGGCGGCCCATCCGCCGTCTTTGCGCGGCCCTTGCAATGTCCACAAGGCAGGTGCTTCAACTGTGGAGAAGTTGATCACTTCGGTGCATGAGTCAGCCCGTCTTGTGGACAGGCCGGTGGACAAGAAAAATGTTGGATTTTCTTTTCTGGATTCGGTTGCGGGCCACTCCGCAAGGCTGTAGAAATCTCTTACGCACTTCCGCAAGGGAGGGCGCGACTGGGACAGAACCGAGGATTTGTACGGTGAGGCAACTCACCGCAGCCGCCGGTGACGGGTGGCTGGGATCCGTCGGATCGCCCGGTCAGCTGGAGACGTCGCTTTAACTCCGGCTACCTAGTGGGCCCCTGCAACTCATACTTGGAGGGGCCCACGCTCATGTCTGATGGCTCGCTTCCCTCGCTGCGTTTCGCGCTTTGGGAGCCGCCTAGTTCGTCGTCACTCGCGGACGAAGAACGTGTCCGCTCGCTCCTCCTCACCACGGCGGCGCGCGAAACGCGGCGGAGGTGGGCACGTGCTATTCCTTTCTCACGCATGGCGGCTTGCGATTTGCCGCGCCTGAAGCTTTCTTGCTCGCGGCCCGAGTTCCCAACTCGACCCCTCGCTGCGCTACACGGGCGGCAGCTTCATCGCGGCATTAGAGTTGGTCGGTGGGGCGCTTTCGATGGGGAGGATGCGTTGCGAATCAGAAAGGTGCTTGTCGCCAACCGAGGCGAGATCGCCGTTCGCGTGATCCGCGCAGCGGCTGATGCCGGGCTGACCAGCGTCGCGATTTACGCCGACCAGGATTCCGACTCCCTGTTCGTCTCGCTCGCCGATGAGGCGTATGCACTAGGCGGCATGACTCCAGCGGAGACCTACCTCGACATAGCAAAGATTCTCAACATTGCGGCGCGCAGCAGGGCCGACGCGATCCACCCGGGCTACGGTTTCCTTGCTGAAAACGCAGCCTTCGCCGAGGCAGTACTTGCCGCTGGGCTGATCTGGATCGGCCCCCCGCCAGATGCCATCGAGGCTCTCGGCGACAAGGTGCGAGCTCGCCACATTGCCCAGAAGGTCGGCGCTCCCCTCGTTCCCGGTACTCCTGACCCGGTCGACGATGCGGATGCCGTCATCGCCTTCGCCAAGGAATATGGGTTGCCTATTGCGATCAAGGCTGCTTTTGGTGGCGGTGGTCGCGGTCTCAAAATCGCCCGGGAACTGCGCGAGATCCCCGAACTCTTCGACTCCGCGACCCGCGAGGCGGTTACAGCGTTCGGCCGCGGTGAATGTTTCGTCGAGCGCTATCTGGACAAGCCAAGGCATGTCGAAACTCAGTGCCTTGCCGACACGCACGGCAACGTCGTGGTGATCTCGACCCGAGACTGTTCGCTTCAACGCCGTCATCAAAAGCTGGTTGAGGAAGCCCCCGCTCCGTTTCTGTCCGCTGAACAGGTGGAGCGCCTCTACTCCTCCTCCAAAGCGATCCTGGCCGAAGCCGGCTACGTCGGAGCCGGGACCTGCGAATTCCTCGTCGGACAGGATGCAACCATCTCTTTCCTTGAGGTGAACACCCGGCTTCAGGTGGAGCACCCGGTTTCGGAGCAGGTCACCGGACTCGACCTGGTTCGCGAAATGTTCCGAATCGCCGACGGCGAACCGCTGGGATATGGCGATCCCGTCGTCCGCGGGCACTCCATTGAATTCCGGATCAACGCAGAGGACCCCGGCCGGAACTTCATGCCCGGACCCGGGACGCTCACGACCTGGCGGCCACCCTCGGGACCCGGCGTACGAATCGATGAAGGCTATCTCACTGGCATGACCGTGCCGGACAGCTTCGACTCCCTGGTCGCCAAGATCATCATTACCGGTGCCACCCGCCAGCAGGCGATCGAGCGCTCGCGCCGCGCATTGAAAGAGCTAGTGATCGAGGGCATGCCAACCGTCGTTCCTTTCCATCGCGCCGTTTTAGAGGACCCGGCCTACATCGCTGACGATGGACGCTTCGGCGTACATACCCGTTGGATTGAG
>DATDKX010000110.1:0-4171 GCA_036519615.1 Propionibacteriaceae bacterium
CGGCATCCATCCGCATCTCGAGCTGCTCGACGCACGAGACTGGGGCTTGATCATTTACGATGAGGTGCACCTGTTGCCCGCGCCGGTCTTTCGGATGACCGCAGGACTCCAGGCCCGTCGTCGCCTCGGTCTAACGGCCACTCTGGTCCGTGAGGACGGTCGAGAGGGCGACGTGTTCTCTCTCATCGGGCCAAAACGCTATGACGCCCCGTGGAAAGACATCGAGGCCCAGGGCTACATCGCGCCCGCCGATTGCATCGAGGTCCGGGTCACCTTGAACGAAGCCGAACGGATGGCGTACGCCGTAGCTGAGCCGGATCAGAAGTACCGGCTCGCATCTACGGCGGAGTCCAAGACCGGTGTCATCGTTGATCTGGTATCGAAGCATCGCGGCACGCCGACTCTGGTGATCGGACAATATGTTGATCAACTTGAGGACCTGGCGGCTCGGCTGGACGCGCCCTTGATCACCGGGGAAACTACCGTACGGCGCCGCGAGCATCTGTATGAGGAATTCCGCTCCGGTGAGATCGAATTGCTTGTCGTCAGCAAGGTGGCGAACTTCTCGATCGATCTCCCCTCCGCTCAGATCGCGGTACAGGTCTCGGGTGCTTTTGGGTCCCGACAGGAGGAGGCGCAGCGGCTCGGCCGGCTGCTGCGACCGAAGTCTGAAGGAGTCACGGCGCGCCTCTACGCCGTCGTCGCCCGTGACACGGTGGACACTGACTTCGCAGCTCACCGCCAGCGGTTCCTGGCCGAACAGGGATACGGCTACCGCATCATGGACGCACAGGACGCTCTCGCCGCCGAGTAACGCGCCCTCGCTTCGATGGCGCTCAGCCGAAGTCTCGTCAAACCTGACTCTGGCGGATTCAAGCTTTGAGCGGTGGTGGTCGCGCGTACGCTCGATGAGCGAGGAGGCACCATGGCCGAGGATCCTGTCAGGAAACGGACTCGCCGCGGCTCGAAACGCATTGAGCGGCAGCGCCGGAAAGCCCTCGCCGCCCGCACGCCCCGCAAGACCGCACAGGCTCAGCGACCGCCGGCGCAGACCCCGCGTGAACAGCCTGGACCCGGCTTCCCAGATCTGCCGCCGCCGCCTCCGATGTGGCCCGATGATCTTGAGGGTGGCGCCGGCGTACGCGAGCCGCGTCGGCCCTATCCATCGACGCCCGCGGGAGCGCTCGAACTCGACGTTCCGGAGTCGCAGTACCTGGAGATGTCCGCCGAGCCGGCATGAGCGTCTTCTCTGAAGCCGAGATCGCATACCTGCAGAGCAACACGATGGGCAGGCTGGCGACCATCGGACCGGACGGCATGCCACATCTAGTTCCGCTTACTTACCGATTCAATCCCGATGAAGACGCAATCGATATCGGAGGCGTTGACTTCGGCACTTCCAAGAAGTGGCGAGACATGCTGCAGAATCCCCAAGTGGCCTTCCTGGTAGACGACGCCTCACCGGCCGGCGCCCACGCCCTCGAGATTCGGGGTGAGGCCGAGCCTCACCTAAGTGGTGGTGAATTGATCAATCCGCGGTTTCCGAGCTTCAAGCCGGAATTCGTCCGAATCCGACCGCGCCGCATTGTGAGCTGGGGAATCGAAACTGAAGGTTTCTTCCCGTACGCCCGGACCGTGCACTGACTGTTGAAACCTCTATGTGACGTCCAGAACCGTGGACTCCTCCTGAGTGCCAAGATCGATCGGCCACGCATCCGGCTGACCAGCCAGCGACCACAGCTCGACCAGCTCGTGCGGCCAGATCCAGTCATCGGTGTGCCGAAGATCGTCATGCGTCCACCAGCGGTGCCCCAGCAGGGTAAGGCGCTCGTCGGGAGTGTGTGCCGAGACGTCCATCTCGAATGGCGACACGATGGCTAAGAAGAAGGACTCATCCTGCTCGATGACCAAGTCGGAGTAGCCGTGAACGACATGCCGTTTGGCGATCGGCCCGAGCAGCTCGGTCTCGGTCAGCCGGTATCCGGTTTCTTCCGCAACCTCCCGGATAGCGGCGTGAATCTCGCTTTCGCCTTCATCGACCCCTCCGCCCGGAGTGGTCCACCAGCTGGTGCCTGGAACGCCCGGGTCGCTGTCCTCGAATAACAGTGTGCGGTCGTTGTCGATCATGATCACGCGTACGGTGGCCCGGGACTTCCGCGGGCGGTCCGCCGGATCCGCGACCGGCAGGTAGCTGCGCTCGGTATCAGAGGAAGACACGGCCTACACCTTACGAGGACAGTCGACCGTGCGCTGGCCTACCCCAAATGTCCTACGGCGCGGGAAGCGCATGGATTTGTCGCAAGCTGCCAGGTAGTCTGGCCCCTCGTTCCCCACATTCACCGGTCCAGCATCGGAGTACTTGGCATGCCTGAAAACGCCGCCGACATCCTGGCGCAGGAACGGATCCATCTCAAAGAGTCCCGGGCAGCGCTGCAGCGGATGCGCGAACACACCGCCAATCTTCAGGCGCTCGGCGGTGATCACGTCTCAACCGAGCACCTGAAGCAGGCGCTTTACCGACGGATGAAGGCCCTCGAGGACGATCCGACCGTGCCTTTGTTCTTCGGCCGGCTCGACTATGACGCCAGTCTCGGCGCGGAGCAAGACGAGACCCTCTACATCGGGCGACGGCACGTCACTGGAGAAGCCGGCGGGGAGCCGCTGGTAATCGACTGGCGTGCCGGGATGTCGCGCCCCTTCTATCAGGCACGCCCTGGTGAGCCGATGGGTGTGCGACTACGCCGGCGCTTCGGCTTCTCCCACGGCCAGCTCACCGCGTACGAGGATGAGGAACTGACCGGCCTTGCAGAGGTGGGCCAGTCCGCGATCATGGAGTCCGAGATCGAGCGGCCGCGAACCGGTCCAATGCGCGACATCGTCGCCACCATTCAGCCAGAACAAGACAGCATCGTCCGTGCTGGTCTGGGCCAGTCGCTGTGCGTCCAGGGCGCGCCCGGCACGGGAAAGACTGCGATTGGTCTACACCGCGCGGCCTACTTGCTCTATGCGTATCGCGAGCAGCTGGCCCGGTCGGGCGTGCTTGTCGTCGGGCCGAACGACAGCTTTCTGTCCTACATCGCTGACGTCCTCCCGGCTCTCGGCGAGATCGATGCCGCACAAACCACAGTGACATCGCTGGTGTGCGAGGCCAACGGCGTTACCGTCCGTGGGCTGGACCGCGTCCCCGCGGCATTGATTAAGGGCGACGCCCGGATGGCTGAGGTGCTGCACCGAGCTGTCTGGAGCTACCTGGAGACTCCCACAACACCGCTGGTGGTGCCGCGCGGGTCCTACCAGTGGCGGGTCGGCGCATACCTGATTACCGAGGTGGTCGATGAACTGCGCAGGCGCGGGGTGCGGTACGGCGCTGGCCGGGCCATGTTGCCGCAGCGGCTGGCTCACCAGATACTGCTGCGGATGGAGGCGACCGGTGAGTCGCCCGATGATCGGGTGCAGGACGCGGTTGCCCGCAGCAAGCCGGTCCGGGAGTACACCGATGCCATCTGGCCGGCCCTCGATTCGGTCAAGCTGATCATGAGGTTGCTTATGGATGCGGACTTCCTAGCGGCCGCAGCCGACGGCATCCTGACGGCAGAAGAGCAACAGCTGATCATCATGCGACGTCCGCCGCGATCGCTTGGCACGGCCCGCTGGTCGCTCGCTGACGTGATCTTGGTCGATCAGGCAGCCGACCTACTGCAGCGTACGCCGAGCCGCGGCCATGTGATCCTGGACGAAGCTCAAGATCTTTCCCCGATGATGTTGCGAGCGGTGGGACGCCGAGCTAGCACCGGCTCCGTCACTGTGCTCGGTGATCTTGCACAAGCGACGACTCCTTGGGCAACTCGCTCCTGGCGCGAATCGCTGGCGCATCTGGGCCATTCCGATGCCACGATCGAGGAGCTGGTGGCCGGGTTCCGAGTGCCCGGAGCGGTGATCGACTTTGCAGCTCGATTGCTGCCGGAGATTGCACCGGCATTGAAGCCACCACACTCGGTACGGCGACACCGCGGCGAGCTCGATCTGCGCTCCACCGACGACATCGGTGAAGAACTGGCCGAGGCGATCACTCAAGCGATGCGTAACGAGGGCACTGTAGGGGTGATTGTTGCTGACGCCGCCGTCCCTGCGGTACGCCAACTGCTGGAGGCTCACGAGATGGACTACGAGG
>DATDKX010000111.1:0-23628 GCA_036519615.1 Propionibacteriaceae bacterium
ATCCGCGATCCGCTCCGTCTCTTCGATGCCGGCTGCCGGCAGCGGCTCCGGCGGCTTCGGCACGGTCTCAGCTGTAGCCCTTACCGCACGGGCAACCGCCTGCGGCACATCCTGAGGTGTCGCGAGGCCCGACCCGGCCAGGCGACCGTAACGGACAACATGGATCTCCCAGTTAAGGTCAACTCTGCGGGCGGCCACGATCTCAGAGCATGCAGCGAGGCTGCGGATGCGGTGGAAGCGCGCCGCCGTGCGCGTCAGGGTCTCCAGCCGGCGGCGGATGATCTCAGCCTCCTCGAACCTTTGCTGACTGATCAGTCTCCGCAGCCTTACTTGAATGCCGAGTACGGCCGACCGGGCGTCCATCGATAAGGCGGCGCGTACGGTTTCCACGATCTCGCCGTAATCGTCTCGGGAGATGGTGCCGTCACAGGGCGCCGCGCATCGACCCATGCCAGCGAGAGCGCAGGCGGAGATCGGCGCTGTGGTACTCAACCGTGGCGTGCACTGCCTCATTGGGAATCCGTCATAGATGGCGAGCGTCACATCCTCGGCCGACTGCCGACGCGAGAAGGGGCCGAAATAAGTCGCTCCGTCATCGCGGACCACCCGGACGACCGACAACCGCGGGAAGGGCTCGTCGGTGATCTTGATCCACTGCGTACGTTCCGGAAACTTCGACCGCCGGTTGTAGCGCGGGGCGTGAGCGCCGATCAGCCGCAGCTCTGTGACGTCTGCTTGCAGTTGGGTGACACAAGGGATTGCTTCGACTCCAGTCGCCAGCCGGACCATTTCGTCGATCCGGGGTCGCTTTTCGGCGGCCGTGAAGTAGGTACGAACCCGCGCTCGAATATTTCGCGACTTCCCGATGTAGAGGATGTGGCGCTGTTCGTCGTGCTCTGCGACGAACAGGTAGACCCCGGGCGAGTCCGGCAGGTGTGCGGCCCACGTGCGCTTGGCCCGCCGCTGTGGTGAGACCCGGCGGCTGAATTCACCGAGGTCCTCCATGGTGTGCACGCCAAGATTGCCCACCCGTTCGAGCAAGCCATGGAACACCTCGACGGTCGCCTGGGCATCGGTCAACGCGCGATGGTTCGGGGTAACTGCGGTATGGAAATGCCGCGCCAATGTGGCCAACCTGCAGTTGGGCACCTCATCACGCAGCAAAATCTGTCGGGCTAGTGCCGCCGTGTCGAATACCGGCCAGCGTGGAAATGGGTACTCACACGCCTCGCACGCGCGGCGCAGGAAGCTGACGTCAAATCCAGCATTGTGCGCGACGATTACAGTTCCCTGCGCAAAGGCGAGGAATGCAGGCAGCACCTGGCGCAGCCTCGGTGCGCTGGCCACCATTTGATTGGTGATCCCTGTTAGCACCGCGATCAGCGGTGGAATGTGGGCCTTCGGATTGACCAGAGTCTGAAACTCACCCAGCACCTCACCACCGCGTACCTTGACGGCTCCGATCTCGGTGATCATGTCCGTTTCGGCGCCGCCAGTGGTTTCAAGATCGACGACGCAGAACGTCATCTGGGACAGATGCGTCCCAAGATCATCAAACGAGGCCTGCAGCGCCATGATCGCGACACTAGAGATCGACTCCGACAGTGACGAACGACTCGCCGAGGCTCAGCCCACAGATGTGCCCTGAGCCTGATGAAGGGCACGCCGATGATCAGTGGCGCGCAGCGACTTCGCTTAGCAGCTAGGTGCTTCGAAGTTCTTATATGCCTTCTTGAACGCGTTGATGTTCTTCGGTGCTGCTTTGTACTGCTTCAGCCAAGCAGACTGTGCCTCTGATGGAGTGCCTACTTTGTGCAGCGCATTGCGTTGCATGAACTTTTGGTGGTTCTTCCAGTCCTGCATGCCGGCAGCGGTGGCCTTCATCACCGGCTGCTGCGCCTTGCTTCGCTTTTCACACTTGGCTAGCGTCGCCGCTACTACGTGGTCGGCGCCTTTGACCTTCGCGCAGGAACCCTCGAGATGCCCGTACGTCGAGAGGGCGTCGCTATAGCGCTTAAGATCACCGGGACCCTTCAGCCTAGTTTTCTTGAACCGCGCCTTCATTTCCTCGACAGTGACCTTGCCCGAGAGGTTGTCCTTCTGAGCCTGCACGTGTTCCGCCCAGTGCAAGACGCCGATCTTGCCTTGCTTTAGCACCGCGTCCGCTGCCTCGACCTTCTTCTGGCACGCCTCGAGAGCTTTCGTGGCGGCCGCATTGGCGGGCTGGGTCGTCGACGAGGCCGTGGTGGACGGCGAAGGACTCGACTCTGCAATGCTCGGAGACTGCGATTCGGTTGTTGCGCTGGATTCCGGCTCAGGATCGGCAGTCGTCGCGTTGGGCCAGAATTTCACTGCTGCGAATGAACCGCCCACTAGGAGGGCTGCAGCTATCACCAGCGGAATGATCACGCGTGCTGGCCGGACTTTCGCCCGTCGTGCTTGTACCACATTTCCCCCAAGAGAATCCCCTAGGGTTCTAACTTACTTGAAGATCGACCGTGGAGCGAACCGCCTGCGCAAGGCGAGACGTTTAACGGCGGCACAAGACTTCTGCATGGAGAACCGAAAACCATGCATCGGGAAACCGGCCCCACTGCAACCAGCCCCGGGCTAGTTCTGCCAGTTCAGCGCAGTCCGTCAGGGCGTGCTCGACGGCCTGCTGACCGAAATTCGATTGACTCAACCGCTCGGCCCAGGTCTCAGACCACCAGCCGACATCGACCGATGTCGCAAAGCACCAGGCGCTGGCCGATGCCTCGACATCGTCGAAATCAGCCGCATGCGCCCAGCTCAACAGCCGGCGTCCCGCGTCAGGCTCGCCTCCGTTGGCTCGAGTCACCTCGTGGTACAGCTCGAGCCACCGCGTCAAGGCCGCACTCGGTGGATACCAGATCATGGCTGCGTAATCGGCATCTCGTGCGGCAACCAGACCACCTGGCCGACATACCCGACGCATTTGGCGGAGGGCCGCGATCGGGTCGCTGAGGTGTTGTAGCAGCTGGTGAGCATGAACGACGTCGAACGATGCGTCAGGGAACTCCAGGTCGTAGACATCTCCGACAGACACGCTGAGATTGGTAACACCTCGCTCAGCAGCCAACCTCAGTGTCGCCGAAACTGCGGCTGGCGCGGAGTCGATGCCAACGATTGGGCCAACGATTGGGCCATCCGTCAGCCGTTCGGCGAAATCGACGGTGATCGTGCCGGGCCCAACGCCCACATCAAGTAGCCGGTCCGCAGGTTTGAGCCACGGCAGCAGGTACGCCGCGGAATTCTCGGCGGTACGCCACTGGTGGGATCGAAGGACTGAGTCATGGTGTCCGTGGGAATAGGTCTCGCGAGAGGGGTTTGGCACCACAAAAGTGTCAGTGCTCTCCGAGACCGTATGACCAGCGGGGTCGAATGCACGTCTTAGGCGGAACGAATCAGGCAGCAATCAGGAAGGAATCAAGATGGGCGTACTGCACGTGGATTGCGACACCTGCGTCGCGAGGGGCGCGGCATGTGGCGACTGTGTGGTGACTGTGCTGCTCGGTGCGTCAGGGGGTTCATCTGGAACTGGCGTCGTCGATTTGGACCCAGATGAGCAGGCTGCCCTGAGAACGTTGGCCGACTCCGGCCTCGTGCCGCCCCTTCGCCTGATTCAAGGCGCTCGTCCAGTGCGTGACGTTCAGGCATCACTGGAGTGGCAGGACTATGCGTAGCGACGATTGGGCGTAATGACAAATGCGCGGGACGACTCGTGACCAAATATCGGCGATCCTGATTGCCAGTGATCTAATCGTGACCTAATGTGTCAACGACTGTCTGAGGACGAAGACGACAACGGTGGTATCTAACAAGTCGTGTTGTCTGTCGGATGGTAGGCATGTCCATGACAGCTCTCCGCTAGTCCGGGCCTGGGGAGGCTTGGGCTAGCACAGCCAGAGCTGCGCGCAGGAGTTCGGGGAACGCAGGAGTCGGGGAACTGTGAAATTAACTGCGCGCGTGACTTCACGCGCATCCGGGGCTAGCCGCACTACATCGATCTACCGCGGGGTACGCACGGCCGCGCTGGGCCTTGTCTCCGTGGCATTGGCCGCGCTCTTCGTCGTTCCGACCAGCTTGCCGGCCGCCGCTGACCCACCGCTCACGGTGGAAGAGGCGAAATCAGTGATCGCGCGACTGCAAACTGATTCTGGCGCGATCGACCAGCAGTATGCGGGGGTTCGGGAGCAGATCAAGCAGGGCAAGGCGCAACTTAGGCTGAAGCAGGCCGATGTCAGAGCACAGACTGACCAGGTCGCGCGCATGAAACTCCAGGTCGGCCAGGTGGCACTCGCCCAATTCCAAAACCGGAGTCTCGATACCGCTGCTCAGCTGTTCGTCACGCCCGACACCGACAGATTCCTCAGCCAGATCTCGACTGTGCAGAAGGTCAATGAGAATCAGAATTCGGTGCTGCAGGACTACCAACAGGCCCAAGCCGATCTCGCCGCGCTCGAGCATTCCGCGGAGTTAGAGCTCGCCGCGCTGACGGAGAAGGAGAAGCAGCTCAAGTCCCTCACCGACGCCTCGGACAAGAAGCTCGCTGAGGCCAAGAAGGTGCTGGCCAAGCTAACGGCGGGCCAGCGCAGGAAGATCGCCGATGCGGACAAGAGGGCGACCGCGCGGGCTAATGCGGCTGGAGCCGCAACCTCTCGGGAGGCCTCCCGTGCGCCCATTAGTGGCAACGGCAAGGGCGCCAAGGCGCTCGCGTTCGCCAAGGCTCAGCTTGGAGAGCCGTACGTGCGTAATGCCGCTGGACCGAGTTCATGGGACTGCTCAGGGCTGACGATGCGCGCCTGGGGATCGGTCGGAGTGAGCCTGCCGCACTCTTCTGGACAGCAGTACAGCCGAGTCAGGCATATTGCGAAGTCGGATCTCCAACTGGGTGATCTTGTGTTCTTCTATAACGACATCAGCCATGTAGGCCTCTACGCCGGTAACGGGCAAGTGATTCACGCGCCCCGCCCTGGCAAGTCAGTCGAATACATCAAGATGTCCTACATGCCATACCGCGGAGCTGGCCGGCCGGGCTGAATTTTCAGCTTCGCGCCGCAGAGCCCTCGCGTACCCTGCCCTTTGTGTCGGTGTCAACCCGCGTCCGCTCCGCTGCGCGGTGCTTGGCGCTGGCTGCGCTGACGCTCGTCCTGGCTGCCTGCTCTGCTCCCGGGGCGCCAGCTCCTTCGTCGATCGAGACAAGATCGGCGGCGCCGGTGAGTTCGCGGCTCAACCTCGTCAGAGCGACAGTTGATGCCTTCGCTAAAGCCGCTCGGACCGGTGATCGTCCGGCTTTTGATCGTCTGATCAGCAATCGCGATCCTAGTTTTCCCGACCGCGCCCGGCTGCTCTACGACAACCTCAGCTCGCTGCCACTGACAACGCTGCGGATGCGGGTCGAGCCCACAGAGGTCGCGCTCTCGGATGCGCGTCGGAAGCTGCTCGGTCCGAGTGCCTGGCTGCAGCGTGTGATAGTGACCTGGCGACTCGCCGGCGACGGTGACGAGGTGGAACATCGGGTCTGGCTGACCTTCCTGGAAACCGGCGGCGAGGTGCAGATCGCCGGCGCCATCGACGAACCGGCCGGCGGCCTTCCAGAGCAGAAGCCCAGCTGGTGGTTGGGACCGTTTACAGCTCGCGAGCGGGGCGGGGTCACCGTGCTGGCCGGCTCTGGCCAGGCACTCGATCGTTGGGCCAAGCTCGCCGCAGCCGCCCTCAGCAACGTGCGCGAGCAGCTGCCGAACGGCCTAGGGGAGTCCTGGAACCGCCAAGTCGTCATCGAGGTGCCGGCAACTCAGCGCGATTTTGAGACGGTGCTGGGCAAGTCGACCGGAAGTTACGCCTCCATTGCTGCCGTCACTCATCGTGCTGGTGTTGCGGGTGATGCCATCCGCATAGTCGTCAATCCGAAGGCTGCGCGGCTCGCCTCCAGCGACTTGCAATCAGTGCTGGAGCACGAGATGGTTCACGTCGCGACCCGCTCACCGGATACCGCCGCGCCGATGTGGGCGGAGGAAGGCTTGGCCGAGTGGGTTTCGATGCGTGCCCATCCCGGGCAACGAAGCGGTGGCACCGATGAGCTGCTGTTACGGGTACGCAGCGACGGTGCGCCACGCGCGTTCCCGGCTGACCGGCGGTTCGATGCCGGCGCCAGCAATCTCGAACTGGCCTACGCTGAAGCCTGGCTGGCGTGCCGGTTTATTGCTGACCGGTACTCCGAATCGCAGTTGGGGCGGTTCTACGCCGAGCTAGCGGCTGGAAACTCCTTGGATCAGGCGAGCCGGTCGACTCTGCACCTCAGCGAGACCGACCTGACCGCCGAGTGGCGCGCTTACCTGGACCGCTTGGCGCGGTACTAGCAGTGCCATCGACTTTGATCATCACCAACGACTTCCCGCCGCGCGTTGGCGGTATCGAGTCCTTCGTCAGTGAACTCTGCATGCTGCTCGACCATGACGTTGTGGTGTACGCCTCAGGATCCGCCGGTGCAGCAGCCTCTGATCACGACCGACCTTTTCCTGTCATCCGTGACGGCCCGCTACTGCTACCGACCCCGCGAGTTGCGGCTCGTGCAGCGGCGCTGCTCCGTGAATTCGGCAGCACACGCGTGATCTTTGGCGCTGCGGCTCCACTTGGTCTGCTGGCTCCCTCATTGCGGCGCGCCGGTGCCCAACAGATCCTCGGTCTTACTCACGGTCACGAGACGTGGTGGGCGCAGATGCCTGCAGCCCGTCGGCTGCTACGGCGGATCGGTGACAGTTGTGATCACCTCACAACCATCTCCGGCTATACGGAACGCCGCATTGCCAGCGCTCTCAGCCCGAGCGCCCGCGCCCGATTGTTGCGGCTCGCTCCTCCGGTCGACGTGCAGCGTTTCCGACCACCAGCCAGAGCCGACATCCGTGGCGCCGGCCGCTGTATTGCGGTCGCTCGATTGATTCCGCAGAAGGGTGTGGAGACGCTGCTGCGGGCCTGGCGGACTGTGCTTGATCGGAGTAGCCGGAGCGGCGCTAGGCGAGAGTTGGTCATCGTCGGCGACGGGCCATTGCGGCCCCGGCTGGACCGCACCATCCGGAGACTCAGGCTGTCAGCCTCCACCCGATTACTGGGGGCGTTGCCGTCCAGCGGAGTAATCAGTGAGCTCCAGCAAGCCAGCGTCTTTGCCCTGCCGATCCGCACTCGTTTGGCCGGCCTGAACCCGGAGGGGCTCGGCTTGGCGGCGCTTGAGGCCGCGGCCTGCGGGCTACCCGTCATCGTTGGCGACTCAGGTGGTGCGTCCGAAACCGTGCGCGAGGGCGAGACCGGGTTCGTCGTACCGTCAGGTGATCATGCGCTGTTGGCGGACCGGCTCATGCTGCTGCTCGACAATCCTTCGCTGGCTCAAGAGGTGGGAGCTCGCGGCCGCCAATATGTGAGTGCGCAATTTAGCACCGAGGTGGCTCGGACGAGGTTGTGCGAAATGTTCGAGCGGTGACGAAGTACGCGGGCTAGCAAGCGCGGTCCGCGCGGAGCGAGCTTGGCGAGCGAGGCAATCAAACCTGCGTACGCTATGGCTTGTGGCGGATCGGACGAGCGCCAGCATCAACATCGCGGCAAAGCCCGATGAGGTCATGGCGGTCATCGCCGACTTCGAGCACTATCCCGATTGGGTCGACTCCATGAAGAGCGCCGAAGTGCTCACGTCTGCTGGAGGCAAGGCCAAAACGGTTCGCATGGTGCTTGATCACACCCTGGTCAAGGACGACTACGTCTTGGCCTACGACTGGAAGCCCCGGACGGTTAGCTGGAAGCTCATCGAAGGGAATTTGCTCAAGGCAATGGACGGTTCGTACGTGCTGAAGCCCGACGGCGCCGGAACCACTGTGACCTACACGTTGACCGTCGACATCAACATGCCCATGATCGGGATGTTCAAGCGCAAAGCAGAGAAAACGATCATCGACAGTGCGCTCAAGGGCCTCAAGAAGAGGGTCGAAGGCTGACCACCTTCGGGACGGCAACACGTCGCAGCATGGCCCGGATCTCGCCGGTGCCGTTGCTCAGCATCGGCGTCGACATTGGCGGCACGAAGGTTGCAGCCGGCGTAGTCGACGAGGCAGGCGAGATCCTCGATCGTTGGCAGGAACCTACGCCCTCGCACAGCCCACAGGCTGTCGAGGATGCGATCGTGCGTGCTGTCGAGCATCTCCGAAAGCGGCACCGAGTCGAGGCGGTGGGTATCGGTGCAGCCGGGTGGGTGGACAACGATCAAGCGGTGGTCCGCTTCTCGCCACACCTCGCCTGGCGATCCGAGCCGCTCAAGGCACGGCTCAGCGGTCGGATCGACCTTCCGCTGATCGTGGACAACGACGCGAACGCTGCGGCTTGGGCGGAATATCGCTATGGCGCAGGTCGCGGCTCGTCGGTCATGGTTTGCCTCACGCTTGGCACCGGCATCGGCGGCGGTCTGGTGATCGGTGGGAAACTCTTCCGCGGCGCGTACGGAATGGCGGGGGAATGGGGCCACATGATCTCCGTCCCTAACGGTCACTGGTGCGAATGCGGGAACCGGGGCTGTTGGGAGCAGTACGCCTCCGGCAACGCGCTGGTCCGCGATGCCCGGGCGCTGGCGCGTACGAACTCGCCCACCGCGTACCGATTGTTAGAAATCGTTGGTGGCGATCCGGACAACATCAGCGGGCCCGATGTCACCGCTGCTGCGATTCAGGGTGAGCCCACCTCAGTGGAATTGCTTACCGATGTCGGTACCTGGCTCGGCCAGGGGATTGCCAACCTCGCCGCGGCCCTGGATCCAGAGGTGGTAGTCATCGGCGGCGGAGTGAGCGCAGCGGGTGATTTGCTCTTACAGCCTGCGCAACGAGCCTTCAGCCGTACCTTGACGGGACGCGGGTTCCGTGAGGAGGCCAGGCTGGTGCTGGCCCGCTTCGGCAACGACGCCGGACTGATTGGAGCCGCGGACCTCGCCCGGCATGCGATGATCGAGCCGCCCGACTCGGCGCAATTTGGCTTTTGGCCGCGCCGCCGCAAACGGAGGGCGCGCAAGCCCCGGCCACGCCGCGAGTCCGCGTTTTAATTGCTCCACTCGCTGCCGCTCGCTCCGTGCGGATCGCGCCGTTGAGCCCGCCTACTTCGTCGTCGCTCGGGAACGAGAAGCATGTTCCCTCGCTCCTCCTCAGCACGGCGAGGCGGCGCAATCCTTGCAATCACGGGCTCGGCCTTAGACCCCAGCGCTAGAGCACCGCTCCGTCGCCCGAGCCTGGCGGACGCTCTCGAGGAAGCCGAGTCATGAGGATGCCAAATCCACCAACGAAGCTTCCGACTGCGACCCATCCGGCCCAGGCCGGAAACCGCGCGCCTAGGGTGGCCGCGAGGACGATGACGATCGCGTACCCGATGCCGATCCAGCCGAGCAAGGCCGGCAGGCCCGGTCGTTCCAGCGGCGGCAGTGGCTCTGGGACGTAACGTTCCTCGGTTGGTTCTTCTGCCGGTTTTTGCGGCTCCGCTGGCCCTCCAACGAAGCCGAACAAGGGATGATCAGCCGCCCAATTGGCTGCGCTGTCGCCGACATCGGAATTCGGAGGCGTAACAGTCGGCTCGTCCAATGTCTCGGGGCTGACCGGATCGGTTTGGTCGGCAGTCAGGTGGTAGCCCGCAACGAGCTCGGCAAATGCGCGATCGATTGCGTCCCGGTCATCCTCACTCGGCAGTCCCATCGGCCTCCTTGGTGAGTCGGCGGAAGAACGCAACGCTACCGTCGAAGATATCCTCCGCGTCGTAGTCGAGAGTGGCTACATGGTAGCTGCGTTCCAGCTCGATGTAGGTCTGGTCGCTGGATCGTACGCCGGCCTTGATCAACCGAACCGACGACGGATCGACCACATGATCATGAATAGCCCGATAGACGAGCAGCGGCTGATCAACACGGCCGAGATTTCGCCGTACGTCGGCCCAGAGGAAGGTCTGGGAGTAAAGCGCACGCAGCGGCAGTCTCTGGTAACCCCATTCGTCCTGGCCAGGCTTGGCAATGTCGTTGACAATGCCGCCAAGCGAAGGCAGCGCTAGCCTCAAGATCGGCAGCGCCCGCATCCGCGGATCGCTGATGTTGATGACTGGATTGACTAGTGTCAAGCCAGATACCAAAGGGCCGTGCTGCTGCGCGATCCGCAGGCACAGCGCAGCGCCCATTGACAAACCGGCGAGAAATACCTGATCACACTGGGCCTGCAGGGTCGCAAATGCATCGTCGGCACAGTCGCACCAGTCGATCCAGGTGGTCTCGTTGAGCTCCTGCCAGCTCGTCCCGTGGCCTGGCAGCCGTGGGACCAGGACGCGAAATCCTGCAGCTTCCAGGTGCTTGGCCCAGCCGATCATCGATTTCGCAGAGCCGGTGAAGCCGTGGCACAGCAGCACGCCAACCGACCCGCCACCGCCCTCGTACGGTTGCGCGTTGGGATGCACCGACGTCGCGACCGGAGTCACCGGCTTGCGACGCCGAAAGCGCCCGCTGATCAAGCTCCTGGTCGGTGGCGTTGTGGGAGTCACGAGCGAATCGTGGCACGTCTGCGCAGGCAGATAAAGCCAGGGCATCCCGGCATAGACGAAGGCGTCACCACTAGGGTTGTTCGGCCCTACGATGGGGTCGAAGCGGAGGTCGGTCTTGCTCTACTGGGTGTTCAAATACGTGGCGTTTGCGCCACTGTGCCGGCTACTTTTCAGACCCTCAGTGAGCGGAGCCGAGAACATCCCGAAGTCCGGTGGCGCGATTCTGGTCAGCAATCACATCTCCGCGGGCGACACGTTCCTGTTGCCTTCCATGATCAAGCGGCGGCTCACCTTTCCAGCCAAGATCGAACTGTTCCACGGTCAAGGCATGCGTGGCCGGATTTTGGCCCGGTTCCTCAAGAGCGTCGGACAGCTCCCCATGGACCGCTCCGGTGGGCGAGCCAGCGGCACCAGCATGGAAGGTGTGCTGGGAGTACTGCGTAGGGGAGATCTGCTCGGCATCTATCCGGAGGGCACGCGCTCTCCAGACGGCCGTCTTTACAAAGGAAAAACCGGCGTAGCTCGGCTGGTCCTGCAAGCGGGCGTGCCTGTCGTCCCACTAGCCATGATCAACACCGAGCTGGTGCCATCGCGGTTCTTCAAGATCCCGACGATGCGACGGCCGAAGATCAGAATCGGCAGGCCGATGGACTTCAGCGCCTACGCCGCAGCAGGCAATGATCGCGACGTCTTGCGATGGATCACTGACGAGATCATGAATGCGGTCATGGAGCTGTCTGGTCAGGAGTATGTCGATGCCTACGGCACGGTAGCCAAAACCGCACTCGAGGAAGGCAGAGAGCTCCCCGCAAGCGCTGGTCATCGACCAGGTGCTGGTCGCGCCGTCCCGCCTATCCCCATCCCACCAGCTGCCGTCGACGTGCCACCGGTTTCGGACGTGAACGCGTGAGTCAGGGGCGAGACGACTCGCCGCCTGCTGGGAATGAAGCGACTTCGGGCGGCAACGGCGACGCGCCCGCCAACCGCATGGCGCGAGATGCCGCGAGCGATGATCTTGTTTCAGTGGACCCGCAAGGCAACGTCACTATCGAGTCGGGTTCCCGTCCTGGCCGCGCGGTGTACTGGCTGTTGAAGAACGTGCTCCTGGGGCCCGTCATAACCAAGGTGTTCAACCCGATTCAGGAGGGCGCGCAGCACGTCCCGGACGAGGGCGCAGCGATCATTGCGAGCAATCACCTGTCCTTTGCCGACTGGTTGTTCATGCCCCTTGTATTGGATCGGCGAATTACCTTCGTCGCCAAATCCGACTACTTCACTAGGGCCGGCCTCAAGGGCTGGTTCCAGAAGCGATTCTTTGCAGGCACTGGGCAGGTGCCTATCGATCGATCAGGCGGGCGGGCGAGTGAAAGCGCGCTGCGAGCCGGGCTGAAGGTCTTACAACGGGGCGAGTTGTTCGGCATCTATCCCGAGGGCACCCGCAGCCATGACGGGCGCCTCTACAAGGGACGGACCGGCGTCGCACGCCTGGCACTGCTATCCGGGGCGCCGGTGATTCCGTCGGCCATCATCGGCACCGATATCATTGCGCCGCCCGGAAAGATCATCACCAAGATCGTCAGTCCGACAGTGAAGTTCGGAGAGCCCTTGGATTTCTCGCGTTATGAGGGCATGAGCGAAGATCGCTTCATTTTGCGTTCGATCACTGACGAGATCATGTACGCGATCATGGAGCTATCCGGCCAGGAGTACGTAGACATGTACGCACCTGCGGCGAAGGAGGCCGCGGCCCGGGAAGCCAAGGCGGACGAGGTCGACGAAGTATCACCGCAGGCTTAGCGGTATGCAAACGGGTATGCAGGAGGGCGTGAAGGCAGCCATCAGTCCAAAGCTCTTGGGCCCGGGGCTGCTTCTTGGCGTCGGCCTTGGCGCGTTTGCGGACGGCATTGTTTTGCACCAACTGCTGCGTTGGCACCACCTGCTGTCCGCCCGTCCAGGTGTCAGTTTGCGGGCCAACCTGATTGAGGACGGGGCGTTCCACGCCGGTGCATGGCTCGCCGTTCTCGGGAGTGTGCTCTGGTTATGGCATCGAAGCCCTCGAGCTGATGCGAATGCCTCATGGACGACATTGGTTGCTGCGATGGTTGCGGGCTGGGGATTGTTCAATGTCTTCGAAGGCCTGGTCGATCACTACATCTTGAATTTGCATCACGTACGACCAGGGCCGAATCAAGCCATATACGACATCGCGTTCTTGATCTGCGGCGCACTGCTCGCGATTGGCGGGCTGGCCTGGTATCGGCGAGCCACCCACGCCGCCGCAGAGTAGTAGCTCACGGGAGGTTGTACAGCGGTAGGACACTACTGATCACTCACCGAGCGGCACGGTCTCGCCACGAGCCCGTGCCTCGAGCAGCTGACCAGGTAGGTCGCGTTTCATCGCGGAAAGGAACTCCGACAACGGAGAGCGGAAGACTCGATAGTCGTCGTAATGCACGTCCATGAGGCTTTTTGTGGCGCGGTTCTACAGATTGCCAAGAAGTCGCGCGACCAGCGCGTCGGGCTGGCTGAGGGCAAGCAGGTGGCCGCCCGGAAGCGGTTCGGCTTCAAGACCTAGCCGTTCTTTGGCAAGGCGCCGCTGGAACTCGTATGGGAAGAACCTGTCGTCACGCCCAGCGAGGACGGTGGTCGGGACGTCTGGCCAGCGACTCAACGCAAAGCCGGTTTCGAAGAGCGAATCCACCGGTTCCGCGTCGCCCGACGACGTCAGCGCAGCAAGTACATCGGGCGTCAGGTCATGCAGGAAATGCACCTGCGGATCAAAGCCTGCGTTGGGGTCGCGACCTTCCCGCTGGTCGTTGGCACGCATGGCTTCAGTCTGGCCGGTATTCGCCCACCACTCGCCCGCGGTTTCTCCGTGTGCCGGAATCATCGCGTTCAGCAGCACAAGTTCTGCTACTGGCAACCTGTCGCAGGTCAAAGGGGCGCTGAAGGCACCCAGCGACTGCGCTACAAGGGTGATTTCCTCCGCCGAGCCCGCTGCCGCCGCGATGGCATCGGCATGATCGTCGAAGGTGGCACCGGCCCAGTTCGGTAAGGAAACGGCAACGCTGTTGAAGCCGGCCTGCTGAATGAGCGGCTCCACGAACTGCCAATATCCGGCGTTGCCGCCCGCGCCCGGAACCAGAACGAAGCTGCGTTGGAGCATGGCTGCCATTCTCGCCTGCTCGTCCAGCGGCCGATAACTCAGCTGCTGGCGCAAGGTCGACCGTCTACAGTGTCTGCGTGTCCCTGACCAGCCAGGTCCCTTCGCTGAAAGCACTACATGCGCTGCATCCGCTGCAGCAGCCGGGCTATTCCTCAACTCACGAAGTTGCTGAGGTGGTCGACAAGCTTCGCAAATTGCCACCGCTGGTCTTCGCTGCCGAGTGCGACAAGCTCCGCACCAAGATGGCCAGCGTGGCCGCCGGTGAGGCCTTCATGCTGCAAGGCGGCGACTGTGCCGAGACCTTTGCCGATGTGACGGCAGCGAACATTCAGGGCAAGCTTCGCACCTTGCTGTCCATGGCAGTAGTACTGACCTACGCCGCGCAAGTGCCCATCGTGAAGGTCGGGCGGATGGCAGGTCAGTTCGCCAAGCCGCGCAGCTCCGCCACTGAAACCCGTGAGGGCGTCACTCTTCCGGCTTATCGGGGCGATGCGGTGAATGGCTTCGATTTCACCGCCGAGGCTCGTCAGCCTGATCCCCAGCGGCTGTTGGAGGTTTACCACGCCTCGGCTGCGACGCTGAATCTCACTCGGGCGTTCGTCACGGGCGGATTCGCCCACCTGCGCAGCGTGCACAGCTGGAACGCCGACTTCGTCAAGAACTCGGCGGCAGGCGTGCAGTACCAAAACCTGGCCAACGAGATCGATCGAGCCCTCGCCTTCATGGTGGCCTGCGGTATCGATGACGATGTGTTCCGAACTGTCGACTTCTACTCCAGCCACGAGGCGCTGATCTTGGAGTACGAGCACGCGCTGACCAGGATCGACTCCCGCACCGGCCAGCCGTACGGCACTTCCGGGCATTTCTTGTGGGTCGGTGAGCGTACCCGGCAACTTCACGGTGCCCACGTAGAGCTTCTTCGGCATGTTCGTAATCCGCTCGGCCTCAAGCTCGGGCCGACGACTACTGCGGACAACACCTTGGAATTGGCCGATCGCCTCGATCCTGATCATGAACCCGGACGGATCACCTTCATTACGCGGATGGGCGCCGGGAAGGTGCGGGAGGTGCTTCCGGAGATTGTGGCTAAGGTGACCGCCAGCGGTCGGCAGGCGGCCTGGGTCTGCGACCCGATGCACGGCAATACCTTCGAGGCGAGGAACGGTTACAAGACTCGGGCATTCTCCGATGTGATGGCCGAGCTCAATGGCTTTTTCGACGTTCATGAGGAGCTCGGTACTTGGCCGGGCGGAGTGCATGTGGAGCTGACCGGCGACGACGTTACCGAGTGTGTCGGTGGTGGGGACGACTTGGTCGAGGCAGACCTCGCGAGCCGCTACCAGACCCTGTGCGATCCGAGACTGAACCGCAACCAGTCGCTGGAGCTGGCCTTCCTCGTTGCCGAGCGCTTGACCAGGGCCGGGATCAAGAGAACCAACCCGGTACAGGCGTACGTGCCGCTGACTTTCTAGGCTCCGCTCGCGCAATACCGACGCTCGCGGAGCGACCCGCGCGCCAAACAGTTCGCGGTTGATGTGCACTCGAACAGCGGCGCTGAACCCCGGTAGCGACGCCGATTGGAGTTCGTCCAGACTCTTGTCCGTGATCGATCTGCGCTCTGACACCGTGACCAAGCCAACCGAACTGATGCGTGCGGCCATGCTGGCCGCGCCGGTTGGCGATGACGTCTACGCCGAGGACCCGACGGTCAACGAGCTCGAGCAGCGCGTCGCTGGACTGCTCGGTCACCAGGCAGGACTGTTTTGCGTGAGCGGGTCAATGTGCAACATGCTCGGAGTTCGGCTGCTCGTGGAACCCGGCCAAGAAGTGGTCTGCGACGTACAGGCCCACATCGCTCGAGCAGAGATGGGCGCACATGCAGCTCTGCAGGGGGTGACTATGCGAACCTTTCCCTCTGCTCGCGGGAAAGTGCAGCTTGCCGAGCTGGCGAAGATCATTTCGCCCTCGGCCGGTCCTTACCTGGTATCCACCGCGGCGGTCGCGGTCGAGAACACCCACAACTTTGGTGGCGGCACGATCCAGCCGTTCGAAGAGTTGCTCGCAGTGGGGGAGTTGTGCCGAGAGCACGGCATTGGTTATCACCTCGACGGCGCTCGGTTGTGGAATGCCCACGTCGCGACCGGCGTCGCACTCGAGGCGTACGGCCGCCTCTTCGACACGGTGAGCGTCTGCTTCTCTAAAGGGCTAGGGGCGCCGGTCGGCTCGGTGCTGGTCGGCACTGCGGAGAACATTGCGCGCGGCCGGGTAATGCGGAAGCGGCTGGGCGGCGGCTGGCGGCAGGCCGGAGTACTTGCCGCTGCTTGCCTGTACGCGCTTGATCATCATGTGCGGCGTCTGGCCGACGATCATGCAGCAGCGCGGACCTTCGCCGAGGCCGTAGCTAGCCATGTGCCGACTGCTGTCGACCCAGAGCTGGTCGAGACGAATGTTGTTGTGATCAACACCGGCAACACTCCGGCCGCAACTATTGCCGCCGCGGCAGCAGAGCGCGGCGTCCGGATCTCCGCTCTCGGCCCGTACATGATCAGAGTGGTGACCCATCTTGACGTGACCATGGCGGACTGTGAGTCGGCCGGCCAGCTCCTCGGCAAGCTGCTAAGCGGCTAACGCGCCACGCACCCAGTCGAACGTCACGAGACCGCTTGCCCATACGGTAGTGCAATGCGGATCACCCACCTGGGGCATGCGGCCGTCCTGGCCGAGACTGACGACGCGCGAATTCTCATCGATCCGGGAAACGTCTCCGACTCTTGGCATTCGCTGACTGATCTCGACGCGGTGCTCGTGACGCACCAACATCCCGACCATCTGGATCCCGACAACCTGCCCGCTTTGGTGGCTGCGAACGCATCCGCGGCAATCTTGGTCGAGCCGTCGATTCTCGACTTGATCAACGCTGGCAAACTGCCCTCGCTCGGTGACAGGGCGGCTGCGCTGCCGCCAGATGATCAGATGGCCATTGCGGACGTCCTGATCACCGCGGTTGGTGGACAGCACGCGATCATTCATCGCGATATTCCTCGAATCGGCAACGTGGGCTATGTGCTGCAATCTGAAGGCCAGCCCACTCTGTTCCATCCCGGTGATGCCCTGGACACGGTTCCCGACGGGATCGACATTCTCGCTGTGCCCGCGTACGGGCCGTGGGCGGCGATGAAGGAGACCATCGACTTCGTGCGAGCCATCGGTGCTCTGGAGGGGTTTCCAATCCACGATGAGCTACTCAGCGACCGTGGCCGGACGCTGACACTGAACCGGCTCAACGAGATGACCAACACTCGGGTTGTCGACCTCCGCGGGGGCACGACGCACGAATTCTGAATGAGCCAGCCACCCACGCGGGGCGGCCCGCTGCCAGCGCCGTGACCTGATCGCGGTCCAATGGGATTCATGGAACAGCGCGGCGTCACAGTTGGCATCGGTCCGGTCACTTTCGATGACGTCGAAGCAGTCGCGCGGCACGACGCAAAGATCGTCATTGCAGACGAGGCCTGGGCCGAGGTCGGCAAGTCGCGGAGAATCATCGAGGCGCTAGCGGATGATCAAGAGCCACATTACGGCGTATCGACCGGATTCGGGGCATTGGCGACTCGTCACATTCCCATTGATCTTCGTGGCCAGCTGCAACGCAGCCTGGTCCGCTCACACGCCGCGGGTTCCGGACCTGAGGTCGAGCGCGAGGTGGTGCGGGCGTTGATGCTGCTGCGGATCTCCACTCTTGCCACCGGCCGTACCGGCATCCGTGAGGAGACGCTGCGGTGCTACGTCGCGATGGTCAACGCCGGACTTACGCCGGTCGTGTACGAGTACGGCAGCCTCGGCTGCTCCGGCGACCTGGCACCGCTTGCCCACTGCGCCCTGGCCCTGATGGGGGAGGGAATCGTCCGAGATCCAACGGGAACTCTCCGACCGACGAGCGATGCGTTCCGAGCTGCCGGCATAACGCCGGTCAAATTGGCAGAGAAGGAGGGCCTGGCCTTGATCAACGGCACCGATGGGATGCTCGGCATGCTGGTGCTCGCGATCATCGATCTCCGGCAGCTGCTCAAGGTCGCTGACATCACCGCCGCAATGAGCGTTGAGGGTCTGCTTGGTACCGATGACGTTTTCGCCGATGATCTGCACGCGCTGCGCCCGCATCCGGGGCAGGCCGCGTCGGCACGCAATCTGCGCAAGATCATGGCAGGCAGCGAGATCCGGGAAAGCCACCGTACCGAGGCCTGCACCCGGGTCCAGGACGCCTATTCATTGCGCTGTGCGCCGCAGGTGGCCGGTGCTGTACGCGACACCGTTGATCATGCCGAGCGGGTCGCATTGATCGAGTTGGGGTCTGCCATCGACAACCCGGTGATCACTCTCGATGGTCGCGTGGAGTCCAACGGCAACTTCCACGGCGCCGCCCTTGGCTATGTGTTGGACTTCCTCGCCATAGCGATGGCAGACCTGGCCAGCATCTCCGAGCGGCGTACCGACCGGTTTCTCGACAGGGCGCGCAACGGCGGCATGAATGCATTCTTGGCGGCCGATCCCGGCGTCGACTCAGGTCACATGATCGCGCAGTACACCCAGGCTGCGATCGTCTCCGAGCTGAAGCGGCTGGCGGTGCCCGCTTCGGTGGACTCGATTCCGAGCTCGGCTATGCAAGAGGATCACGTTTCGATGGCTTGGTCGGCGGCGCGCAAACTGCGCCGTGCGCTCGACGGCCTTACTCGGGTGCTAGCCATCGAGCTGCTGACAGCGGCTCGTGGCATTGAGCTGCGCCGGCCGCTGCAACCCGCACCCGCCACCGCCGCCGTCATCGCGGCCCTCCGCGCTGCCGGTGCCCCGGCACCTGGTTCAGATCGTTGGCTCGCACCCGAGATCGACACTGCAGTTGAGTTGATCAGCGCTGGTGCTGTAGTGACGGCCGCGGAGTCGGTGGTCGGCCGTCTCAATTAATCAACAATCACCCGAGCTGCGAGCGTCGGCATTGCGAGCAGCTCCCATCAAAGGGAGGCAAATATGGAAGGCGCCCGACCCGTACGTGCACCCCGCGGCACGACGCTGACTGCGCGATCATGGGCCACCGAGGCTCCGCTACGGATGCTGATGAACAACCTCGATCCGGACAATGCCGAACGCCCTGATGATCTTGTCGTGTACGGCGGCACGGGCCGGGCCGCCCGAGACTGGAGAGCCTTCGACGCCATGGTTCGCACTCTGTCGACTCTGGCACTTGACGAGACCATGCTTGTCCAGTCAGGGCGCCCGGTTGGTGTTATGCAAACCCACGAATGGGCGCCGCGGGTGATCTTGGCAAACTCCAACTTGGTTCCGGACTGGGCAACCTGGCCGGAATTCCGCCGATTGGAGAAGCTTGGGCTGACGATGTACGGCCAGATGACGGCAGGGTCATGGATTTACATCGGTACGCAGGGCATTGTGCAGGGCACCTACGAGACCTTCGCCGCGGTCGCGGAGAAACGGTTCGGCGGGACTTTGGCTGGGACTTTGACGCTCACCGGTGGCTGCGGTGGTATGGGCGGCGCACAGCCCCTGGCGGTGACGCTGAACGAGGGCGTCTGCTTGATCGTCGACGTTGATCGATCACGGCTGCAGCGCCGAGTGGATCATCGCTATCTCGACGAGATCGCTGATGATCTTGATGAGGCCGTATCCCGCGCGGTGGCGGCGAAAGATGAGCGGCGAGCAACCTCTATTGGTGTCGTCGGCAACTGCGCCGAGGTCTTCCCCGAACTCTTGCGGCGCGGCGTACCGATCGACGTTGTGACCGACCAAACCAGTGCTCATGACCCGCTGTCCTACCTGCCGGAAGGAATCAGTGTTGAAGATTGGGCGACCTATGCCGAGCAGAAGCCGGAGGAGTTCACCGAACGAGCCCGGGCCAGCATGGCGCGCCACGTTCAGGCGATGGTGGAGTTCCAGGATGCCGGGGCTGAGGTCTTCGATTACGGGAACTCGATCCGCGATGAGGCACGGTTGGGCGGCTGCAAACGGGCCTTCGACTTCCCGGGCTTCGTACCGGCCTACATCCGGCCGCTGTTTTGTGAGGGCAAGGGCCCGTTCCGGTGGGTCGCGCTGTCGGGAGATCCGCACGACATCGAGGTCACCGATCAAGCCGTCCTGGAACTCTTCCCCGACAACTACAGGCTGCAGAAGTGGCTGCGCGGCGCCCAGGAGAAGCTCAGCTTCCAGGGCCTGCCAGCACGGATTTGCTGGCTTGGCTATGGCGAGCGGGATAAGGCTGGCTTGGCCTTCAACGAGCTCGTCGCCTCGGGCAAGATCAGTGCGCCGATTGTCATCGGTCGTGATCATCTGGATTGCGGTTCAGTGGCCAGCCCGTACCGCGAGACCGAGGCAATGCTCGACGGCTCGGACGCCATTGCGGACTGGCCGTTGCTGAACGCCATGATCAACACCGCTTCGGGAGCCTCCTGGGTGTCCATCCACCATGGCGGCGGGGTCGGCATCGGCCGCTCGATCCACGCCGGTCAGGTGTCACTTGCCGACGGCACGGACTTGGCCGCGCAGAAGCTGGCCAGAGTGCTGACCAATGATCCCGGCATGGGAGTGATCCGGCACGTCGACGCTGGCTACGAGGGGGCCGAGCAGGTCGCCGCTGAGCGTGGCATTCGAATCCCCATGAAGGAAGGGATTGAGGAGTGATCAGGACCCAAGCCGCGGTCTTCGAGCAGCTCCGAGCCGACCCGAAACGTGCCGCACGCGCAGCGGACCTTGGTGCTCAGTACGACGGCCTTACTCGAGGTCCTGTGTGGCGACCCCTCGAGATGATCTTGCTGACGCCGGGCCTGCGGAGCTTCGCCTAGGACCACACGGACAAGGAGTCCAGCAATGATCAACAAGAGAAGGGAGAGAAGATTGGCAACGGTGATGCCGTGATTGACGCTAAGAGCCAGCAACACAGGACCCTCAGCAGGTTTGTCGACAAGTATCCAGATCACAGCGGCTGCGACCAGTGCAATCGCTAACCGCTTCCGCCAGGTTCTGGACAACTTTGCCCAAGGAGGCTCTCGGCACTAAGCAAGGTTACAGATGGGCAGGCTGTTCGGCAGGACCTGACCCCAGCCAACCCCAAAGTTCACAGCCGGAAGCGAGAGGTGTACGGGGCGATCTCAGCGGCGGCCTCCGTGCCGTACGCCTGGTCGAAGCGAGTTAAGAATGTGTCATCGAAGCGATACTCCTGGGTCCCAACGACCTCCATCACATAGCTCGCCAACATGGAACCGATCTGGGCGCAGCGCTCCAGCGACACATCCCATGCGAGTCCAGCGAGGAACCCTGCGCGGTAAGCGTCGCCCACGCCGGTAGGGTCAACCCGTCTGGCCTCCCGCGCAACGGGTACGTCCACTCGAGGCTCACCAGCGATCTCGACACTGGACCCTTTGACTCCACGAGTGATCACTCGGACGGCGGCTCGCTCCAGGATTTCCTCATGCGACCAGCCCGTCTTCTGACGAATCATTCCGTCCTCGTAGTCGTTGGAGAACAGGAACGTTGCCCCATCGATCAGCCGTCTGATCTGCGGCCCGTCCAGCCAAGCCAATTGCTGCGAGGGGTCGGCGACGAAGTCGAATCCCAAGCTGCGACACTCCGCGGTATGCCGCCGCATTGCCTCGGGATCGTTCGGAGCGATCACGACCAGATCGAGACCGCTGGTTCGTTCGGCAATCGGCTGCAGCTCGATCTCGCGCGCCTCAGCCATGGCGCCGGTGTAGAACGAGCCGATCTGAGCACTCACTGAGTCGGTCGTACAGATGAAGCGCGCGGTGTGCTGGGTTTCGGACACTCGTACGGGCCAGGTCTGCACGCCGTGTCGCTCCAGCCAAGCGCGATAATCGCCAAAGTCCTCGCCGACAGACCCGACGAGTAGCGGGTCCAATCCAAGTGCCGCGAGTCCAAAGCAGATGTTGGGAGCGATGCCGCCGCGCCGGATCTGCAGATCCTCGACTAGGAAGGACAGTGATACCCGATCCAGCTGCTCGGTGAGCAGCGACTCAGCGAACTGTCCCGAGAACTTCATCAGATGGTCCATGGCAATAGAACCAGTAACGGCGATGTGCACGAGGTGACGGTAGCGGTTGTAAGGCCGAGGCGCTTGCGTCTCGAAGAATCGAGGAAAATGGCGACGATGCACCCCAATATCACCGGGTCCACGAGAGCATTACGAGAGCATTAATCTCACCAACCACTATCGATATTTGGGGAGGAACCTCCAGCCTGGGTGCAGCAGATATGCGAGGAATGAAAGATCCGTGGTGACAACATCAAGAGCAGCGACGGCGGCCTGGTGTGGCAGAGGGCGGCAGCCAAAGGAAACCGGATCTCTGACTACCAGCGGAATACAAGGATCTCAAGCGCATATTGAGGCATTGGACGAGGCGGCCTGTGAGGCTAGTCATTGATCGATCTTGCTCACGGGACCTTGCTCCTTTACAGCCGGGTCTCAGCCCGGCAGTGTTGGCGCATTGTCCGGGGCACTTTCTCGGAGGAGCAGCATCAGCGAATTAGCGTTTGAGCAGCTATGGTTGGCGATCGCGGACATTGGGCGCGATGCGGTCACGGGGGGTTACCGACGGTTTGCCTGGACCGAAGCCGATTTGAGGATGCGCGAATGGTTTGCCGGCGAATGCGAGAGCCGCGGCCTCGAGCTGACTGAGGATCGGATCGGAAACCAATGGGCCTGGTGGGGTGATCCGGATGGGTCCGGGGCCCGCGGTATCGTTACCGGCTCTCACCTAGACAGTGTGCCTGACGGCGGCGGCTTCGACGGGCCGCTCGGCGTGGTGAGTGCACTGCTGGCCATCGACCGGTTGAGGGCCGACGGCTTGACGCCGCGCCACCCGATCGGTGTAGTCAGCTTCGTCGACGAGGAGGGTGCCCGGTTTGGCGTTTCCTGTGTCGGATCGCGGATGATCACCGGCGTGCTGAGTCCTGATCAGGCATTGGCATTGCGTGACGCCGACGGGGTGACGATGGCAGACGCAATGCGGGCGGCGGGAAGACGACCGGAGCAGTTGGGCCCTGATCCGGAGGCTCTTTCTCGCGTTGGGTCGTTCGTTGAGCTGCACATCGAGCAGGGGCGGGGACTGATCGACCTCGGTCGTCCGGTAGCGGTTGGCAACGGGCTATGGGCGCACGGCCGCTGGCGCATGGAGATTCCCGGTGAGGCCAACCATGCCGGTACGACGAGACTGAACGATCGCCGGGACGCGGTGATCGGCTGCGCGCAGCTGGTGCTCGCGACGCGCGCCGCTGCGGAGGCACATGACAGCCTGGCGACCGTTGGCAAGATCAACATCATGCCTGGAGGAGTGAACGCCATTGCCGGCCTGGCAACCGCGTGGCTGGATGCCCGGGCGGCCGATGAAGTTGCGCTCAGCGCTACCGTTGATCAGATTGCGGGGCAGCTTGCAAGCCTGGGCGGGGTCATGGTCGAAGAGTCGCGGACTCCACACACCGACTTCGACGATGCGCTCGTCACTCGGCTGGCCAGTTTGCTCGATGCACCGGTGATGAGCACTGGCGCAGGGCATGATGCCGGGATTCTTGCCAATGCCGGGGTGCCGGCGGCGATGATCTTCGTCCGCAACCCGACCGGCATCTCTCACTCGCCCGCCGAGTGGGCGGAGCCTGAGGACTGCCTGGCCGGGGTCACTGCCTTGGCCTCGGTGTTGGCTGACCTTGCTGGCGCGAAGCCGTGAGTTCGTACTGGTCCGCGTACGCCTGGCTGCCGGATGGCTGCTACACCGGCGTCGGCTTTGACGTGGAAGATGGGCGTTTTGCGCGGGTACGAGCCGGTATCGAACCCACCATCGGTGCGGCGATTCTTGGCGGCGTCACCCTCCCTGGGGTCGCCA
>DATDKX010000112.1:0-4128 GCA_036519615.1 Propionibacteriaceae bacterium
ATGCCCGAACGGCAGCGTTCCGAGCGGGACCAGCAAATGGAGCCGTTTTCCTAACAGATACCGGCTGGCTGCATCCAGTGACCCAGAACCCGTGTGAAAGCTCTCCGGTGAGATCCGAAGCGCATCGCCTTCGACCGATAAGGTCGCATCGGCGGAAAGTGGCACGGTCTGATTCGCTACCTCGACGCTTCCAGTGACCTTGACAGCACCGTCCCGTCCGGGTGCGAGCACCAAACGCCGACCGGTAGCCGCAAAGTAGGCATTGAGATCCTCATAGGTCAGATCCAGGTTCTCCACCGAACGCCCAATGCCCACCCGGCGAATGTCACCGACCAACACATCGTGGAACGGCACTCGAACGTCGGAAAGCTGGGATTCGACACGATCGATGCGCAGCGGTCCACCCGTAAGGCCCTGGGTAGTGACGTGCACGTCGGAGTAGGCACCTCGGATCACCTGCGGCAGAAAGAAGATGCCGTGCACATCAACGTTGGGAGGCACCTCGACGCCGGTCGCATCCTGGATGTTGCGGGACAGCAGGGTCTGGGCGCCGATCCTTGCCATGGTGTCCGCGCCCCACAGGAGCAACGCAACGACGCCGATCAGGCCAAGCGCTTGAAGGAGAAGACGCCGGCGTTCCGGCGACAGACCACGTCGTCGTCGTGTCGTCTCAGCCATCGCCGGACTCCGCACCATCCATCGCCGGATGCCGTTCACCTCTGGTGATCCGCCGACTCGGCCAACTGGCGCGGTGGCCCAGCACGGTAAGCAACGCCGGTGTCAGTACCGGCCGTACGATCAGGGTGTCGATCATCAGCCCGACGGTCACCGCAAAGGCGATCTGACGAAACGTGGCCAGCGGAATGATCGCGACGAGCGCGAACGTCGCCGCCAAGATCACGCCGGCCGTCGTAATCGCTCGGGACGTTCTGGGCACGGCAACCATAATCGCTTTCGCCAGTGGCTGACGGCGCGCCGCTTCCCAAATCGCTCCGACCGAGAAGACGGTGTAGTCCGCGCCCAGCGCTATGAGCAGCACCGCAGCAGCGAACGGCGCGTAGAAGGTCAGCCCTTCCTGGCCAAGCATGTCCTGGAAGAGGTACGTCGTCAGCCCCAGTGCCGCTGCGACGCTCAGTGCACTGGCCGCCAACAGCACCACCGGAGCGACGAGTGCCCGGAGGTAGAGGATCAAGATCACGAGTTCTATCGCGAGTGCCACCAGCACCGTGACTGCGATGCTTCGCTGAGTCAGCTGGGCAACCGTGGACGCGAACACTGTCTGGCCCGCAACAGACACTTCGGTATCGGAAAGGCCAGACCGCGCAACGAGATCGGGAAGATTCAACTCCAGCTGTCGTACGCGGCCGATGGCCTCGGCGCCTAGCGGGTCGCTGTCATAGATCAGCAGATAGCGTGCCGCGTTGCCGCTCTGCGACAACAGCACGCCCCGCGGCTGCTTCGTCGGCAGATCTGCTGGCCCTATAACGCGGGCGACACCAGGCTGCTGCGCCAGGGCCATCTGTAGGCGGGCCAGCTCCGGCCGCTCCGCCACCACGCCCGGCTTCTCTACGAGGATCTCCGAGGGTGCACTGATGCCACGGAGGCCGGCCAAGGCCAGTAGGTCCGCGCCTTCGGCGACGCTGTCGTCTTTCGGCAGGGCGGCAACAAAGGAGAGGTCCAGCCGGGCATGGGTGAGCGGGACGGCTGCCAGCGCGAGGCCGCCGCCGACAGCGATGACAACAAGCAGCGCCGCCGAGCGGCGCGTCAGCAGCGCCAGCCCGAGATGACGCCTGCGACGGGCTCGAACGCGGATGAAACCATTCCGGGATTGTGAACCGCGGACAGGGAGCACGGTGAATAGGCGCCAGCCGAGGATGGTCATGACCGCAGGCGCCAGAGTCAGGCAGACGGCAAGCCCGACCAGCACGGTGAGAGCCAGGGCCGGGCCGAGTCCTCGGAAGACATGAAACGGTGCAGCCAGCAGGGAGATGGTGCCGCCAGCGACAGTCAGGCCGGCCACGGCAATGATGCGCGCGTTGACGCGCAGAGCGGCGCGGGCAGCCTCTTTGCGATCCAGTCCACTGCGAAGCTCATCTCGAAATGCTGAGAAGAGCAATACGCAGTAGTCGGTAACGACACCCAACAGCAGAGCAACCAAGACGGGCTCGAGCTGGGCCGGCACCGTGAAGCCCGACGCCGCAGCGAAGCTGGACAACAGCGGGAAGTACACCAGGTAGCCGACGGCTGCGACGCCCACCACGACCAGTGGCGCCAGCAACGAACGAAAAGCGAAGGCAACCAGTGCCATGATCACCAGCACGCTGGCGACTTCGAACAAACGCAAACGCGAGTCGAGGTAGTTGAGCTGGGCAATCTGGGCCGGGACAAAGCCTGTCACGTACGAGCCGACATCCGGCTGGTTACTGAAGTGCGCGGCGTATCTGTCGGCGAGTTGCACCTCATCGCGCAGGCCCGTGCCGGGCGCAACGTACAGGTATGTGACGGCGACATCTGCGCGGTCGGTCGGCACCGGGATCGCTGCCGCAATGGTGCCCGCCTTCGGCTGGTTGCCTGACTGCAACGTGTCCTGCGTCGTCGCGAGCCCCCACAGCAGCGAGTCGGCACGGGTCAGCAAACTCAGCCCATCAGCCTGGTGCACGACGACTGTGGTGCCAGAGAGCAGTGGCACCCGAAACTCTTGGAGAATGCGCTGCTCCACCCTGAAAACGGGGCTATCAGCGGGTAACAGTTCGCCGAAGTTGGTAGTAGTGGTGGTATCTGGCCGGTACGGCACGGCTACGGTCAGCGCCACGGCGGCCGACACCCAACCAAGAAGAACAATCCAACGAAGCGTGATGACGATAAAGCGATAACCTCTGCCGAGGCCAGAAGAGACCACCGAGGCGGCTTGGCCCACCCAAGACCGCTTCACCGACTGCATTGGCCGCCCCCGCCCGACCGAGCGGCGCGTTGAGCGCCGTTCACGATCGAAGATCATCTAGCCGCTCCATCCTAGGAGGCGCCGCGTGGCTAGCACCAATTCGCAACGCCCATTCGATGACGGAGCTGTGCGGCCCGAGGGACGATCTCGCTGGTGGATCCCGGCACTTACGTTTGTCGCCGGCGTAGCCATCGGCGTTCTTATCGTCGGCTTCTTGAACAGGAGCACCTCTGACTTCTCGGCCGCTCAGAGCGCTCCATCGACGAGCCCGTCGCCCGTCGTCGGCCAGAGTGAGCCCGCCGCGGCCAGTGCTCAAGTCAATGCCGCCTGCCTCCGAGTGATCAACCACGCCCAAGACGTCGCCACGATCTTGAGTGAGGTCGGCCCGGCGATCACCGCCGTGAACCTCCAGCAGCTCGATGACATCGTCCGCCGGCTACAGTCCATCCAAACGCGGCTGGAAGTCGATCTCCGAGATTGCAAAGTCAATGCCGAGGTCAGCGGGACGCCAACGGCGGTGCCATCACCCTTGTCGACGGTGGGTACCTCAGCCTCGCCGACGCCGCTACCAACGGCTAGCCCGAACCGCTGACACGGCGACGCCGCGCAGGCATTGCCGGGTCAAGACCGAGTCCGGCCTCTTTCGAATTCCAGCAGCATCCTTTTTCGTTCCAACCCACCGCCGTACCCGGTGAGGCTGCCATTGGCACCGATCACCCGATGACACGGCACGATGATCCCGATCGGATTGCGGCCGTTGGCCAGGCCAACCGCACGGAATGCTCCCGGCGAGCCGATCTGTTCGGCGATTTGGCCGTACGAGCTGGTTTCCCCGTAGGGAATCATCAGCAGGGTTTTCCAAACTCGGCGCTGGAACATCGTTCCGACCAGATCGAGATCGAGGTCGAATTCTCGGCGCTCGCCAGCGAAGTACTCTTCGAGCTGCTCGACTGCGTCTGAGAACGCCTTGTCGTCGCGCTCCCAACCGCCATGACTCGGCTCATGGGCCTGGTCGACCATCACAAGATGCATCAGACGGCCGTCCTTGCCGGCCAGCGTCAGCGGACCGACCGGACTATTCACTGTGCGGAATTGCATTGCAGGCATCATCTCTCCTTCTTCGGCGGCCAATCGTTCACAGACTGGTCGAGAGCAGTCCACAGGTGCTGGGTGGCGTAGGACCGCCA
>DATDKX010000113.1:0-7091 GCA_036519615.1 Propionibacteriaceae bacterium
TGAGTGTCCGAGGGGGGACTTGAACCCCCATGCCCTGTTACGGGCACTAGCACCTCAAGCTAGCGCGTCTACCTATTCCGCCACCCGGACCTGTGGCTGCTCCTCGCGGGGCGCCCACGAACTATAGCAATTTGCGCCGTCTCGCCGAAGAGTTCTTATTGGGGCCAGCGGCAGTGGTCAGCCGCATCAGACAAGATGAACCGGTGAACGCGGATTACCAGCCGGATGCCGAGGTTGTGGAGCTCTGCCAGGAGCTGATCCAGATCGACACGTCGAATTTTGGCTCCGACCCGGGTCCAGGCGAGCGAGAAGCCGCCGAACGCGTGGCCAAGTTGCTCGACGAGGTTGGCATCGCCAGCGACCTGATGGAGCCGGAACCGCGGCGTACGTCGGTAGTGGCGCGCTGGGAACCCGAGGGTGTCGACACCTCGCTGTCGCCACTGCTGATCCACGGACATCTCGATGTGGTGCCGGCGAATGCGGCTGACTGGTCCGTACCGCCGTTCTCCGGCGAACTGGTTGACGGTTGCGTCTGGGGTCGTGGCGCGGTGGACATGAAGCACTTCGATGCCATGGTGCTCAGCGTCGTACGCGCTCGGGCCCGAGCCGGGGCAGTCCCCCGACGGCCGCTCCGGTTGATCTTTACCGCCGACGAAGAGGCTGGCAGCGGACTCGGTGCCCGCTGGCTTCTAGAGGAGCATCCCGAAGTTCTGGAAGGCTGCCAGGAGGCGATTGGAGAGGTGGGCGGCTTCTCGCTCACCGTCCGCGATGATCTTCGTCTCTATCTGATCCAGACCGCCGAAAAGGGCATAGCCTGGCTCAACCTCATTGCCGAAGGACACGCAGGGCATGGCTCGCTACACCACCCCGACAACGCGATCACACAGCTCAGTGCGGCGGTTGCCAAGATCGGCTCGCACGAGTGGCCGCGAAGGATCACCGATCCGCAGCGCGCTTTCCTCAAGGCAGTCGCCGAGGCGTTCGAAATTGATCTTGATCCGGATCGTCTTGAGGAGAACCTCCCTCGACTCGGCATCATCGCGCGCGTGATCGGTGCGACGATTTCCAACACCGCCAATCCGACGATGCTCTCCGCCGGCTACAAGCACAATGTGATCCCGAGCAAGGCCACGGCTGCCATTGACGGCCGGTTCGTGCCAGGCGGTGAGGATGAGTTTTACGCCACCATCAACGAGCTGATCGGCGACAACGTTCGTTATGAGGTGGTGAACCATCAGCCGTCGGTGGAGACACAGTTCTCTGGTGCGCTGGTTGAGGCAATGCAGGCGTCTTTGGGAGCGGAGGATCCGGGTGCCAGGGCGGTGCCATTCCTCTCTACCGCGGGTACCGACGGGAAGGCTTGGCACCGCGCCGGCATCAAGTGTTTCGGCTTTACCCCGCTGCGCCTGCCGCCCGAGCTGGACTTCATGAGCATGTTCCACGGCGTCGATGAACGGGTCCCGACCGATTCGCTGGAGTTCGGGGCGCGGGTGCTGGACCGGTTCCTTGATCAAGCCTGAGCGCCCACTATGCTGGCCGCCTATGGCCGTGGGAAGTGTCGAGTACCAGGTGGAGCGGGTCCGATTGGGCCGCCATCTCTCGCGTAACGCCGTTCGCCAATTGTTGACTGATCATGCCGAGTACGGCGGCTGGGAGCTTGCCCGGCTGCGTCGCTACCGCGACGGCACCCGAGACGCATGGATCCGTCGCAAGATCATTCGCATGCGCCCTTAATCGACTGCGCGGCGCTTGACTCAAACCGGCCCACGTCGAGCAGCGTTAGGTCCGCCGGAAACATCATCGAGAGCCGAGGCAATCTCGGCCGGTAGCACCTGGCTTTCAACGGCCAGCGCCGGCGCCAGCTGGCCGGCAGTCCTAGCGCCGAGCAGCGGAGCGGTGACTCCCGGCGCATCCCGTACCCAGAGCAATGCGACTTGCAGCGGACTGAAATCCAGTCCCTCGGCGGCTCGGACCACCGCCTCCACCACCCCACGGCTGCGCGGTTCCAGATAAGGCTCCACGAACCAGGCAAAGTGATCAGTCGCCGCCCGCGACCCACGCGGCGTGCCACTCCGATACTGTCCGGTCAGCACACCACGCCCTAGCGGCGACCAGGGGAAGAAGCCCATACCAAAGGCCCGAACGGCGGGCAGCACCTCGACCTCGGCGCGTCGAGCGAGCAACGAGTACTCGACCTGGGCGCTGATCAGTGGCGTACGCCCCGGAAAGGCCCGTTGCCAGGTCGCGGCCTGCGCAGTTTGCCAGCCCACAAAGTTTGAGACTCCGGCGTAGCGCACCCGTCCGGTCGAGACCGCGTAATCGATTGCTTCCAGCGATTCTTCCAACGGAGCCTCGCCCCAGGCATGGATCTGCCACAGATCGATGTAGTCGCTCTGCAGCCGCCGCAGCGATCCATCAAGATCACGAAGCAGAGCACGTCGAGATGTGTCGACGATGCGCTTACCGTTCCTGATCACAAACCCGGCTTTCGTCGCAATGACGACCTCATCCCGGTTGCCGATCTCGCGCACCAGTCGGCCAACAATTCGCTCGGCGTCGCCTGCCCCGTACGCGGCGGCCGTGTCGACCAACGAGCCGCCTGCCTCGCAGAACATCTCCAGCAGCGCACGCGCGTTCTCCGCCGAGGTGTCGCGGCCCCAGGTCATGGTGCCGAGCCCGAGCCGCGACACCCGCAGCCCGCTGCACCCGACCTGCCGAGTTTCCATGGGGAGACCCTAACGGCCTAACGGATCGCGCGCCGTCGTGCTGAGGAGGAGCGAGGGGACATGTCTTCGTCTCGGAGCGACGACGAAGTAGGCGGCGACCAAGCGCGATCCGTGCTCGCGATGTTCGCGCCGCCGATCTGCAGGAGAAACCGACGAAACACGTCAGCTTGAGAAGATCTTTCGAGAAGTCGTTTCGGCGGGTTCGACGAAGACGGCGGCTTCAAGCGAACGTCGCGGCGAGCGGAGCGAGCCATCGGACACAGCGAGCGCCAGCGAGCGGAGCAATCAAGCATCGGCACTAGCGTGTCTGCCATGGATCTTGGGCTGAATCTGGGTTATCTCATCGGATCGGACGATCCGCACGGACAGCTGCAGCTGACTCGACACGCGGAGGCGCTTGGCTTTGCCGTCGTCTGGGCGTCCGAGGCGTACGGCTCGGACAGCCCGACCGTCCTTGCCTGGCTTGCTGGCCAGACTTCGACGATCGGCGTCGGCTCCGCGGTCATGCAGATTCCGGCACGCACACCCGCCATGACGGCGATGACCGCCGCCACGCTCGATGTGCTGACTGGTGGCCGTTTTCGGCTAGGCCTCGGCATCTCCGGGCCCCAGGTCTCCGAGGGCTGGCATGGCGTACGGTTCGACAAGCCGCTGAACCGCACGCGCGAATACCTTGCGGTGATCAACACCGCGTTATCGCGGTCGACCGTCAGCTTTCAGGGTGAGCACTATCAGTTGCCCTTGCCTGACGGCGCAGGCAAGCCGCTCAAACTCACTATCGCTCCGGTCAGTGCACATATTCCGATCTACCTAGCGGCAGTCGGGCCAAGAAATCTCGAGCTTGCCGGTGAGCTGGCAGACGGCTGGTTAGCCATCTTCTACGCTCCTAAGTTCGCGCCTGAGCAGCTGGACCGGCTGCGGTCGGGCCGGAACCGGGTTGGCAAGACCCTCGACGGTTTCGAGGTCGTTCCCAGCGTGCCGCTAGTAGTCGGTGCCGACCCCCGCAGCTGCGCCGATCAAGTCCGCAGCTATGCGGCGCTGTATGTGGGGGGCATGGGCAGCCGAGAACAGAACTTCTACAACGCGCTTGCGGTGCGGATGGGGTTCGGTGAGACAGCGGCCATGGTGCAGGACCTGTTCTTGAGTCGGCGGCATCGAGATGCCATGGCCGCGGTTCCGTTCGACTTCATCGATCAGACATCGCTGCTAGGTGATCGGGATCGGATCGCCGAGGGGCTTCAGATGCTGGCTGCATCCGGGGTAACGACCTGCGCATTAGTGCCCCACGGCGACTCGGTCGAGGAGAAGCTCAACGCACTGACGGTGGCCGCCGAGGCGCTGGAACGTTCCGGAGTTGGGCCGTAGTTGATCATCCAGGCGGGCCGACACTGCTGGCTGGCAATGGACTCAGCACGCCGGTGAGGAGCAAGATCGCCACTAACACGGCTAGTGCGATGCGATAGATCACGAACGGCATGAAGTTGTGGGTACTGACATAACGCAGCAACCACGCGATCACCGTGTAACCAATGGCAAAAGAGATCACGGTAGCCAATGCAATCGGGCCCCAAGCCGGCGGCACCGGGTCAGCGGAGACGTCTGCCAGTTTGAACAAACCTGAGCCGACCACGGCCGGTATGGCTAGCAGGAACGAGTACTTGGCAGCCGCTACGCGCTGGTAGCCGAGCGCCAACCCGCCCGCAATCGTCGCGCCGGAGCGGGAAACCCCAGGAATGAGCGCGAGTGACTGCACTAGCCCGAGAAACAGGCCGTGCCGCCACGTCATGGACTCCAGCGGCCGCGCATTGGCGGCGACCTGATCGATGACGCCGATGATGATTCCGAAGCCGGCGAGCATGGCTGCCACGGTCCAAAGGTTTCTCAGCCCATGATCAATCGCGTCCTGAAACGCCAAACCGAGCACCACAATTGGGATGGAACCAATGATCACCAGCCAGCCGAGCCGGGCCTCCGGGTCATTGCGCGGAAGCTTGCCGATCAAAGCGAACGCCCAGTTCTTGATGATCAGCCCGATGTCCTTTCGGAAATAGATGATCACGGCGCTCTCGGTGCCTAATTGAGTAATCGCAGTAAAGGCCGAACCAGGATCCTGGCCGCCGAAGAACTGTCCGACGATCGCCTGATGAGCGCTGGAGGAGATGGGCAGAAACTCCGTCAGGCCCTGCACAATGCCAAGCACCAGTGCTTCCAGCCAGCCCATCGAGATCGCTCCTTGCCTGCCCCTCGTCCCGAATCAATTGCCTCGCTACGCGGGGCACCCGGTCCACCGTAGGGGCTCAAAATGACAACTGGGTCGTCGCGGCGGCCCCCGTGCCGTGATCCACGCCACATCAGCCATAGCGGTGTACAACTGGTGAGGTGACGATCCACCACAGCCACCCGTTCGCCGTAGGTGAGCAGGACCGGAATCCGCTGCGCCGCTTCCGCGGCCGAATGGCGTCGCCGGTCAGCATCTGGGCGGCGACCGCTAATGGCACCCGGGCCGGATGGACGCTGTCCTCGTTCCTGGTGGCTGACGGCGATCCCGGGGAAGTAATCGGACTGATCGACGACGAATCCCCGCTGGCCGATGTGCTAGCCGAGAGCCCGACGCTGACCATTAGCCTCCTGGGGTGGGGACAGCGGGCCTTGGCCGACGCCTTCGCCGGTGTGGCACCCGCCCCCGGCGGTCCTTTTGCGCTCAGCCACTGGCAAGACACCGACTGGGGTCCGGTGCTGGAGAACTCACTCGGCTGGATTGGCGCGCGGCTCAAGACGGATCCTGATCATGCTGGTTGGGGTCTGCTGCTGCGGGCCGTTGTGGAACGGGTCGAGATCCAACCCGATCCAGCGGACGACCTGCTGTGCTACGTACGCGGCCGGTACCGGTCCCTTCCTCTCTAACCTCGCCTCTGTAGCCTCGGCGCCATGACCACCGTCCTGCTGATCCGCCATGGTCGAACCTCCGCCAATACCGCGGGCGTTCTTGTCGGCCGGACATCGGGCATAGAGCTAGATGAGGCTGGGCTCCAACAGATAACCGAGCTCGCGGGCCGCCTCTCAGGCGTACCTCTGCGGGCCATTGTCACCTCACCACTTCGCCGCTGCCGACAAACGGCTCAGGCGGTGCTTTCAGCGCAATCCGACGGGTGCGTCATGGCTGTCGAGCAGGGCTTGGTCGAGTGCGCGTACGGCGAATGGACCGGAAGGCCGCTGCGGGAACTGAGCAAGGACAAGCTCTGGAGCGCCGTCCAGCATCAACCCTCGGCCGTCCGCTTTCCAGGTGGGGAATCAATGTCGGAGATGTCGGCCCGAGCGATTGGCGCCGTACGCAGCTGGGACGCCCGTATCGAGGCTGAGCATGGACCTCATGCCGTTTGGGCCGCGATATCGCACGGCGACATCATCAAGGCCATCTTGGCCGACGCGCTCGGCATGCACCTGGACAGCTTCCAGAGGATTGTCGTCGACCCGGCATCCCTCTCGATTGTGCGCTACACCGCCGCTCGGCCGTACCTGATCACCGCCAACTCAACACCGGTCGACCTGTCTGCCTTCTTGTCGCCCCCGCCAAAGAGGGGCCGCAGCCGGCGGCCGAAGCCGACCGACGATGCGGCGGTGGGAGGTGGTCTGGGCGCTACAGAGCAATTGAGCAACTGACTTACCCTGTTACGCATGGCGATTCTGGTGCACCGCTACGACGCCCCCGATCGGTTCGTGGCCGGCACGGTTGGTCAGCCTGGCGAACGGACGTTCTTCCTGCAGGCACGGGAGGGCAATCGCCTGACCAGTGTGGTGTGCGAGAAGCAGCAGCTTTCGGTGCTAGCCGAACACCTAGACCGGGTGCTCGATGAGGTACAGCGCAGGAGCGCAGGCCAGGTGGACGTCCCGCCAGCTTCGTCGACCGCGCGTGACACCGATCCCTTGGATGCGCCGATCAACGAGGAATTTCGCGTTGGCACCATGACGATCGCCTGGGATCCCAGTATTGACCGCATCGTCATCGAGCTGTTTTCCAATGTCGATGTTGATGATGAAGAGCCGGCGGGTGCAACATCCGGCTCGGCCGCCGAACAACCTGACGAGATCGATGCCGACGAGGTGTTCGTGGTCAAGATCACCGCCTCGTATGCGCGCGATTTTGTGGCCCGCGCCCAGGCCCTCGTTGCTGCGGGCCGACCATCCTGTCCGTTCTGCCTGCAGCCGATCGATCCGCAGGGGCATATTTGTCCACGGGCCAACGGCTACCGCCGGCCGCTGTTTGACTGATTTCTGCGGTGTCTGTCGATGATCTTGGCCGGCTGACCGAAGATGATGATGCCCGGCCACCTCGTGCACCGCATCCTGCGTTGACGGCCGCGCTGA
>DATDKX010000114.1:0-10082 GCA_036519615.1 Propionibacteriaceae bacterium
CGTGGTCGGCGCCGTGCTGGCGCTGGTGATCTCCTTCGCAATCTTGATCTTCGCGTGGCGCAAGCCGCGGTTCCATTACGTCGGCGGGCACCCACTGCCCGGGCTGACCGCAGTCCTCGACCACCGATCGTCCAGCTCACCGCCCGCCTGCTGGTGCTGGCCACCTACGCCTGGGCGGGACTGCGATGATGGCCGGCCAGGATCTGTTGACCAATCCGATCTTCGGCTTCGTGTTTGTGTCTGGATGTGGGTCGGTCTGGTGCCGATCTCGCTGCTACTCGGCCAGTTCTGGCGTACGACGAACCCATTGCGGACGATCCATCGCGGACTCTGTGCAATTGCGCGTATCGATCCGCAGCAGGGCCTGGTCAGCCTGCCCGCTGGGGTTGGTGTATGGCCAGCAGTAGTGGGCCTGTTTGGATTCGGCTGGCTTGAGCTGGTGCAGCCGGATAGAACCACGTTGGCGGTACTGCGGCTGTGGGCGCTGGCCTGGTTGGTGATTTTGATCTTGGGCGCCATCGGCTTCGGCCAGCGCTGGATCGGCGCCACCGATCCGTTCGAGGTGTATGCCAGCACCATCGCCCAGATGTCCATCTGGCGCCGGGTCGGTGATGAGCTGAGACTGGTCAATCCCTTGGCTGGTCTGAACGCCTGGCACGCGCCTCCAGGCGCCACCGCCGTAGTAGCAGCGCTACTGGGGAGCACAGCATTTGACAGCTTTGCCAACACGAGCTGGTGGATTCAAACGGTACAGAATTCCAATGCGCCAACGGTTCTGTGGGGCACCGGCGGACTACTCGCGATGATCGTCATCGTCTTCGTGAGCTTCAGCCTGGCGGCTGCCTGGATGGGTCGCTACGGCGACCGGCCGGCTACTGCGTACCCGCGGCTGATGGCGGGTTCGCTGCTTCCAATAGTGCTGGGATACGTGGTCGCCCACTATGCGACGCTGCTCATCGTTGAGGGGCAGCGGACCGCGATCAACTTCTCCGACCCGCTGGGTCGGGGTTGGAACGTCTTCGGATCGGCCGAGATGGGAGTGAACTCGGCGATCTTCAACCATCCAACGGCGATCGCCGTGACGCAGCTGTGTGCCATTGTCGGGGGGCATGTGTTCGGCATCATTTGCGCACATGAGAAATCCGTTGCACTGCTGCCGGCGGATCGTGCAATCCGGGGGCAGTTGCCGCTGCTGCTGGTGATGATCGGCTACACCTGCGCCGGGCTGCTCTTGCTGTTCTCGCCCTGAGATCCTGACTGCACCAAGTTTCCGACCAATGCAGAGTTTCGGAGTCCAGATCAAGTCACGGAGAATCGAAATTCCGACCATTGCGGAGTTTTCAACCTCGAATCAGGTCGACACGTGTCGATTTCCGACCAATGCGGACTTTCGAAACTCGGATCAGGTAGCCGTCTGCCACCGCCATTCGGGCGCCGCCGCCTACCCTTGGCGCTCAGTGGGGGCCGCGCGAAGCGGCATGCGTAGACGGGAGTCGAGCGAGTGGTGATCGACGTCAGCAAGGAGCCGCCGACCTTGCGCATCGGCATTGTTGGCTGGGGCTGGATGGGTCAGGTGCACGCACGGGCGTACGCCAGACTGCGACATCACTACCCCGACGCTCCACTGCAGCCGAGTTTGGTTGCTGTTGCTGACAACGCTACGGACGACAGATTGACCACCGCGCTCGAGACTTTCGGGTTCCAGGATGGGCATCCCGACTGGCGGAACCTCATTGCCCGCGATGACATCGATGTAGTGAGTGTGACCGGCCCTAACTTCATCCATCGCGACGTAGCTGTCGCCGCAGTGAAGGCGGGAAAGCATCTGTGGGTGGAGAAGCCGGCAGGACGCAATGCTGCCGAAACCCGAGCGATCCGCGATGCCGTACGTGCCGGCGGGGTGCAATCCGCGGCGGGTTTCAACTATCGCAACGCACCCGCAATAGACCTGGCGCGGCGGCTGATCATCGACGGCCGCCTTGGCCGGATCCACCACGTCCTCATTCGCCTGCTGGCAGATTATGCGGCTCATCCCGAAGGCGCCCTGACCTGGCGGTTCAGGACGGAGTGGTCCGGTTCGGGCGTGCTTGGCGATCTAGCCAGCCACGGCGTGGACCTGGGCAGCTACCTCGTCGGCGAGATCAGCGAGCTGGTGTGCGACGACGCGATCTTTGTCGCCCAACGTCCGGAGGTCAGCATGGCCGCGTCCCACTTCTCGCGCGGGACAGGCGGCCCAGTGGGAGAGGTTGAAAACGAGGACTACGTCGGAGCCCTGCTGCGCTTTGAGGGAGGCGCCCGGGGAATTCTTGAGGCCAGCCGAGCTTCGGTGGGCGAGCAGTGCAGCTACGGGGTCGAGGTGCACGGTAATCGAGGCGCTCTGTCTTGGGATTTCCGGCGGATGGGCGAGCTGCAGCTCTGCCTAGATCAGGACTATCAGAACGCCTCCTTCGTGACTCGGTATGTGGCACCTGGTGACGGCGAGTTCGGGCGGTTCCACCCGGGATCGGGGATTGCCATGGGATACGACGACCTCAAGGTCGTGGAGGCCTATCGCCTCGTGCAATCGATAGCGACGGGCAAACCGCATGGAGCAACTGTCGACGACGCTCTAAGAGCAGCCGAGATTACCGAGGCAATGGCTGAGTCGGCGCGGAGCCGACGTTGGGTGACGGTGACAAAGTGAATTTGTTCTGACAAAAGGACCGTTTTAACTCTGTAGAACCCGAGGCGACAGCTTTATGCTTCGTCCATGACAGGAGCGCCCCCGGTGCGCGAGCTCGACATCACCCTTGAGCGCAACTCTCCGGTCCCGCTCTACTACCAGGTTGCGCAAGCCATCGAGCACGCCATCAACACTGGTGCTCTAGCGCCGGGCGATCGCCTCGAGAACGAGCTGTCGCTCACCAGCCGACTGGGCCTCTCACGGCCCACCGCCCGTCAGGCCATTCAGGAGCTGGTCAAGAAGGGCTTGCTGGTACGCAAACGCGGAGTTGGCACCCAGGTCGTACGTTCACAATTCCGGCGAACTGAAGCGCTCAGCAGCCTCAATGAGGACATCATCAAGGCTGGCAAAATTCCGAGTACTCGGCTGCTCGAATACTCCGTCGGCCCGCTCGATCAAGACATTCGCGACGCCATCGATGCTGCAGCTGTTTCGGAGTCGGAATTCATCAAGATCAGAAGACTACGGCTCGCCGATGATGTGCCGCTTGCCATTCTCACGAACTACCTACCGATCCGTTTCGAGATCACTGAAGAGGACATGCAGAGCAAGAGCCTGTACGCCTGCCTGCGGTCACTTGGTGTCAACCTCAAGATCGCCCATCAACAGATTTCGGCCCGGCTGATGACCGATGACGAGGCGGAGCTTCTCGATGCCGAGACACCGGCGGCATGCCTGACCGTCGACCGCATCGCGTACGACGATGTCGGCCAGTTCGTCGAATTCGGCCGCCACATGTACCACGCGGCGCAGTACTCCATCCAGTCCTCGCTGGTGGTCTAACTCGCACCACGCTGTGCGGGCTGGCGCCCGTCGACGTGCTCAGGACGCATGGCCGACCTCCAGTGAGCGCCGAGCTCCAACGCCGTACACAGCCAGCGGTCGCCCAGCGCTTCCAGTCGAAATGCCATGGCCGCTGATCGTTTGCCGATCACCACATGTGCCGAGACCTCGGCCACCTCGGGATCGGGATGCTGGACACGTACCGAACGCAGCGCAGCGGGCATGGCTTTCCGCCCATGCGTTCGCAGGCTGCGTCGCTGGTACATGCTGATCGCGGCCAGCACCTCATCAACCACCCAGCGACTGAGCTGAGCAACCGGACGCTGGCCTACCAACGTCTGCGTGATCGCCAACGCGAGCTTGGCACTCCACTCCTGGGCATCAGGTAGCCCGCGTCGCGGCCGCGCCGCCCAGCGCGCCTTGACCGTGCTCATTCGGACACCTCGATCGTTGCCCGCGGTTGGCTCGGCGTAGCCCGGTTCTTGATCAATCAAGTCCAGCTGCGGCTGATTACATTGCGGAGGTGATGGTCGCGCCCAGGTGAGGCTGGGGGGCCGGCTGTCGATCAGCCACTGGACCCGTGGCGGTCGCGACGGCGTCGAAGTCGTTGACATGGAAGCTCCTCGGTTTGGACGCTCACCAGGGTGACTGAAGTAGCAGTCGTTGCGTAACCTCCTCAGGGCCAATCTGTGGATATCTATTTCGCGGCTGTACCAATGCCCATTGAGCCTGTCTATTTCGGCTGCGTCGGCGGGCCCAATCCTTAGTCCTGAATGGGTATCCAGGAAGACTGGCACTATGCACGATGCCCTTGGACGCCCTCAGGGCGGTACGAGCCAACCTGCATTCACAATCGGCGATGTCGTCGCCAGGCTGCAGCAGCGAATAGACGCGCTGCCCAATGATCAGGTGCACCGGCGAATCTTCGTCAAGACTTATCAGCGGACTACAGAGGCCGTTGGAGAGGCTGTTGACAGTGCGTTCTTCGAGGATCCCCAGTGGGTCGTGCGCTGGGATATCGCCTTCGCTGACCTGTTCATCGTGGCGCATGACGCCGATCAAGCGGACCTCTCTGTGCCGCGACCATGGCGGCTCGCTTTCCAGGCGGATCCGAAGCTGCCGACCCTTATTCATCTACTCTTAGGGATGAACGCCCACATCAACTACGACCTGCCACAGGCGACCCTTTCGGTGATCACTGATCAAGATTTCCAAGATCCCTTGTTGCTCGACAGCCGCCGTCGTGATCATGAGCGCATTGACAAGATATTGGCCAGCCGAGTGACGGCCGAAGATCGTGCCATCGGCGGCACCCGGAGCCTGTTGGACCGAATACTTACACCGGCCAACCGGCTGAGTTCACGGCGTTTCCTTCACGAGGCTCGTCAAAAGGTCTGGCTGAATGTCGCGGAGTTGCAGCGGGCACGACTCGATGGTGCCGATGAATACCGCGCTCGACTGGCCGAGCTTGAGGTCCTCTCAGCAGTCAAGATCGCCGACTTGTTGAGACCCGGCCAAGTGCTGCTGCGTCTGGCGATGACGGGGTTTGGAGTCACCCTGCCACCGCCCTAGAGGCGTCAGCTAGCCGGCAAGCGCGACCCAGGTCTGCCCCGGCTTCAGAGCGATCGGGTCGCCGGATTTGTCGGTAAGACGCAGTGGCGCGGACGCTTTGGTCCGTTTCCATTGGCCGCTGATCTTCTTCCCGTCGCGATAGATCGTTACTGCACCCTTGCCGACCGTGTCGGACTGAACCGAGGGTGCACCCAAGACATCGCGATTGCCGTCTGGATGGTTGTGCACCTTCATGATCACGACATTGTCGGTCTTAGTAATCGCTTTGGTGTCGCCGTCGGTGTACCGAGAACCGTTCCAGCGCACGGTGTAGCGACCGGAGGAGTAACCGAAGCTGAACGTGTCATGTCCGACGCGTATTTTGACCGAGGTCTTGGAAGCGGTGTTGGGTACGACGTCGCTGAAAGTCCAGCCGATTGGGGTGGCTTCGCGCAGCTTGGTCGACCGGGCGATTGCCGCCATGTTCACAAAGACGTTGTGCGGCGCAACCCGACGGTGGTCGCGGGTCGACCGCGGGATCGGCACGATTGCGCCGTTATTGATCTTGCGCTGGACGGAGGAATTCGCGCCCGAGTAGACCAGCCCAGGTTTGCCGAACAGCGGAAGGAGCTGGACATCGGTGCTGCGGGCACTGCGAATCGGGCCAAGCCGCTTGGGGAACTGCGTGTGGTAAACCGCAATCAGGCGAGTCTGGGCGCCCTCGACTTCCTCGATGAAGGTGATGTCGGCCAGACTCAAGCCGACCTGCGGCCTGGCCGCCGCAATATTTTCGACCTTGGCCGCGATCACTGCATGGTTGCTGACCTTGCCGCCTACCAGTGGATCAGTGGACTCGGGACGCGGTGTCGGTGTTTGGGTCGGTGAGGGCGTAACTGTGGGCGCTGCTGAACTCGCTGAGGTGGAGCTGCTGGCGAGCGATTGGGCGTCAGGACGGCTGAGTACGGCTGCAGCGCCGATGCCGCCAGCGGCGAGGACGGCCGCCGCGGAAACCGCGACAATGCCAGCGCGGCTCATGAACTCATGGGCATGGCAGCGACCCCCAAGGATTGCGGAAAATGATCACGCTGGGCCGAGGCGGCCGACTAGACGGCGCCGGGTCGTCCGTGACACATCTTGAACTTCTTGCCGGAGCCGCACGGACACGGTGCATTGCGGCCTACGTTGGCGTACGGGTCGTCAGCCTTGTTTGCCGTCTTGCTGGCAGTCGTAACTGATCCGTCCTCGGCCGGTGCAGAGTAGCTGAGCGGTGTACGGGAGCCGGTCTGGCCGGCCAGGCCCTTGGCCCTTATCTGTGGCGGCGCGGCGATCGGTTCCTCCAGCAATGAGGCGGCCTCGGGCTCATCCTCCTCGACGGCGTGCACGGCCACCCCTGGGCCATCCGGATCGGGTCCAGATTCCACGAGATGTCGACCACGGTCGTGACCATTTTGACTACCCGAATCGGTCCGGCCTGCTCCGATCTGGCCTGATCCGATCTGCACCGCTTGCCCATCGGAGCCAGCGACGACCCCGACTTGAGGCGCCTCCTGGACCTCCACGTCGAGGTGGAAGACGTAACCCACGACCTCTTCCATGAAAGCTTCCATCATGACGTTGAACATGTCGCCGCCTTCGCGCTGGTATTCCACCAACGGATCGCGCTGCGCCATCGCTCGCAAGCCGATGCCCTCGCGGAGGTAATCCATTTCATAAAGGTGCTCACGCCACTTACGGTCCAAGACGGTCAGCAGCACTCGGCGCTCGAGCTCCCGCATGACCTCTTCGCCGAGGCTCTCCTCGCGCCTGTCGTACGCGGCCTGGGCATCAGCCTTGAAGTCATCGATGAGCAGCTGCCGGTCGAGGTCGTCGCGCTCCTCATAGTCCTCGCGTACCAAAGACACCGGATACAGCGTGTTCATATTGCTCCACAGCTGCTCCAGATCCCAGTCTTCGGCAAAGCCCTCCGTCGCTCCGATGACGTATTGCTCGATCACGGTGTCGACGGTGGCCCGAAGTCGCGACTCCACATCGGCGCCTTCCAGCACCTTCCGACGATCGCTGTAGACGGCATGCCGCTGGCGATTCATGACGTCGTCGTACTTGAGAAGGTTCTTGCGGATTTCGAAGTTTTGCGCCTCAACCTGGCTTTGCGCACTCGCGATGGAAGCGGTCACCCGCTTGTTCTCGATGGGCACATCGTCAGGCATCTTGAGAGCCTGGAGAACCCAGTCCACGATGTCCGATTTGAACAGCCGCATCAGGTCGTCACCGAGAGAGAGATAGAACCTGCTCTCCCCCGGATCGCCTTGCCGGCCGGAACGGCCACGCAGCTGATTGTCGATTCGGCGCGACTCGTGCCGCTCTGATCCGACGACGTAGAGACCGCCAAGCTCGACAACCTCATCGTGCCCGGCTCCGGTTTGCTTCTCGAGTTCTTCAAGCAGTTCCGGATAAAGCTTCTCGTACTCTTCGGAGTTTTCCAGCGCATCGATGCCGGAATCGTGCAGCTGCTTGTCGGCCAGGAATTCGGCGTTGCCGCCCAAGATGATGTCGGTACCGCGGCCGGCCATATTGGTGGCTACCGTAACCGCGCCCTTTGCGCCGGCCATCGCGATGATGGCCGCCTCACGCTCATGCTGCTTGGCGTTGAGCACCTCGTGTTTGACTCCGGCCCGCTTCAACAGGCCGGACAAGATCTCGGATTTGGCAACCGATGCGGTGCCGATGAGCACCGGCTGACCATTCTCGTGCCGCTCCGCCACGTCTTTGACAATGGCTTCGAACTTGGCCTCTTCGGTGCGGTAGATCAGGTCCCGCTGGTCGCCGCGGATCATCGGCATATTGGTTGGTATCGGTACCACGCCGAGCCCGTAGATCTTCTGGAACTCGCTGGCCTCGGTGAGCGCAGTGCCCGTCATACCCGCGAGCTTTTCGTACATGCGGAAGTAGTTCTGCAGGCTGATCGTGGCGAGTGTCTGATACTCCTCGCGAATCTGCACGCCTTCTTTGGCCTCAATGGCCTGGTGCAGTCCCTCGTTGTAGCGGCGTCCGATCAAGGTGCGCCCGGTGTGCTCGTCGACGATCAGTACTTCGCCGTTGATCACCACGTAATCGCGGTCGAGCTTGAACAGCTCCTTCGCCTTAATGGCGTTGTTGAGGTAGGAGATCAGCGGCGTGTTGGCTGACTCGTACAGATTCCCAATGCCAAGCCAATCCTCGACCGCGTCGATGCCCACCTCATTGATCGCTACGGTCTTTTTCTTCTCATCGACCTCGTAATGCTCATCGCGCCGCAATCGGTTCACGAGCTTGGCGAACTCGGGATACCACTTGCCGGTGTCCTCCGCCGGACCGGAAATGATCAATGGTGTACGCGCTTCGTCGATCAAGATCGAGTCGACCTCGTCAACAATGGCGTAGTGATGCCCACGCTGCACACAGTCTTCGAGGTTGAGCGCCATGTTGTCGCGTAAGTAGTCGAAGCCGAATTCATTGTTTGTGCCATACGTGATGTCGGCCCGATACGCCCTGCGACGACTGTCGGGATCCATCTGGGAGAGGATCGCGCCGACCTCCATCCCCAGAAAGTGGTGGATACGTCCCATCCACTCTGAGTCGCGTTTGGCCAGATAGTCATTGACCGTGACGATATGGACGCCGCGTCCGGTCAGCGCGTTGAGGTAGGACGGCATGGTCGCTACCAGCGTCTTGCCCTCACCAGTCTTCATCTCAGCGATATTGCCCATATGCAGCGCGGCGCCGCCCATGACCTGAACGTCAAAGTGCCGCTTATCCAGCACGCGGCGGCTGGCTTCGCGTACCGTCGCGAACGCCTCAGGCAGCAGCGACTCAAGCGCCTCACCCTTGTCATAGCGCGCCCTGAATTCCGCGGTTTGGCCACGGAGCTCCTCGTCGCTCATCGCGACAAAGTCGTCTTCTATGGCGTTCACCTGTTTGGCGATATTGCTGAGCTGCTTGAGAAGTTTGCCCTCGCCGAAGCGCAGCAGCCTATCCATCAAAGCCACGGAAACTGGCTCCCTTACGTAGTTATCACTTATCTGCACGGTCTCCGGCGCCGAGATGTTCCCTTACGCCGCTGGGGCTTAACGCCAGGATTCTTCCATCGTAGAAGTGCCACAGCGCGGCCTCCATGGTAAGCCAGTCAGGCTATGACACCGCTCACTCGAGACCGGTGCTCATCCTCGGACGGCAGTCAGCGCGGGCGCCAGGTCCCCTCGCGGCAGCACTTCCACGTCCTCCAGACCAAGCCACTCGGCCATGATCTTGAGCTCGGCAGCCAGCTCAGTCGCTACGTCGAACGAGTCGTGAGCGGGTTCCAGCCACGCAGCATTCACCCGAAGCACGCCACGGGTTCGGTCCGCCTTGAGATCAACCCTGGCCACAAAATCCTGGTCGAGCAGGAACGGATAGACGTAATAGCCATGGATGCGCTTCGGCCCTGGCACGTAGATCTCGATTCGATAGCTGAAGTCGAAGAGGCGCTCCAGGCGTGCTCGTTCGAAGATCATCGAGTCGAACGGGCTCAACAGTGCACGGGTGAAAATCCGACGCGGCACCCGCGCCTCATGCCACAGATACCAAGGCCGACTGCCAGTCCGATCCACCGCAACCGGGATCAGCTCCCCGCTCTCGACAAGAGTCGCGATGGCCTGCCGCGTCATGTTCAAGCGAGTCCGGAAATAGTCACGTAGGCACGACTCGCTCGCGACGCCAAGGGCTCGCGCGGCGCGTCGGATGAGACCTGTCACCGACTCTTGTGGTGTCGGAGTTGGCATGGCGAGCACCGCATGGGGAATCACCCGCTCAGGGAGGTCGTAAACCCTTTCGAACTGGGCGTTTCGATACGCCGACGTGACCTCGCCAACGTAGAACAGCCACTCCAAGACCGTCTTCACGCGCGACCAGTTCCACCCCCAGTTGCTGCGATCTCGCTCCTCGGCAACTTCCAGATCTCTGGCGCTGATCGGTCCACGTGCTGCAACCTCGTCGCGGATGAACGGAATCA